>CADAKE010000074.1 GCA_902788445.1 uncultured Eubacteriales bacterium
AAAGTCCAGGAGCAGGGTCTCCACGGTCGGCTTCGGGTCGCTGTCGACAGACGGACGCGGACCCACGTTGGTGACGCCCAGATAGGTTTTACTGTCCGGGCCTTCCCCCACCGTCACGCGGGAGGCGTACACCCCGAAAGGCGGACGCCCTTCCCCCGGCGGGCAGGGCAGGTTCGCCGTGGGCATCCCGACGGTATGGCCCTTGCTGTGCCCGTGGGCCACGATTCCGGAAAGCTGATAGATCGGCCGCATAATTCTTCTTCCTTATTGTGAGATGAGGGACGAGGGATTAGGGACGAGGGATTAGGGACGAGGGGTTAGATAGGAGTTACAAGATAGGAGATGGAATCTTTCATCTTCTCTCTTTTCTCTTCTATCTCCTACACCCTATTCCCTATTCCCTACTCCCTAATCCCTATTCCCTTTTCCATCACTTTATCTTCGCGTGCAGGAGGGGGGACAGGGGCTTATAGATCAGCCCGGTGACGATGCTGAGCACCACGCCCTTGAGCAGGTTGAAGGGGCCGGTGATGAGCAGCAGCAGCTTCCATTCGCTGTCCACGCCGCCCACATTGGCGAATTTCAGGATGCCGTCCATATCCATGTGGTACGCGCCCATGTAGAAGGGCAGCATGATATACTTGTTCGCCAGCACGCCCGCGATCACCATGCACACCGTGCCGACGGCCATGCCGATGAGCGCGGTTTTGCGGGTCTTGTTGCGGTGATAAATTACGGCGGCGGGAATCACGAACGCCGCGCCCATCAGGAAATCAGCCAGTTCGCCCACGCCCGCGCTGGAGGAGTGCAGCAGGCCGATCACGCTCTTGAGCGCCAAGATGATGAGCCCGGGCACCGTGCCCATGGAAAACGCGCCCAGCAGCACCGGCAGGTTGCTCAAGTCCAGCTTATAGAACGCGACCACGGGAATTTCGATCATGAACAGGATGGACGCGACGGCCACCAAAATGGCCATGCGGGTCAGGTAGGGCGTGGAGAAGATGTTGGTTTTCTTTGGTTTGACAGACATAAAAATACCTCCTTGTTTTCGGCACATCCCCTTCAGCATTCTTCGCTTTCAGGGACGGACGCGCCGAACACGGGAGGCGCTTCACTCCGTTTCTTCTCTCATCCAGACTATACTGTCGGCATCGGATTTTCACCGAATCGGCTGAACGGCTTTCCGTCCAGTTCGCGGGCTGTGACCGCCGGTAGGGAATTTCACCCATCCCCGAAGAAGCAAAGGTGGTCTGTGCAATTTTCGTATCTATTATAGCGCCGTATACCCTGCGCGTCAATAGGGAATTGTCATCACGAGAAAAAAAGCAATCAAAAAACACGCTTGCTTTTCCCGCGCCCATCATGTATCATGAAAGGCGAAAACTCGACTTGCACAGAACAGAAAGGAAATGACACCCATGAGCGAACAGGAAAACACAAACGATCTTTTGCAGGCGCAAAAGCTGATTTCCTTTATCCAGCAAAGCCCCACCAGCTTCCATGCGATCGAGACGATCGAAAAAGAACTGGCGGGCTTTACGCCATTATCCGAGCGCGAGGCGTGGCGTTTGCAGCCCGGCGGGAAATACTATGTGACCCGCAACCGCAGCAGCGTGATTGCCTTCACCCTGCCGCAGGGGCCCTTCCGGGCGTTCCAGCTCATTGCCAGCCATTCGGACTCCCCCACCTTCAAGATCAAGGAGAACGCCGAAGTGACCGTCCGGGACAAGTACGTGCAATTGGATACCGAGCGCTACGGCGGGATGATCATGTCCAGCTGGTTTGACCGCCCGCTGTCCATCGCAGGACGGGTGATTGTCCGCGGCGAAATGGGCGTGCGCACCGTGCTGGTCAACCTGGACAGGGACATGACGATCATCCCGAACGTGGCCATCCACATGAACCGCGAGGTCAACAACGGCTACAAGTTCAATCCCGCCGTGGACACCTTCCCGCTCTGGGGCAGCCAGGAGGCGAAGAACACCTTCAAGGCCGAAATCGCCAAGGCTGTCGGCGCGGAAGAAAAGGACGTACTGGGCGCGGATCTGTTCCTTTACAACCGCGTGCCGGGCACGGTCTGGGGCGTCAAAAACGAATATCTGTCCGCACCTCGGCTGGACGACCTGGAATGCGCTTTTTCCTCGCTGGAAGCGTTCAAAGCGGCGAAGCCGGGCAATCATGTAAACGTCTGCTGTGTGTTCGACAATGAGGAAGTGGGCAGCACCACGAAGCAGGGCGCGCACTCCACGTTCCTGAGCGACACGCTGCGCCGCATTGTGCTCTCTCTGGGCGGCAATGAGGAAAGCTACTACGCCGCCCTGGCGAGCAGCTTCATGCTCTCCGCCGACAACGCCCACGCCGTGCATCCGAACCACCCGGAATACTCCGACAGCGTCAATCAGGTATGGATGAACAAGGGCATCGTGGTCAAGTTCAACGCCAACCAGAAGTACACCACCGACGCGGTCAGCGAAGCAGTGTTCCACGCCATCTGCGAAAAGGCGGGCGTGCCCGTGCAGCACTACGCCAACCGCTCCGACCTGGCGGGCGGCGGCACGCTGGGCAACATTTCCGGCTCCCATGTGTCCATCAACACCCTGGACATCGGCTTGGCCCAGCTTGCCATGCACAGCTGCTATGAAACCGCCGGGGTGCAGGACGTGGATTACATGATCCGCGGAATGCGGGCGTTCTATGAAACGGAGATCGAAAGCCTGAGCGACGGGCAGTATCAGTTGGGATAATCCAGCGACCAAAACAGCCTGGCAGGAACGCATCCTGCCAGGCTGTCTGTTTTTATCGGAACAGGGATTCGATCCAATCAAGGGAAAATTCCTGCCGCGGGGTGAAATCCGGGGAAGCCATGTAATCGTAAATGGCCTGCCGCAGTGCCCGGGCTTCCGGGTGCTGGTTCAGATTGTGCAGGCCCATCGAGGAAACCATCAGCTTTCCCCCGCCGCATTGGCATTCAAACAGCTTTGCCATTGGCCGAAGGAAAGCGTAGGAATCCATTTCCGTGATGATGGCGTCGATCCGGCTGGGCAGGAGCATGGCCCGCGTGCACGCCATCGGCCACCATTGCCAGGTATTGTAGCTTTCCGTGGGGAAGTTTTGAAAAAGCGGATGGCCGCTGTCAATCAGCTGGCCCATGCCGCCCGCCTGATGCGGGAACGTGCAGACCGACCAGAAGTCCGGGCTGAACTGCGTCGGAATGGAGCGCGGCAGCGCTTCCGCCGTGGCGTCGGGGGCCAGAAAAACACAGCCGCCGGACGCCAGGACTTGCCGGGCGGTTTCATCCAGCGTCCGGCATTCGTACACATTTTCCGGGCATACTGGCTGCACGTCGGGATAGACCCAGAGCGGATACTCGTTTTCGATTCCGCCAAAGGACAGCGTCACCGTCAGCTTTTCGGGCTTGTCGAATCCAGGCAGGCGCGCGCGCAGCGTCCCAAGCGTTGTCAGTCTGCCGACTGGCGCGCGAAGGTTCGGCAGGGAAGCATCCGCGAAAAAGCCGTTCCCGGCCAGCGTCAAAACACAGCTTCCTACAAAATTGTTTTTTCCATAATTTGCGAACTGGATTTCCGCTTCGAGTGTTTCCCCTGATGTAAAAGTAAACCGGGGCAGCCGGGCCAGGGGCAGAGCGTCCCGGAAGAAAGCCCGGAAGCGCTCGGGCTTTGCAAAAGCGTAGGGCTTGGGCTGCAAATGGCTGTTCATCATGCCGATCAGCGCGGTGCCCTGCCCGGGAAAATCCTGCAAGCCCAGCAGGGAAATACCGCTGTACTCCCGCGTGCCCAAGGCCGCTTCCACTTCGGCCCGATAGCACAGCAATGCGCTTTCCCCCGTGGCCTCCACCATGCGCCGCCAATCCCGCGCAAGCCCTTGTTCAATTACCTTTTTCTGAATATGCTTCAGGTTCTCCGGGCTGGTGACGCCGCGGAAATCGTCGATTTCCCCAAAGTCCGGCAGTACCTCATACTGCCCCACCTCAAAGGAAAACACGGGCTGGGCGGATTTTTTGCGGATGACTTTCATGGTGCCGTCATAGTTTTTCCGCAGGTCGGGAGCGCTTTTGTTGAGCCAGCCGGTCATGCCGTCGCAGGTGGCCCGCATCTCCATCCCGCGATAACCCATGGCGGTGTAAAAATCGCTGGCCGCGTCCGCGCCAAGCTGGCCATAATGGGGATTGGAGCCATTGGCGTACAGCCGCGTGGGATCATGCGCCCTCGCCTGGTTGAGCAAATCACCCATAAACGCGTGGCCAGCTTTGTCCGCTTGCAGTTCGTTGCCAAAGGTGAGCATCACGAAGGACGGATGGTTTGCCAAATGCCGCAGGATTTGCGTCAGTTCCGTTTTGTAATACTGCTTTGCTTCCTCGCTGGCAAACGCGTCGTTCGGGTTCCAATGGGACAATTCGGGCTGCATGAGCATCCCCATTTCATCCGCGGCGATGAACGCAGCCTCCGGCGGGCAATGGCTGTGGAAGCGCATACAGTTGACGCCGTAATCCCGGTATGTTTGCAGGATGCTTTTCCAGCTTGCTGCGTCCATCGGGATGTATCCCGTTTCCGGGAACACGGCGCAGTTGGCTTCGGAGCGAAGGAAGATCCGCCGTCCGTTCAAGAACAGGTAGCCGTTTTCCGCCCAGAAATCCCGCACGCCGAAGGACACGGTTTTGGGCTCCATCCCGTCCAGGGACACCGTGAGTGAATAGAGATTTCCTTCCTCTGTGTCCCAGCGCTTTACATCCGGCCTCAGCGGCAGATGAATATACAACATATCCCGCTCCCCGGCTCGCAGTAAGCCTTCGTGACTTTTCCATTCCTTACTGAAAGCAGGTGAAGAAAGCGTCACTTCCCCCGCCCAATCGCTGGTTAAGGAGAGTTCAATCTGAATTCGCACGTCCCGCGCTTCGTCGGAAACCCAGAGACGGACAGCGGAAATAAAATCCGGTTCCTCCACGCGGATGCGCACATAACCCAGCAGTCCGTTCCAGTTGGTCTGGGTTTCATCCGTGGCGGCGGAGGAATAGACGATGGCGTCATGGGGCCAGCCAGGATAGCTGTTGTCGGAAAGAAAGACGAATTCATCCCGGCCAGTGACCAGCCCCGTTACCTCAAACACATAAGGCGTGGAGATCGTGGCGGGAGAAAACAGCGGCGCTTCCCTGCCGTTCACGAGCAGCCGCAGATGCCGCGCCCGTTCGCATTCCACGAACACCCGCTTTCCCTCCGGCATTTCCCACTGGAAAGTACGGGAAATCTTCGCCTGGCCTTCAAAGGAATGCTTCCTTGTCAGCCGGGTCACGATGGGATCGCCCGGATGCCAGAAGCCGATGCGCTCCACCTCGTCCGCTTTCCATTGCTTTTTCGGGTCATCCGGAAAGCCGATGCAGCTTTCATCCAGCGTCCCGGGCAACCGCATATCGCCCGCAAAGCCGGGGATTTCGCAGTGCCACAGGCCGGACAGGTCAATGGTTTTCATCTCGTATTCCTCAGTCCTGCCTTGCGCGGATCGGCGCGTGGCCGTGATACGCCGCGTCCATCACGCGGGTGGTTTCCAGCGCGTCGTCGGCGGTGATAAAGGGCGGCAGACCTTCGCCCAGCCTGTGGTAAAAATCGGCGATAAAGTGGGTGTGCCCCGCGCCCCAGTAATCCTTGCCGACGCCCTTAGCCACGGAAAAATCCTCCAGCTTCGCGCCGTCCGGCGTGATGATCGTCAGGCGCGCGCCGTCCATATGCAGCTGTCCTTTTTCCAGGTTCAGGTGCAGATAAATGTTTTCGTTATCGGAAGCGCAGTTGGTGCAGTAGAAAACGAAGCGGCCACCCTCTTTGTTTTCGAGAAGCATATCGCAGGTGTCTTCCGTTTCGATGATATCCGCCAGGCGCTTGGCGGTCATGGTGGCTTGTTTGAGGGTAAAGCCGCCCGCCAGCCAGCGCAAAAGATCCAGCGTGTGAATGGACTGGTTGATGAGCACGGAGCCGCCCTCCGTTTTCCACGAGCCGCGCCAGGGGCAGGAAGCGTAGTACGCTCCGTTCCTGTCCCAGCACACGAACGCGCTGCCGCCGGTAACTTTCCCCAATTCGCCGCTGTCAATGATTTCCTTCATCCGCAGGGAAGCCCCGTTATAGCGGTTCTGGAAGCAGATGGTCAGCGTTTTGCCGGACTCATTGGCCGCCTGCTTCATGGCCTGGGCTTCCTGAATCGTCATGCCCATGGGCTTTTCGCAGAGGACGTGCTTTCCCGCCCGCAGCGCGTCGATGCTGATCCGCGCGTGGAGGTAATGCGGCACGCAGACGTGCACCGCGTCAATATCCGTCCGGGCCAGCAGGTCGTGATAATCCGTATAGCCCTCCACGCCCTGCTCCTTCATGGCCTTTTGCAGCTTCGCTTCGTCAATGTCGCACACGGCCCGCAGCGCCGCGTTTTCCGTTTTTGCAATCGCGTGAAAATGGTTGCCGGAAATCGCGCCGCAGCCAATCACGCCGACGTTAAAGTCCTTCATGCTTCTCTCTCCCATCCATCTAATTTAAATTTGTCCTTTTGTCTGATAGATGTACCATTCGTTTCCGTCGGTTTCCAGCACGATCCTGCCGCTGGCGCTGGTGGCAAACTTCGCCCCGTGGGCCTCGACCTGGGTCTGTGTGGTCTGGGCGTAGTACAGGGTGTTTGAACTGAATACAAACTTGGGCGACACCGCGTCCAGGAAGTCTTTGACCATGACGGTGTAGGAATGGTGGGGGGATTTCAGAATGTCCGCTTTCAGCCATTCAGCCGGAACCTGCTCCAATAAACCATGCTGGGCCATGCCCACCGCGTCGCCGGTCAGCAGAATGCTGGTGTCGCCAAATTCCACGCGGGTCACGCAGCTCAGTTCATTGGGGTCGTTCCCGCCGTTCCACCAGAAGAACCGCAGCTTGGCCCCGCCCAGCGTCATTTCCTCGTTTTGCTCCAGAACATGGATGGGAATGCCGCGGCCCGTGAATTCTTTCAGCGCCTGCTGCTGCATTTCATTTCGGTAGCTTTCAGAAAAGCTGGTGATGAACAGATCGGTGGTCATGCCGTTACGCACCATCTGCCAGAAGCCCTGCAAATGATCGTCGTGGGGGTGGGTGTTAAACAGGATGGGCATATGCACGTGGCCGTCCGCCGTGTCGCCATAGCCCAGTTCGATCAACGCCTGCTCCAGCACGCGGGCGAATTTGCGCGTGCCGCTGTCCACCATCATGCTCTCTCCGCCGCATTGCAGCAGCATCGCGTCGCAGGGCGTCACCTTGAACACGATCAGGCGAAGCAAATCCCGCTCCGCCCAGTCGTCAGGCGGGGTTTTGTTGATGTGCACCTTGACTTCGGCCAGCGAAACCGAAAAGCAAAGGCAAAGCAGCAACGCGCATATCAGGCAGCCAATCCGTTTTTTCATGTTCCTTTTCCTTTCAAATCATTTTCCTTCATGGTTTTCCCATGCCACTCTGGTAAGGATGTTCGTTTCGTCCGGCTCCACCGTGCCGAAACGCGTGTGGTATTCGCCGAAACCGTAATGCCGGAAACCGCATTTTTCCTGTACCCGGGCGGACTGGCGGTTGGAGAGGAAATGGGCGCACAGGATAAAGTCCACACCAACATCCTCAAATAAATAACGAATGACTTCCCGCACAGCTTCCGGCATCAAGCCTTTTCCCCAGTAATCCTTGGAGAGCACATAACCGATTTCCCGGCCCGCCTGACGATCAAATTCAGGAAAGCGGTCTTCCCTGTATTTTTCGATGCCCAGGGAACCGATCACCTTTCCCTGATATTCCAGGGCAAAGGTCTTTTTGTTTTCGATGAAATGGTTCAGAATTTCCTGAGATACCGCCTTGTTTTTATGGGGCACAAAGCCTGCCATCTGGCCCACGCCGTCCACGCTGGCATATTCGTAAAAATCGTCCAAATCCGTCTGCCGCCAGGGGCGCAGGGTCAGCCGCTCCGTTTTCAAAACGACGCTGCTGATATCTATTTTTGCGTTCATTCCTCATCCCTCCGCGGCCTCGGTCAGCGCTTCCTCCGCTTCCTCCCAGTCGGTGTAAGCCTGGGCCAGGGCGTCCTTGAGCCGCTGGTATTCCTTCGCGGCGGCGGCGGCTTTCTCCGGCACGGTATACACTTCCGGGCTTGCCATCAGCGCTTCCTGCCGTTCGATGGCCGCTTCCGTGTCGGTAATCGTTTTTTCCGCCTGCTTCACCGCTTCTTTCAGCGCTTTGATTTGTTCCTTCGCCAGGCGGATTTTTCGCTTTTCCTTCCCGGCTTCCGTGCGGGTCATTTCGGCAAAGCGCGGGTCTTGCCCCTGCTGCGCCTGCTCCCATTGGACCTTGGCCATGTAATCGTCAAAGTTGCCCAGGTATTCTTTGATGCCATCCTCGCCCAGCACCGCCACGCGGGTAGCGAAGCGGTTGATAAAGTAGCGGTCATGGGACACAGCCAGGATGGTACCCTCGAAGTTTTCCAGCGCGTCCTCCAGCACCTCGCGGCTGTCCATGTCCAGGTGGTTGGTGGGCTCGTCCAGGAGGAGGAAATTGTCCTTGTGGAGCATGAGCTTGGTCAGCGCCACCCGGCCCTTTTCCCCGCCGGACAGGGTGTGGATCGGCATGAACACGTCCTCGCCGGTAAACAGGAACAGGCCCAGCGCGCCGCGCACCTGGCTCTGTTCCAGGCGCGGGAAAGCGTCCCACACTTCGTCCAGCACGGTCTTTTCCGGGTGCAGCTTTTCCTGCTTCTGGTCGTAATAGCCCGTGTCCACATTCGCGCCCCAGCGAACGGAGCCGGTGTCGGGCGCTTCCTCGCCCATCAGGCATTTGAGCAGGGTGGATTTGCCAATACCGTTCGGGCCCAGCAGCGCCACCCGATCGCCCGCCCGGAGAGACAGGTTCACATTTTTGAACAGCGTTCTGTCGCCAAAGGATTTGCTGTAATCCCGGATGAACATCACGTCGTCCCCGGTGCGGCGCTTGGCCTCGAACCGGAAGCGCACCTGGTGCTCGTCCTCGGGGCGTTCCAAGCGCTCCACCTTTTCCAGACGCTTTTCGCGGCTTTCCGCGGCCTTGATGGATTTTTCCCGGTTGAAGGATTTATACCGGGCGATGATGGCTTCTTCCCGGGCGATCATCTTCTGCTGCTGTTCCCAGGCGCGCATCCGGATCTCAAACCGTTCCGCCCGCTGGGTCATGTACGTGGTGTAATTGCCCGTATACTGTTCCAGGGTGCCCAGGAGCAGTTCGGAAATGTGGGTGCAGACATGGTCAAGGAAATACCGGTCGTGGCTGACCACCAGCAGCGTGCCTTTATAATCGGATAAATAATGCTCCAGCCAGTCCAGCGCGGATAAATCCAGATGGTTCGTCGGCTCGTCCAGGAGAAGCAAATCGGGTTTTTGCAAAAGCAATTTGGCCAGGCAGAGGCGGGTCAGTTCGCCGCCGGACAGGAGCCGCGCAGGCTGGTCATACTGCTCTTTGGAAAAGCCAAGGCCGCTGAGCACGCCCTGAATGGAGGACTTCCAGGCGTAGCCGTCCGCCTTTTCAAAGGCGTCGCTCAGGCGCGTGTACGTCTCCCCCATGCGCTTGAGTTCCACTTCACTGGCCGTTGACATCTCGTGCTCCAGGGCACGCAGCTTTTCCTCCATTGCGAACACCGGCTCAAACACCTGCTTGAGTTCCTCAAACACGGTGCTGTCGCCGCTCGGCTGGTACTGCTGCTCCATATAGCCGACCCGCAGGCCCTTCATGAGGGAAACGCTCCCGCCGTCCGCGTGTTCCCGTCCGGCCAGGATGTTGAGCAGCGTGGTCTTTCCGCAGCCGTTCACGCCCACCAGGCCCATCCGCTGGTGATCCTGGAGCGTGAGGTTTACATCCTTTAAGACTTCGTTGCCGCCGAAGGCTTTACGCAAATTCTGAATCGTTAAAACAATCATACAAACTCCATCCGCAAACGGCCCGCCAAAACCCAAAGAAAGGGCTGACCCTTTCCTGTCAGCCCTGGAAAGCCGCGCGATAAACTGCCCCCTTATTTCACCAGCAGAATCACAATCGCCAGCACCACGAACACGATGGAAGAAACCTTGGTGGCCAGAGCCAGCTTGCCTTCCAGGGTATTGTTTTTATTCTTGCCGAAGAAAGTTTCGCTGCCGCCGGTCAAAGCGCCCATACCGTCGGATTCGGTGTCCTGCATCAGAACGGTCACGATCATGACCAGGGCGGAAATTACCATCAGAATGTCCAGAATTACTTCAATAGCGCTCATTGTAAACAGTCCCTCCTTGAAATAGCACAGAAGGTATTTTAACACACGTTGGGTAAAAATACAAGTATCATCCTGAAAAAATCAGCGAATTGTGGAATTTTTTTTCAAGGAAACGCGCTTTTGAGCAGAAACACGCTCAGGATCTCACACGCCGCCCATTCACCATGGCGGCATGCTTCTTCCTCCGGAATCATGGGCGAGCCGATTTCAGCATATTGTTTTCCCATCTGCCGCATTGTCCCGCTTAGGGCTTCCGTTCAAA
>CADAKE010000075.1:0-10502 GCA_902788445.1 uncultured Eubacteriales bacterium
CTGTCCAATTGCCGCTCACGGCTTGCTTTCCTGGTAAGGAAGTAATATACTGTTTCTGGAAAAACGCTGTGACAAGAGGCGATGCGGGATGAGAAAAAAGCAATTGTTCCCCATGATTCTTTTGGTGCTGGCGGCGCTGCTGGGAACTGCCGCCGCTGCTTTGGGCGAGGGTTCAGAGGCGGAGAGCCTCCTGGTGATTTCCGACGCCCATTTAACCCAGGAAACAGAGGCGCACGCGGCGGCGATCGAAGCGGTGATTCAGGCGGCGAAGGGAAAGGACGCGGTTCTGTTCCTGGGAGACAACACCAACAACACCCATGCGGAAGAACAAGATTGTGTTCTGGAATGGGCGCGGGAAATCAATCAGCAGACCGGGGCGGAGGTGTATATCATTCCCGGCAACCACGATTACAGCGCCCGCATGGGGCCGGGGGAGTACAGCGCCCTGTTCGCCGCCTACGGATGGAACGCGGCTTTCAGCCGGGATACGTCCACGGCCAGCTATGCCGTCCGGACGCGGAAAGGCACGTGCCTGCTGATGCTGGATACCAACAAATTTGATGAGGCGTCTTTTGTTGAGCCGGACGGCGGAATCAGCGGCGGCACGCTGAAATGGGTTCAGGAGGTGTTGGACGCGCTGCCGGATGGCACTTTGGTTCTGGCCTGCGGGCATCATCCCATCCTGCCGCGGGAGCGGAACGGGCGCACCCCCGGCGCGTATGCCCTGAGCCAGATGCTTTCCGCCTACGGGGTCGGCCTGTATTTATGCGGCCATGATCACGGGTTTGCCACGGCGGAGCAGGACGGCCTGCGGCAAATCACCGTGGGGCAGCCCCAGGCGTATCCCGGACGGGCGGGGATTGTGGAACGGGAGCGGGACGGCTTTCGCTGGCGCGCGGAGCAGCTTTATGACGCCCAGTCGCCCGTTTATCTTGCTTTGCGGGAGAACGCTTACGCCCTGGGCCGCAGCATGGCCCGCGGCACGCTGACGGCCACTCCTTACGCCGACGACGAAGCCGCTATCGAATGGTTCGCCTCCGCGTTCATGCTGTTCGCGGGCGGCGAAATGACGCCGGAAAAAGCGGCGATCCTGCTCGCGGATGAAAACTGTGGGAAATGGCGGGAGGCAAATACCCGCACCGTGGTGAAGGAATGGATGCTGAACCTGCTGGAAAACTGCCCGGAGGACGTGCGGCAGATTCCCGTTCCGTCCTCCCGGAAGCATCCGCTGGAATTGGGAACCTGACAAAAACCGCGCGGCCAGCTTTCCGACGCGCCGTGAAAACCGCCGGGGATTTAGATGAAAGGACGCCTGAGCCCCTTTGGATAATGGTTTTTCAGTATCCCATCGCTGGCCTTTGCCCAGCCGAGGGCGAGACCGCCCAGGGTCGGGGTGCAAAAGCCGCGCGGGGAATCGGGCGCGGGCAGCGTTTGGCCGGACTGGTAGCGGCGCGCCTCTTCTTCCGAAAGCTGGACGCTGTGCCGGGAAGGCTGACAGAGGGCCAGCGCATGGTCGGGCACAAACACCCTGCCCTTGATTTCTCCCAGCTGAAGGCCGACGCGCAGGGTTTTGATTCCTTGCAGGGAAGGAACAGCGTCGGGAAGCTGGACGATTTTTCCGGCGAACAGCGCGTCGGCGTGAAAAAGGCCGGAATAATGGTCTTTCAGAAAAGCGTCGGCAGCGGCGGCTTCGTCCCTGCCGACGGGCGGCAGGGCAGGCGCGTCCTGCCCTTTCTTTTTTTTGACCGGGGCAGCCGCCGCTTCTTCTTCGTCCTTCCGCAGCAACGCCACAAAATGCCCTTCCCCGCGAATCTGGTGCGGCCAGAGGCGCAGCGTGCCGTCGCTTTCCGGGAGGCCGGGCAGCGAAAAAGGAAGGAGAGAAAAGGCGGGATGCTCCCGCAAAAAGCTGTCGATCACGCCTTCGTTTTCTATCGAATTGAACGTGCAGGTGCTGTAAGCCAGCAGGCCACCGGGACGGAGCATCAGCGCGGCGTTCCGCAGGATATGAAGCTGCCGCTGAGCGCAGCCCGCCGGAGACGCGGGCGTCCATTCCAGCCGCGTTTCGGGATGGCGGCGGAACATGCCCTCGCCCGAGCAGGGGGCGTCCACCAGGATTTTGTCAAAGAATCCCGGCCACCTGCCGCTGAGTTCCTCGGGAAGCTGGCTGACCACCACCGCGTTGGGCACGTCCATGCGCTCGATGTTCCTGGACAAAATCTGCGCGCGGCTGAACACCGGCTCATTGCACACCAGCAATCCTTCGCCGTTCAGGTACGCGGCCAGCTGCGTGCTTTTTCCGCCCGGCGCGGCGCACAGGTCCAGCACCCTGTCGCCGGGAACAGGATGCAGCGCGGAGGCCGCCGCCATGGCGCTGGCCTCCTGCAAATAATAGGCTCCCGCCTCGTGGAGCGGATGCGCGCCCGCGGCGGAGTCCAGCGGCAGATAATACCCGTTCTCCGCCCAGGGAATCCTTTCCTCCGCTTCCTTGGGCGGCGCGATGCCGGGCCGCGTCCGCAGACCGCGAGCCGGAGGCAAATCGAAGCTATGCAAAAAATCGGGCAGCGTCCGCCCCAGCAGGGGCTTCAGCTGCTCGATCCATCCTTGCGGGAAAGGCGGGACGATCCGTTCGCTCATCGTTTGTAATTCTCCTCCGCAGGCTGGCCGCCCGGCGCGGTCTGCCAGTCCGTATCGGCATTGTTTTTCATGGGGTACACCGGGTCGTGAAACGCCCGCTGGCGATCCACCGCCGGGGGAAGCCCGTCGATCAGGGAATCCTCCTCCACCTCGGGGATCATCAGCCGGTTCGTCCAGCCCGGTTTCTTTTTATCGTATTTTTCACTGCGCCGCTTGCGCACCGTGGCGGAGGCGGCTTTGTTCTGATACGCCGTGCTCAGCCAGGACGCCGTCACCAGCGCGGAGGGTTCATCCTTCTCAGCCGCGTTATTTTTTGAGCGGCCCTGGCGCTCCCGGGCGGTGCCGCCAAAGTCGGCGTTTTTCATCAGTTCTTCGGTAAACGATCTGGTATCCTCCGGCTGCGGGTTTTCAAAGGCTTTCCACGCCTGCTCGTCCCATTCCGGGTCTGGCGGCGGGTCATTTTGCGGCGCTTCCTCCTGGGCCATATCCAGGGCGACGCCGCCCTGGTAGCCTTTGGCAAAACGCCTGTCGCGGGAAGTCTTGCCCGAGCTGAACATGCGCGTCAAATGCCGCGCCCGCGTCTGCCACACCCGGTAAGGCTGCCAGCGGAAGAGCCACACCAGCATGTCCACGGCGGTGCCAATGAGCGCCAGCGCCAGCGCCACCCAAACCCAGTTTTTCCCCAGCCACACGAACAAGCCGCTGAAATGCCCGGACGAGGAGGAAACCCAGACCTGCTGGATCACGCCGCGCGCCCAGCCAAAGAGCAGGGTAAACAAAGAATTCGCAAAACGGTTCATGGCTGCTCAGGGATTGCTGTCGGTGGACAGCTTCACAAATTCCTCGGGCAGGATGGTGACCACCACCTGCACCGTGTTGTTGCTGATATAATCCATGTTGTTCGGGGTGTTCAGATACAGCAGCTGGCTCACGGTGCGGCTCTGGCCGCTGATATCCACCGGGTCATAGGGGAAGAGGGCGGCGCCTTCTTCCCGGTACGGGGCGATAGCCACTTCGCTGCCCGCCAGGGTGATGCTGGTGGGGATCACGCGGATATTGCTGATGGCGTAGCCCTCGGCGGGTTCGCCCTTGAGCAGGGAGCTTTCGTCCACCTTCACGCGGGTCATGGCATACACGTTCTGCGTGACGGTGATGCGCTGGATGGAGGTGGCGGAGCCGCGGGGATTGACGGTAAAGTTGGTGCTGTCCAGCACATTGCCCTCCGCGTCCTCAAAGAAGAAGGGCAGGCTGACGGAATTGGGATTGCGGTTCAGGCTGAGGGTGCTCTGGTCGTAATTGATAACGCAGCGCACGGCCTGCTCCACCAACGATTTGGGCCCGCTGATATCCACGGAATCCACGCTGCGGGTCACGGCGGTGGCGTAGATGCCGTCCGGGATTTCGCCCGTCCTGCGCACCTCCACCGGCACGCCGGACAGCGTGCCGTATTCCTCAACGACCAGCTTCACATCGGGGTTGACGACCTCCAGCACGGTACCGTATTGGGCGGCGTTCGCGGCGGTGGCGGTGATTTTCAGGGTCTGTTCGCCCGCCGTCTGAATCTGGGACACGTCCAGCCGGGCGATGTAGTTCGCGGCGGCGGCGGCGGTGTAGTTCTTCTGCGGCACGCTGGCCCGCAGGGTCACGGTGTTCACATCCTCCAGGCCGGAAACGACGATCAGTCCGTTGGAGCGAAGCACCGCCGAATTGGTGACCGACACGCGCACGTCCTCGATCGTTTTGGTGCGCGGCAGGGCGCTGTCCTGCGTGATCAGCACGCCCCAAAGGCAGATGGCCAGCGCGATGCTGCCCAGCTTCCAGCCCCAGTTATGGATGAGCGCGTCCAGCAGTTTTTTCCCCAGGCTTTTTGCCTTTGCTTTTTCTTCGGAGGGAGTGGGCGCGGCGTCATTCTTCATCATTGCCCGTTCCTCCTTTCTTCTCCCCGCGCAGGTGGTGGGTGAAGCGCCACAGCCGGGTGTGTTCCTCATGGTACATTTCGCGCAGCACCTTGCGCAGTCCTTCGGCGTCCAGGTGGCGGGTCAGCCTGCCGCCCCGGGCCATGGAGATGATGCCCGTTTCCTCGCTCACGATCAGCGCGATGGCGTCGGTGGTTTCGGTCACGCCCACGCCCGCGCGGTGGCGGGTGCCCAGGTCGCGGCTGATGGCGCGGTTGTCGCTCGCCAGGTTCAGCACGCAGGCGGCGGACACGATGCGCTGGCCGCGGATGATGACCGCGCCGTCATGGAGGGGGGTGTTGGGCTCAAAAATATTTTCCAGCAGGGGGGCGGAAATGATGGAGTCGATCTCGGTGCCGCTGCTCTCGGTAATGTCCTTTAAGCCGGTCTGCTGTTCAAACACGATCAGCGCGCCGACCCGGCGGCGGGAGAGCCGCAGCAGGCACTGGGTGATTTCGTCCACGATGCGTTCGCTTTCGTCCCGCTGGGCGGAACGGTCCAGCTTCGCGGTGCGGCCGATCTGCTCCAGCGCTTTGCGCAGCTCCGGCTGGAACAGGATCATCAGCGCGATCACGCCGTTGTTCAGGATGCTCCTGAGCACCCAGTTCAGCGTGGTCAGGCCGATCAGTTCGCTCGCGTAGCTGGCCACGATGATGATCGCCAGGCCCTTTAAAACCTGGATAGCCCGGGTTTGCCGCGTGATTTTTACCAGTTGATAAATCAAAAAAGCGATAATGGCAATATCCAGATAATCGATCCACGTGGGCCGATGAATGATGTTCCAAAAAAAGGTCTGCACCTGCTCCCAGAAACCTGTCAAACCGAACCGCCCTCACTTTCGCATGGGTTTACAGATTCATTATACTACAAAACCCCCGCGCCGCAAATCCCTTTTGAAAGTTTTTTTCAGTTTTTTTACAGAAAATGAACAATTGTTTTTCATTTTCCAGATATTTCTATCTGCGCGTTTCCCGTTTCCGCGGAAGGCTTTCGGGGGCGGAATGAGAAATATGATTTTCCCCCGTGACGCGGGGCGGGATTCGTGTTATAATGAGCGGGAGAGAAAGCAGGGTTCCCCTGCGAAAAGAAAAATACCGATAAAGAAGGGATGAAAATGCAAGGCAAAGGCCCCTTGAATCGAAAGAAGAACGTGACCGGCACGGCGAGCGCCGACAGCATGAACACCCAGGGCCCTGGCCTGGGAAACGGCCCGGTGGGCGACCAGCAGGGGTATCAGGATCGTAAGGAACAGCAGGCGCAGGGCGGAACGGCCCAGCGCGCCACCGCCCGTCCCGTGCAGACGCCCCTCAACCGTCCCAAGCAGGTGACGGGTCATTCCGTCGGCAGCATGAACACCCAGGGAACGGGCACGGGCAGCGCGCCGCAGCAGGCAAAGCCCCAAACCGCGGGCACACAGCAGAGCCGCCCCAATCCCTTTATGAATCAGCAGCAGGCCCGGCCCCAGCAGACGAATCCTTTTACGAGCCAGCAGCGGCCCCAGCAAACCCAGCAGCGCCCGCAGCAGACCCAACAGGCGCGCCCCCAGCAGTCCTTCGGCGGCGGCACGCCCGCGTCCAATAACCAGACCACCCGTGCCTCCGGCGGCGGCAAAAGCCCGCTGCTCATCATCATCGCCGTGGTGGCGGTGCTGCTCCTGGGCGGTGGCGGCGGGCTGAGCGGCCTGTTTGGCGGCGGAAGCTCCAACAGCAGTTCCTCCACTTCGTCCTCCGGCCTGGGCTCCATGCTCAATGAACTGGCGGGCGGCACGTCTTCCTCTACATCCTCCGGCGGCGTGGGCAGTTTGCTCAGCGGACTGCTCGGCGGCTACAGCTCCGATTCTCTCCAGGATATTCTGGGCGGCAGCTGGTTCAGCAACCAGACGGGCTACGGCGCTTCCGACAGCACCTATAACGCCTATAACCTGACCCAGACCACGCCGACGTCTTCCTACACCGGTACGCTGAACCGTAAGGTGGCCTCTGGCAGCCGCGACAAGTACACCGCCATCGTGGGCAGCAACAAGGACAAGGTCACGCTCATGGTGTATATGTGCGGCGCTGACCTGGAAAGCCGCAGCGGCATGGCGACGCGCGATTTGCAGGAAATGCTGAACGCGACGCTCAGCAAGAACCTGCGCGTGATCGTGTACACCGGCGGCGCGACGGCCTGGAAAAACAACAAGATTTCCAGCCGGGTCAACCAGATCTGGCAGATCGAAAACGGCAACCTGAAATCCCTGAACGACAACGCGGGCACCGGGGCGATGACCAGCCCGTCCACGCTTTCTTCCTTTATCCAATACTGCGCCAAAAACTTCAAGGCCAACCGCTACGCCCTGATCCTGTGGGATCACGGCTCCGGTTCCGTCAGCGGCTACGGCTACGACGAAAAGAATCCCCGCACCGGTTCCATGAGCTTGGCGGGGCTGAACCAGGCGTTCCAGGACGGCGGCGTGAAGTTTGACTTCATCGGCTTTGACACCTGCCTGATGGCGACCGTTGAAAACGCCATGATGTGCAGCAAGTACGCCGACTACCTGATCGCCTCCGAGGAAACCGAGCCCGGCGTCGGATGGTACTATACCAACTGGCTCACCGCCTGGGCGGCAAACACCTCCATGGAAACCCTGGACATCGGCAAGCAAATCTGCGACGACTTCGTGGCGGAATGCAGCCGCTCCTGCCGCGGGCAGCAGACCACCCTGTCCATGATCGACCTGGCCGAGCTGGAGCACACCGTGCCCAGCAAGCTCAAGTCCTTCTCCCAGTCCGTGTCCGCCCTCGTGACCGGGCAGCAGTACAAGACCGTATCCAACGCCCGCAACGGCAGCCGCGAATTCGGCACGTCCGCCAGCGTGGACATGGTGGACCTGACCGACCTGTGCAACAAGCTGAACACCACCGAGAGCGCCGCGCTGGCGAAGGTCCTGCAGTCCGCGGTCAAGTACAACCGCACGGGCAACATTTCCAGCGCCTACGGCCTGAGCATCTACTTCCCCTACAAGAAAATGTCCAACGTGGATAAGGCCGTCAGCACCTATGCCGCCATCGGCATGGACGCTGATTACGCCAAGGCCATCCGCGCCTTCGCCCAGGTAGAGGCCAGCGGCCAGGCGGTCAGCTACGGCGGTTCCTCCTCCGCGCTGCCTTCCCTGTTCGATCTGCTGGGCGGCTCCGCTTCTTCCAGTTCCAGCAGCAGTTCTTCCGGCGACCTGGTGGGCGAATTGCTGTCCTCCTTCCTGGGCGGCGGATATGGACGTATCGGCCTGACCGGCGACAACAGCGGCTTCCTTACTGACCGGGAACTTTCTGATAGCGATTTGACGGCGTTCCTGGCGGACAATCTGCTGGACGCTTCCGCCCTGCGCTTCGTCGAGGACAACGGCGCTTACGTGCTGGACATGAAGCCCGAAAACTGGGCGCTGGTCACCGGCGTTGACCAGAACGTGTTCTACGACAATGGCGAAGGCTACGTCGACCTGGGCCTGGATAACCTGTTCACCTTCGACGAGCAGGGCCGCATGGTGGCCGACATGGACGGCACCTGGCTGGCGCTGAACGGACAGCCCGTGCCCTACTACCGCGAAACCGCCGAATACCTGGACAACGACGGCTGGATCATCACGGGCCGCGTGCCCGCCCTGCTGAACGGCCAGCGGGTCGACCTGCTGATCGTGTTCGACAACGAGAACGAAAACGGCTATGTGGCCGGGGCCCGCGCTGTGTACGACGATGAGATCGAGGCGGTCGCCAAGGCCATTGACGAAATCCAGGACGGCGACACCATCGAAATCCTGGCCGACCTGTACGACTATCAGCAGAACTTCAACGACAGCTACCGCTTCGGCAACCCCATTACCGTCAGCGGCGAACTCCAGGTCAGCAACGTCTACCTGCCCGACAAGAACAAGGCCCTCGTTACCTACCGCTTCACCGACATTTACAACCAGACCTATTGGACGCCGGTGGTTGGCAGGTAAAGTCAGGGACAAGGGAAAAGGGAATAGGGATTAGGGTACAGAGTGCAGAGTTCAGAGTTCAGATAATCTACCGTCCAAAAGCCTTCCCCTTGAGGGCAATGTCGTCGATTTAAGAGAAATAGCAAAGAAAATGACGAAGAAACTTTTCAATTAATACCCTACATTGTCATCCCGAGCGAAGGTGAGCGGGACGCGAACCGTAGTCGAGGGACCTGAAAGCTGGGTATAGCATTGCTTGGTTGAATGTTCTTCTCTCAGGTTCCTCCACTCCGCTGCGGCTCTCGCCTCCGCTTCGGTCGGGATGACAATGTTCGTTGGTCGTTATAAGTCTCTTGGTTGGTATTGTTTCGCCTTAAGTTGATGAACTTGCCTGCCTGGGCAAGGCGGCTTTTGGCAGGTACTGCTTAAGCCTGATTGGTTGTCTATCTCATCTGCACTCTGCACTCTGTACTCTGAACTTTCCTCATTGACTTAAACTGCCCTTTCTCCCAAAATCATTGCAGTCACACAAAAACCCCCACCCGCCGTTCCCGGCGGATGGGGGTTTTGTGTGGCATTCTTTACAGCCTTTCTTCCTTTTCAATGTCCAGGAAATACTTGTAGGTGTCCACGGTCAGTTCGCCGCAGGCGGCTTCATCGCAGGCGATGATGGCGCCGTTATGCATTTGCAGGGCGGAGCAGGTCCACTTCTGGCTCACGCCGCCCTCGACCGTCGCGGCCAGGGCGCGGGCCTTGTTGTGGCCGTTGATCAGAATCAGCACTTCCTTGGAATCCGTCACCGTGCCGACGCCGACGCTCAGCGCCTTGGCGGGCACCTTCTCCGGGTCGTTGCCGAAGAAGCGGCTGTTCACGATGCGGGTGTCGGTGGTGAGGGAACGCACGCCGGTGCGGGAGGACAGGCTGGTGAAGGGCTCGTTGAAGGCGATATGGCCATCCACGCCGATGCCGCCCATGAACAGGTCGATGCCGCCGTAGGAAGCGATCTTCTGTTCATACCGGGCGCATTCGCCCTCGGGGTCGTCGGTCATGCCGTTCAAGATGTTGATGTTCTCGGGCTTCATGTCCACGAGGTGATTGAAGAAATTGTCGTGCATGAAGTACCAGTAGCTCTGGTCATGCTCGTGGGGCAGGCCCAGGTATTCGTCCATGTTGAAGCTGACCACGTTGGCAAAGGACACTTCCCCCGCCTGGTTCATCCGGGCCAGTTCCTTGTAAACGCCGATGGGGGAGGAACCGGTGGGCAGGCCCAGCACGAAGGGCCTTTCTTCCTTGTGGCTGTTGATTTTAGCGGCAATGTAATGCGCGGCCCAGAGGCACATCTTATCGTAATTTTCCTGAATGACGACACGCATGGTTGTTTGCACTCCTTTCTATTTGGGAACATGGGTTATTATACAGGATAAGCCTGTATTATTCAAGCAATTTCATGGTATTCTTTGCCAAATCCATCTGCGAATGTGCAATTTTTTGCTTATATTCTGCGCATTTCAATTGCTCAGCGCTTCCTGCAAAACGGCCAGGTTTTTATGCATGGTATCCTCATAGGCAGTCAGCGCGCCGTCGCCGGTCACGAGGGGGTCGAGTTCATACACCGCCGCGCCGGTTTCCTGGGCGATGGTGCGCAGGGCGGTGTTTTCATACTGCGGCTCGGAGAAGAGCGGCGGGCAGCCCGCGTCCTTCACCTGCTGAATCACCCGCTTGAGCATCCGGGGCGAGATGGGTTCGTCCGGCTCCAGCGCCACCACGGCCACCACCTCCAGGCCATACGCCTTGGCGAAATAGGGAAAGGCTTCGTGGAAGGTGACGATCTGTTTTTCGGGCAGCGCGGCGATGGCTTCGCGCAGTTCCGCGTCCAGGGCTTCCAGTTTGGAAATGTACGCTTCGGCGTTTTCGGCGATCTTGTTTGCGCTGCCGGGCAGCAGTTCCGTCAGTCC
>CADAKE010000075.1:10574-12842 GCA_902788445.1 uncultured Eubacteriales bacterium
TGGTCTTGTTCGTCCTGTTCCTCACCCATGAGCGCTACGCCCTGGGAGCAGTCCACGATTTTGAGGTTCGGAAACTGCTCTTCCAGTCCGGGCAGGAAGCTCTCCATCCCCGCGCCGTTCACCAGCAGCGCCTGGGACTTCGCCAGCGCCTTCATGTCGCTGGTCAGCAGCTGGTAATCGTGCAGGCAGCCGGTGGAAGGCGGCGTCATGGAAGAGAGCGTCACGCCCTCCACGCCGTCCAATACGTTCTCCGCTAAAATGTACACCGGATAAAACGTCGCCATCACGGAGATTTCCTCCGCCGACGCGCAGCCGGTCAACGGCAGCAACGAAACCATCAAAAGCAAAGCAAGGGTTTTTTTCATTGAATTTCCTTTCTGCGGGCTATCCCCGCAAATTCAGTATACCGCTTTTTTGCCGATTGTAAATAGCCAAAACGCAATTTCTTTGATATTTTGAATATCAAATAAAATTTATCGAATTTCGATAAAAATATATTGACAAGCAGAATGCTTTGTGCTATCCTTGCATCGTAAGGAGGCGAAAAAATGAACCAGAAAAGAATCGCGCGATGCCTGATCGGGGCCGGAGGAATGGCGGCGGCGGGCATTTTGATCGTATTTGGGGTCTACGTGCCCGTCCTGGCCAATGAAATGAGGCAGATGTACCCGGAGTATGCGCCCCTGTACTGGCCGGGGCTGATCGGGCTGTGGAGCGTGGCCGCGCTGTTTTTGCTGGGGCTGTGGGAATACTTCCGGGTGTGCGGGCGCATCGGACAGGAGCGCTCCTTCTGTGCCGAAAACGCCCGGAGCCTGGGCCGCATCGCGCTGTACATGGCGCTGGACGGCGTGTTGTGGCTGGGCGCTGTTTTCGCGCCGGGGCTGGTGTTCCATCTCGACATTGGCCCGGTATTTATCTTGTTTCTCCTCTGCGCTTTGGCCAGCTTTGCCCTGGGCATCCTGGCCTGGGGGCTGGGCAGGCTGGTGCAGAAAGCGGCAGTCCTTCAGGAAGAAAACGATTTGACGGTGTGAAGGAGGGCAAGCCATGATTCGTGTGGATTTGGACGTGATGCTGGCCCGCCGGAAAATGAGCATGACGGAATTGAGCCAGCGGGTGGGCGTGACGATGGCGAACCTGTCCATCCTCAAAAACGGCAAGGCCAAGGCCGTTCGCTTTTCCACCCTGGACGCCATCTGCAAAGCGCTCGACTGCCAGCCGGGGGATATTCTGATTTATGAAAAGGAGAACGAAAATGCCTGATATGCGCAAACGCTTCTTGCCTGTTGTGCTGCTTGCACTGTGCTTGGCATTGACAGGCTGTTATGATGGGCTGAGCAAAAAACGTATCGTTTCACTGGTACATGAAAATCACCGGGAAATTGAGCAGGCCATCGAAAGTGGAAACGCAAAGGATTGGAACGGAAAGAAAGGTATCCGGGATGTGACGCTGCATGACCATGGCTTTGTGGAATTTTTCTGCGCAGGCGCCGGAATGGGGCCAAATACCAGCTATTATGGGTTTTATTACAGTCCTGACGGAGTTCCTTATGATTTTTGGGGTGGCAATGAACCGTTGACAGAAACTAAAAACGGATGGAAATGGCAGGAAGAACAAGGGGATAACACCTTCTATACCGAACAGATCACAGACACATTCTATTACTATGAATATCATTTTTGAGCTCATGCAAATACATTGAAAAAACATCTGAAAAACAAGCAAAGTACAGCCTTTCTCTTGCATGGGAAAGGCTGTTTTTGTATAATAGGGGCCGTAGTTTTCAAATTGTATGCAAGGAGGCATCGACAATGAACGCTTATGTAGAAAAGGTATATAACGGCCTGGTGGAGCGCAACGGCCATGAAAAGGAATTTTTGCAGGCTGTGCGCGAAGTGCTGGAGGCGCTGAGCCCGGTGTTTGACAAGCACCCCGAATATGAAAACAAGGGCCTGCTGGAGCGCTTCGTGGAGCCCGACCGGGCCATCCTGTTCCGCGTTCCCTGGGTGGACGATCAGGGCAAGGTGCAGGTGAACCGCGGCTACCGCGTGCAGTACAACAACGCCATCGGCCCCTACAAGGGCGGCCTGCGGCTCCATCCCAGCGTGAACCTCTCCGTCATCAAGTTCCTGGGCTTTGAGCAGGTGCTCAAGAACAGCCTGACCTCCCTCCCCATCGGCGGCGGCAAGGGCGGCAGCGACTTTGACCCCAAGGGCAAGAGCGACAACGAAGTGATGCGCTTCTGCCAGAGCTTCATGACCGAGCTGTTC
>CADAKE010000076.1 GCA_902788445.1 uncultured Eubacteriales bacterium
TATTTTTATAGAGGAGCTGTCCTAATTCGTTACTGTTTGCTTGGAAATTTCCCAAATCAATGGAAATTTCTGTCTTTTTCTCGATGTACACAAAGTCCACCGTATAGCTGAGCACAAAGGTGCTGAAGCTATCGGTTTTGAAGCTGAAGCCAAGAATGCTTTCGTTTCGGCGGTCAACGTCGGGCTGTTCCAGTTCAGAAACCGTTGTCTGGCCGTCGCTGTCCGTATGGATATGATAGAGGGTATAAGAAACCTTCGTGATTTCAGCGTTTTCTTTATCATCCACCCCGCTGAGCAGATCGACGGGGTTCGCGCTCAAATCCACCGGTACAATATATTGTTCAACATTTGTCGCGGCGTTTTCCGTCAGGCTGATTTCATAAGCAACGCTGCCGCTGATCTGGTGTGTTTCAGTCAGACCGTCAGATTCTTTTTCCGGCAGATCGCTCTGTTCCGTTTTGCTGTCGGCCGCGGTCTCCTCCGCCTGGAGGGGAGCGGCCATTAACAGGCCGCGGACGGGCGCGGCGTTATTATCCAGCGTTTGGGGAACCGCAACAGGGGTAACGCTCAGCTCGATCGGAGGCACTTCCACGGGCGTAACGGTATATTCCCCCGCTTCCAGCGTATGGAGCGCCTCTTTTGGCTGCTCCTTCGGCAAGGTGATACTCAGCTTCTGCGGTTCGGCGGCATCGGTCACAATAGGCGCCGCCTGATCGCCAGCGCCCTCCAATGCCTCCGCCAGTGCTGAAACAGGCGACGCGTCAAAAAGCATGATCAGCACCATCAGAAAAGCCAACAATTTATGAACGAAATTCTTCATTGTATTCTGACCCCTTCATTCAGTTCATTTCATTCTCGCTATTGATGCCGGGAATGACGCGAGCCGTACCCGCTTTCATCAGGTACGGCCGCGCCGCGTAATTGTCAGCTTTCCTGAATATTCATGACCTTGACCACCACGCGCCAGTAATAATCATAATTGTCAAGGGTGATTTCCATGTCCATGGTTTCGTCGGCAGCGTTTTCCAGATCCATCCAGTTTTCACCATCCTGGCTGCACTGCCACTGGAGGGTATAAACCAGCTGGTCATAGCCGGTCAGAATGGCGCTGAAATGCGCAACGGAGCCAATGGTCGGTTCCGCTTCATCCCATGTGACCGCGAAGTCCACCTTCCGGTCGTCAGGCAGAATCACCTGCGCGGGCTGGGCTTCCGGTTCATCCTCTTTGTTTTCCTGCTCCTCGGACGCGGCTTGTTCTTCCTCGGGCTGTTCAACTTCTTCCGCGGACTGCGCTTCCTCAGTTTCACCCTGGGCTTCTTCGGGTTGAGCCGCTTCTTCCTCAGGCTGCGCTTCCTCGGCCTGTTCCTGAGTTTCTTCGGGCTGTTCAATTTCTTCCGCAGACTGCGCTTCCTCAGTTTCGCCCTGGGCTTCTTCGGGCTGAGTTGCTTCTTCCTCGGACTGTGCTTCCGCGGTTTCGCCCTGAGCTTCTTCGGGCTCGTCAACTTCTTCCGTGGGCTGGGCTTCCTCGACTTCGCCCTGGGCTTCTTCCGGCTGATCTTCCGTTTCTTGAACCGGTTCGGAAACCCGATTGCTTACCTGCTCGACGATTGCGAAAATCTCCTCAATGGAGGTTTCTTTTTTCTCTTCGGGTTCATGATCTTCCGCAGGCTGAGCTTGTTCGGGCTGATTTTCCTCCATTGCCTGGATTTCATCCACGAAGGTTTCTTCCTCGCCGCTTCCATTTTCCGGCTCCGCAGGTTCGCTTACAGCCTCTGCATCGGTCTGCGGTTCAGTTTCCGGTGTCTCTTCAACAATCGTCTGCTGTACAGATTCAGCTTCCTGATTGTTCGTCAGTTCTTCTTCCGGAAGCTGTGTTTCTTCCGCCTGTTCTTCCGGGATGGATTCAACCGCTTCTTCCGTAACCGGTTCCTGAACCGGCTCGGAAACCCGATTGCTCACCTGTTCAACGATCGCAAAAATTTCCTCGGCGGACGTTTCTTTCCTGTCGCTGTTGTTTACGGCCTCTGCGGGCTCAAAATTGTCCGCAGGCTGGCTTTCCTCCATCGGCAGGATTTCATCCACGAAGGTTTCTTCCTCGCCGCTTTCCTCCTCCGAGGGTTCGCTCACAACAGTTTCCGGCTGGCTCGGTTCTTCCGCAGGCTGGGGGGCTTCAACCGCTTCCTGCTGAACAGGGGCGGCCTCCTGGCTGCTCGGTTCTTCAATCATCGGCAGGATTTCGTCAACGAAGGTTTGTTCCTCGATGTTTACGCTTTCCTGCTCCGTGGGAACAGCGGCGGCTTCCGGCAGGGGCTGGGGCGCGGGTTCAGGCGTTTTTTCCGCAGGCGCGGGGGCCTGGCTGGGCGCTTCCTCAATCATCGGCGGAATTTCATCAACAAAGGTTTCTTCCTCAACGTTTTTGATTTCCTGCTCCGTGGATTCGCTCACAGCTTCCGGCTGAGGCTGTTCTTCCGTCACGTTTTGTTCTTCCGCGGGCTGGGTCTCCGGTACGGCTTCAGGGGCTTCCTCCTCGGGCTCCTGCTGAACAGGGGCCTGATCGACGGTTTCTTCAACGATCGGCAGAATCTCGTCAGCAAAAGTCTGCTCGTCGCTGATTTGGATTTCCTGCTCCGCGGCCGCTTCCACAATTTCCGGCTGCGCTTGTTCTTCTGCGGGCTGCGCTTGCGGCATGGGTTCAGCGGCAGCGGCTTCCGGCGTCTGCTGAACGGTTTCCTCGCTCGCCGGATTGCCGTCCGTTTCGTCCGCTGTCCAGACAGCTTCACCGTTTGTTTCCGGCTGGCTGGTTTCATTTTCCTGATATGCGCTCTCGTAAGCGGCCGCCTGAACGGCTGTTTCGGCAAATTCTGTTTCTTCCGGTTCGGAAGGCAGCGCCGCCTGATAGCATTCGTCCGTATGAATATGCTCCTGCATTCCGCAGACGGGAACGTCGGACTTTCCATAGCAGGCGTCAGTATGGAAGTGGGTGCCGATCAGGTAAGCCTCCGTGACCCAGTTTTCTTCACTGCAAACAAACTCCGGCACGGCAAAGTATCCGCAAACCGTGACCCACCTGCCGTCCACATATCCATAGCAGGCTTCGGTGTGCTCATGCATCTGCGCGTAAGCGCAAACCAGCATTCCCTCGTCAGCATAGCACGCATCAGAATGCTCATGCCGCGGAATTTCTTCCAGACCGCAGACCAGATTGCCCGCGTCATCATAGCAATACTGATTGTGCACATGGAAATAAGTATGCTGCGCGATGCCGCAGCGAATGTTGCCCTCGCTGTCCACACAGTCCTCCGTGTGGGCATGGGTCGCAAAATTGGAAATGAAATAGCGCGTCTCCGCGTACTCAGGCCCAAATTCTTCCTTTCCGCAAATCAGCGTTGTTTCAAAGCATTCGTCCGTATGGACATGCTCCGGCAGGCCGCAGTTCGGCCAGCTCTCCGCAAAAGCACCCGCGTTCATTCCGCCCGCGGAGAACGCCAGCATCCCGGCCGTTAAAGCGGCGATTCCCCGGCTGATCCATTTGCGCAATCCATTTTGCTTCATTCTGCTACCCCTCCAAACGAGTTTATCTCGCTTCACTCGGTTGTTCCTCTTCACCTTCTGAAATTATTGGAAATGACGTTCTATGCTGTTTTTCCCATTATTTGGGAATAATCATGCACATAACATCATAGTAACCCGCTTAGTATTTTATACCAAAACGGAAGATTTCTCAAGGGATTTTTGCAAATTATTTCTCTTTTTTTCACGGCGTTTTCCAACGTTTTGGCCTCATTTGAACGGAAACGTTTTCCGGTGGATGCGATGAAGTTTTTGCAATTGTATTATTATACACGTTTAGTATTTCCAGTCATTTCTCTCGCGTTTTCTCCCCGGCAGGCGGCGCCGGGAAAAGCCAGCCTTTCCCCAGTGATCCGGTGCATTCCCTTTTTATAGGAAATGCATGATTTTATAAATAAATGCATTTCCTCCCATTTTCATTTTTTCGTCGTTTTTCCGCGTCCATTTCAGGCGGGCTCTTGATCTTTTTCCAGGATTCGGGTTTTGTCCGTTGCGAAACGGGGCAGAATATGGTAAGATGAAGCGTAATTCGATTTTTACCGAAGGGGAAGGAAGGACGTAGAGTTTATGGATATGAGACAGCGCATCGCCGACCTGGCGAAAGAAATGCTGAACGCCGCGTTTCCGGACGCGCAGGGGATGCCGGAGGATTTGGCGGCTTTATTGGAAGTGCCGCCGGACCCGGCCATGGGGGACTATGCTTTTCCCTGCTTCAAGCTCAGCAAAGCGCTGCGGATGGGGCCGCCCATGATCGCCAAGAAATTATCGGAAAGCGTACAGCGGCCCGAAATCGCCCGGGTGGAATGCGTGGGCGGCTATTTGAATTTCTTTTTTAACCGGGAAAACTTCGCCCGGGAGATGCTGTCCGCCATCATGGCCGCGCCGGAAAAGTGGGGCAGCAGCGAGGACGGCAAGGGCAAAACCGTGTGCATGGACTATTCCAGCATCAACATCGCCAAGCGCTTCCATCTGGGCCATCTTTCCACCACCGTCATCGGCAATTCCCTGAAACGCATTTATGATTTCCAGGGCTGGCACACCGTGTCCATCAACCACCTGGGCGACTGGGGCACCCAGTTTGGCAAGATGATCTGCGCCTACAAAAAATGGGGCGACAAGGAAACGGTGGAAAAAGGCGGCGTGGACGAAATGACCCGGCTGTACGTCCGCTTCGGCAACGAAGCCGCCGAGCATCCCGAGCTGGAGGACGAAGGCCGCGCCTGGTTCAAGAAGATCGAGGAGGGCGACAAGGAAGCCCTCGAAATCTTCAACTGGTTCAAGGAAGTGACGCTCAAGGACGCCATGCGGGTGTACGACATCCTGGACGTGCATTTTGACAGCTACGCCGGGGAAAGCTTTTACGCGGACAAGACGGGCCGCGTGGTGGAAATGCTGGAGGAAAAAGGGCTGCTCAAGGACTCCGACGGAGCCAAGATCGTGGATTTGGAAGCCTACGATATGCCGCCCTGCCTGATCCTCAAATCCGACGGCGCGACCCTCTATCATACCCGCGACCTCGCCGCCGCCATCTACCGCAAGGAAACCTACCACTTCGACCAATGCCTGTATATCGTGGCGTACCAGCAGGACCTGCACTTTAAGCAGCTGTTCAAGGTGCTGGAGCTGATGGGCTACGATTGGGCAAAGGATCAGATGAAGCACGTGTCCTTTGGCATGGTGTCCTACGAGGGCCAGGCCATGGCGACCCGGAAGGGCCATGTGGTGCTGCTGGACGAGCTGCTCACCCGCGCGCAGGAAAAGGCGCTGGAGATCATCAACGAAAAATCCCCCAACCTGGAAAACAAGGAAGAAGTGGCCCGCCAGGTGGGCGTTGGCGCGGTGGTGTACGCCACGCTGCAAAACAACCGCATCAAGGATATTGATTTCTGGTGGGATCGGGCGCTGAACTTCGACGGCGAAACGGGCCCCTACGTGCAGTACACCTTCGCCCGCTGCTGCTCCGTGCTGCGCAAAGCGCCGGAAATCAATACCGCGCCGGACTACGCCGCCCTCACCGACGACGAGGCCCAGGCCCTGCTGCGGCTGCTGTCCCGCTTCCCGGAAACGGTCAGCGAAGCGTGCCTGCGCAACGAGCCCTCCATCGTCACCCGGGCGACCACCGAAATCGCCAAGGCGTATAACAAATATTATTATGAGCACCGCATCCTGGACGACGACCCCGCCGCCACCGCCGCGCGGCTGGAACTGACGAAGGCCACCCGCCAGGTTATCAAGACCGGTCTGTACCTCATTGGCGTGGCAGCGCCGGAACGCATGTAATGAGAGTGCAGAGTTCAGAGTACAGAGTGCAGATGATATAGTTGTTTGCTTTATCGCACTTGATGATTGTAAACCAAATCAATCTGAACTCTGCACTCTGTACTCTGAACTCTCTTTTCCCAAGCAGCATAGATTGGAAGAAAAGCCCGAAAGGAGGCAGCGGCATGAAATTCACGAAAATGCACGGCATCGGCAACGATTATATTTATGTGAACTGTTTTGAAGAGGTGGTGCATGATCCCGAACGCTTGGCCATCGTGATGTCCCGGCCCCATTTCGGCGTCGGCTCGGACGGGCTGATCCTGATCGAGCCCAGCGACACCGCGGATTTCGGGATGCGCATCTTCAATTCCGACGGCAGCGAGGCGGGCATGTGCGGCAACGGCATCCGCTGCGTGGGCAAGTATGTGTACGAACGCGGGCTGACCAACAAAACCGAATTGACCATCGACACCAAAGGCGGCCTGAAGGTGATCAACATGGAGGTCGAGAACGGCAAGGTCGCGCGGGTGCGGGTAGACATGGGCACGCCGGAACTGAACCCCCGGCTGATTCCTGTTGACCTGCCGGGCGAACTGGTGCTGCGCCACCGGATGCAGATCATGGGCCAGACCTGGTTTATCACCTGCGTGAACATGGGCAATCCCCACGCCGTGCTCTTCGTGCGCGACCCAGAGGTGATCGACCTGCCCACCATCGGCCCCATGATCGAGCATCATCCCCTGTTCCCCCGGCGCACGAACGTGGAGTTCGTCCGCGTGATTGACCGGAACATCCTGCAAATGCGCGTGTGGGAGCGCGGCGCGGGTGAAACCCTGGCCTGCGGCACCGGCGCCTGCGCCAGCCTGGTGGCCTGCGTGCTGGCCGGGCTCAGCGACCGCACCGTGCAGATGAAGCTGTCCGGCGGCAACCTGCAATTGCACTGGAACGCCGAGGACAACCACGTGTACCAGACCGGCCCCGCCGCGTTCGTGTACGACGGGGAATGGCTGGAAGATTGAAATTAAACGCCTATTCTGTAGGGGCGGATATCATCCGCCCGCAATCCAATATAGAACAATGCAGGATTTTCACAATCAACTGACATATCCAGTACGAAAAAAGAACCGTCTGGAGGGTTTCAATTACGCGGAGAATCGTATATACTTTATCACGGTATGTACGAATCCAAGGCGAAACCTGTTTTGGCGGCAGAGCGGAATGGAGGATACGATCAGCTTTGCTTCCGAAAATGTAGGGGCGGATAGTATCCGCCCGTTCGTTGGCTTTCCACTTTCTGACGCAGGAAAAACCGTTGAAGCTTCCATTCTCGCAATCCCTGATCATTACGAGCGGGTGGAAGTAAACAATTACTGCATCATGCCGGATCACGTACATCTCCTCTTGTTCTTTTTATCTGATGATAACGGATGGGGAGAAAACTCACGGAATCTTTCCAGCTTGGTTGGTTCCATGAAACGCTGGGTTTCCAAGCAATTAGGCTGGTCTCCCTGGCAAAAATCCTTCTATGGCCGTATCATTCGCGATCAAAAAGAATATGAGGCCGCCTATACCTATATTGACAATAATCCCATGCAATGGCTTCTGGATCATGGCGATGATGAAATTGAAGCGATCCTTGAAAGCATTCCCATGGGGCAGAGGGAAAAATAAGCGGGTCTAAATCTTGCTGATGCGGCGGGCGGATGAACCGTCGATGATCGCCGGTGGCGGAAGTATTATCGACGGTGAAATCCCGTGAAACGAGCAATGTCCACATGAAATGGACTTGTGACGATTGAGCGGGCGGATGATATCCGCCCCTACATCCTGCGTATGCTGCTTTTGCGCCTTTCATGCTATTGACGCTTGAGCGGCAAAAAACAAAAGACAGGAAAACCTGTCTCAGAAAAGGGAGGCTTTACATGAAAATCAACACCAATCTGGCCACGCTGCCCGCCGGATATTTATTCGCCGAGATCGCCAAGCGCGTGAAGGAATACGCCGCGAAGAACCCGGACGCGGATATCCTGCGCCTGGGCATCGGCGATGTGACCCGGCCCCTGGTGCCCGCGGTGGTGGACGCGCTGAAAGCGGCCGCCGACGAAATGGGCACGCCCCAGGGCTTCCACGGCTACGGCCCGGACTTTGGCTACGATTTTCTCATCAACGCCATCATCGACGCGGACTATGCCGCCCGCGGCGTACAGATTGCTTTTGACGAAGTATTCATTTCCGACGGCGCGAAATCCGACGTGGGCAACTTGCAAGAGTTGTTCGGCCCCGACGCGAAGATCGCCGTCACCGACCCGGTGTATCCTGTGTATGTGGATTCCAACGCCATGGCGGGGCGGTTGGGCAATTTTGTGAACGGCCAGTGGACGAACCTCACCTACCTGCCCTGCAACGCGGAGAACGGCTTTGTGCCGCCGCTGCCGGACAAAAAGGTGGACGTGATTTATCTCTGCTACCCCAACAATCCCACCGGCACGGTGCTGAACAAGGAACAGCTCAAGCCTTTTGTGGACTGGGCGCTGGAAAACGACGCGCTGATCGTGTACGACGCGGCCTACAAGGCGTTCATTTCCGACCCCGCCATTCCCCGCAGCATCTACGAAATCCCCGGCGCGAAGCGGTGCGCCATCGAGTGCTGCTCCTTCTCCAAGACGGCGGGCTTCACTGGCACCCGCTGCGCCTACACCATCGTGCCCAAGGAACTGGTATTTGACGGTGTGGCGCTGAACCGGCTCTGGGGCCGCCGCCAGGCTACCAAGTTCAACGGCGTTTCCTATCCCATTCAGCGCGCCGCCGCCGCGGTGTACTCCCCCGAGGGAATGCGGCAGAACATGGAGAACATCGCCTACTACCGGGAGAACGCGCGGGTCATCCGGGAAGGGCTGCAAAGCGCGGGGGTCAAGGTGTTCGGCGGCGTGCACGCGCCCTATATCTGGATGAAGACCCCGAACAATATGCCCTCTTGGGATTTCTTCGATCTCCTGCTCACCCAGGCCCATGTGGTCGGCACCCCCGGGGAAGGCTTCGGCCCCGCCGGCGAAGGCTACTTCCGGCTGACGGCGTTCAATACGCTGGAAAAAACCAAAGAAGCAGTACAGAGGATTATCGAAGTTTTGTAATGAATATTGAATTGTTCTCCAAATAACAAGGAGGAAAGAAACATGGTACGCGCAATCGTCGGCGCCAATTGGGGCGACGAAGGAAAAGGAAAAATCACCGATATGCTGGCGGAGAACAGCGACATTGTGATCCGCTTTCAGGGCGGGGCCAACGCGGGCCACACCATCATCAACAACTACGGCAAGTTCGCGCTGCACCTGCTGCCCTCCGGGGCGTGCCACCAGCACGTGGTGAACGTGATCGGCCCGGGCGTGGCGCTGGACATTGAGGCGCTGCTTTCCGAAATCAAAACGCTGACCGACCGGGGCGTGCCCGCGCCGAAGCTGCTGATTTCCGACCGGGTGCAGGTGCTGATGGAATACCACGTGGCCTTTGACTGCTACGAGGAGGAGCGCCTGGGCAAGGCGTCCTTCGGCTCCACCAAGAGCGGCATCGCGCCTTTCTACGGCGACAAGTACATGAAGATCGGCGTGCAGCTGTGCCAAATGCTGGACAAGGACATCCTGCGCCAGCGGCTCACCAACGCGGCGAAGCTGAAAAACGCCATGCTGGAAAACCTCTACCACAAGCCGCTGCTGGACGTGGACGCATTGACCGAAAAGTATTACGCGCTGGCGAAGTCCATCGAGCCCATGGTGGGCGACGTGGCGCAGTACCTGCATAAAGCCGTGAAGGAGGGCAAGCGCATCCTGCTGGAAGGCCAGCTGGGCACATTGCGCGACCCCGACCACGGCATCTTCCCCTTCACCACGTCCTCCTCTCCCCTGGCGGGCTTCGGCGCGGTAGGCGCGGGGCTGCCGCTGACGGCGTTTGAGGAAGTCATCGCGGTGACGAAGGCCTATTCCTCCTGCGTAGGCGCGGGCCCCTTCACCACCGAGTTGTTCGGGGATGAAGCGGAAGAACTGCGCAAACGCGGCGGCGACGCGGGCGAGTATGGCGCGAAAACGGGCCGTCCCCGGCGGGTCGGCTGGTTCGACGCGGTGGCGACGCGGTACGGCTGCATGGTGCAGGGAGCCACCGACTGCGTGATGACCAACCTGGACGTGCTGGGCTATCTGGACGAGATCAAGGTTTGCGTGGCCTACGATATCGACGGCCAGCAGGTGAAGGACTTCCCCGTCACGCCCAAGCTGGACAGGGCAAAGCCCGTGTACGTCACCTTGCCCGGCTGGAAAACGGATATCCGGGGCATCACAAAGTATGAGGATTTGCCCGAAAAATGCCGCCAATACGTGGAGTTCATCGAGAAGGAAATCGACTGCCCGCTGACCATGCTGTCCAACGGCCCCAAGCGGGACGAGATCATTTACCGCAAATAACACGTTACCATTCAAATATTGCTGAACCAATAAAGGTTACGCTGGGGGCTCCGCGCCCCCAGACCTGCGCCAGGGTGGTAACCGTCCGCAGCCTCAATCGACGCAAGTCCGCTTCATGCGGACATTGCTTGTT
>CADAKE010000077.1 GCA_902788445.1 uncultured Eubacteriales bacterium
GTGCGCAGGGCGCGGGAGGAGAAGGTAGCGCCGGACACGCCGTCCACGCCGGAGCCGTTGGCTTCCAGCATGTCGGGGATCATAATGTCAAAGGCGACGTCGCCCACGTGGCCGGTTTCCACGGTGGACACGATTTCGATGGCTTCGATCTTGTCTTCCGCGAAGGTCACCTTCACGGTGGTGGGGCCGTTGTAGCCCGCGGCGGTGGCTTCATACACGCCGGGGGTGAAGGTCATGGCGGCGTTTTCATCCGCGGCAGGTGCAGCGCCCTTGGCGGCTTCCAGCGCCTTGGCGACCGCTTCCTTCACAGCGGTGGATGTGATGGTCGCGCCCGCCATGCCGTCCACGGCTTCGGCGTCCGCCTGGCCCACATAGGCTTCCTGCATCAGGGGCATCGCGGCGCCGCCCAGACCGGGCGTTTCGCCGTCGCCGGAAATTTCGATGGCGGTAATGGCGGCTTCATCCACAGTGACGACTGCTTTCACGTCGCCGCCGAAGCCTTCAGCCTTGGCTTCATAGGTGCCGGGAATGAAAGCGCCTTCCGCAGCGGGAGTTTCTTCCACAGGGATTTCTTCAGCGGGGGTTTCTTCCACGGGAGCGGCTTCCTCAGCGGGAGCTTCCGCGGTATCCGCTTCGATGGCTTTGACAGCGGTGCGGCCGGACACGATGATTTCGGTCACAGCGTTGCCGCCCAGGCGGTTGCCAGCGTGGATGCCGCCGGTCACTTCGCCCGCGGCGTACAGGCCAGCGATCGCGGTGCCTTCGGTGTTGAGCACGCGGCGGTCAGTGTCCACCTTGATGCCGCCCATGGTGTGGTGAGTGGAGGGGGCCATGAAGCGCACGCGGATCTTGTCCAGCTTGTAGGTTTCAGGCAGGTACTTGCCGTTTTCGTCGGTTTCCACCTGGCCCACGGTGCCGCGCAGGGACAGCTTTTCAACATCCAGCTTGTCGGCCACGCCCATCACGTAGGCGTCATAGTCCTCAATGGTCTTGCGCAGGGTGGCGGCGTCACAGCCGATCAGTTCGGCGGTTTCTTCCACGGTGCGGAAGATCATGCGGCCTTCCACGTCCGTGGGCTCGTTGTTGAAGCCGCCGGGGCCCGCCTGGGTGTTCACGTTGGACACTTCCACATAGATGCCGGGCACCTGCTTGAGGCCCAGCTTGGCGGCGGTATCCAGGCTCATGCTGTTTTCAAACGCGCCCAGGCTCAGCACGTCGCGCTCAGCGGATTCGTCCACATAGCGCTCGCCGGTCTGCGCGTTGATGAAAATGACGTTTTCGCCAGCGCCGCCGGCCAGGTTGCCGTTGTCCACCCAGCCCAGAGGCATCATCTGCGTCCAGCCCATACCCTCGATATCAGCGCCCACGGCCTGCGCCATGGTGAGGCCGTCGCCGGTGAGGCCGGAGCGGTTGGTGGTGCCGATGTTGTCGGCGATGTATTCAGGCTTCCAGTATTCGTTGCTTTCCTGCACCACAGGGATGTTCGCGCCGTAGCCGCCGGTGGCGAGGATAACGCCCTTCGCGGCATGGGCGATCACTTCGGTGCCGTCAAACTTTTCGGCCTTCACGCCCACGACCTTGCCGTCTTCGGTGATCAGCTCGGTGGCGGTGGTGCGGGTCATGAGCTCGTTATGCTCGTTGGCGTTCTTGACGGTGTTGTAGGGCACCATGAAGTAGGAGCCCCACTTGCTGGGATAGGTGACGCCGTCCACGACGCCGCCCTGGGGGCTGTTCTCGCGCTGCCACAGGCAGCCGATCAGCGTGCTCTGGCGGGCGTAATCGAACAGCGCGCCCTGGTCCACCAGCCAGCTCTTGATATCCTGGCCGCCCTCGATCACCTGGCTCACCAGGTCATACCGGCCATAGATCCATTCGGTGCCGTCGGCGTTGGGCCGCAGGCCGCCGTAATAGGTCTGGAAGATGTGCAGGTTCAGGGTGGAGAACAGGGTGATCTTGGTTTCCGGTTCCCCGGCGTCCAGCTTGGGCTGCGCCCAGGCCAGGTATTCGTTGATTTCTTCTTTCAGGGCTTTCAGGGTGGGCAGGTATTCCTCATGCACGCCGCGAACCGCGTTCAGGGAAATGTCGCCCGCCACGAAGGGATGATCCGCGTCCAGGGTGCCGTCGAAGGGCTCCTCAGACCAGGTCAGGATGGTTTTCAGGGTGTCGATACGGCCCGCGTCGTTGAGCACCTTGGCGTATTCCTGGCCGTCGATGGGGTTGATGCCGGAAGTGGCGTCGGGGTCGTTCTTGTCCCACACCAGGTAGGGCATCACGCTCTGGAACGCGCCGCCGGAAACGAGGGTGTTGCCGCCCATTTCAGCAGCCTTTTCCAGGATCAGCACGGTGCTGCCGTCCTGCGCGGCCTGCGCGGCAGCGGCAAGGCCCGCGCCGCCAGCGCCGACGATGACCACGTCCCAGGTGTCCTCAATGGTTTCGCCGGGGGTGTATTCCACCTTGGCGGCCTTGAAGGCGTCCAGGTTCGCGCAGCCCGCCTGCTCGGCGGCGTCGTTCACGGCGCTGCGCAGCGCGCGGCTGGAGAAGGTCGCGCCGGACACGCCATCCACGCCGGAGCCGTTCGCTTCGATCATGTCGGGGATCATGATGTCGAAAGCAACGTCGCCCACGTGCTCGGTTTCCTTGGCGGAAACGATCTCGATGGCTTCGAGTTTGTCAGCGGAGAAGGTCACCTTCACTTCCACGGGGCCGTTGTAGCCCGCGGCGGTGGCGGTGTATTCGCCCGCGGTGAAAGCCACGGCGGCTTCAGCGGCCTCGGCGGGAGCGGCTGCCCCGGCCTTCGCTTTTTCCAGCGCCTTGCCGACCGCTTCCTTCACGGCGGTGGAGGTGATGGTCGCGCCGGTCATGCCGTCCACGGCTTCGGCGTCGGCCTCGCCCACGTAGGCTTCCTGCATCATGGGCATCGCGGCGCCGCCCAGGCCGGGCGTTTCGCCGTCGCCGGTGATTTCGATGGCGGTAATCACGTTTTCGTCCACGGTGACGACTGCTTTCACATCGCCGCCGAAGCCTTCGGCTTTGGCTTCATACGTGCCGGGCGTGAAAGCGCCTTCCGCGTGGGCAAAGCTCATCATGGAAAGCACCATGACAAGCGCCAGAAGCAGGGAAAGATACTTCTTCATGGAAATCCTCCTTCTAAATATTTTCATGTAGAGAACCATTCATTATTATAACAGATTGGGCATGTATTGTAAATATCCCGGCTTTGTGATTTTGCATACCAATCTCTCAATTTTGCATTCTGGCAAACAAAATGAGCAGCGGCGCAAGGCCGCTGCCCGGGCAGTTCATCCACTATTTTTTATATTTCAAAGACGCTTTGAATCTTTAAGATAGGAGTTAGGAGATAGAAGATAGGAGATACATATACTTCTAACAAATAAATCATGCGCGTGCAAAAAGACACGATTCATCTCCTATCTCCTCTCTCCTAACTCCTATCTTACTTCAATTGTTCTTTCTCAAGCATCAAAGCCAAACGAATCAGTACTCAAACTCCCCTTCAAACACCAAATCCGCTTCGCCGGTGAGCAGGATTTTTTCCTCCGTAAAGTTCACCGTCAGGTCGCCGCCGGGGAGCTTCACGATCAAATCCTGCCCCGCCTCGCACAGGCCGTTGCGCACGGCGGCGGCGGCTACGGCGCAGGCCCCGGTGCCGCAGGCGAGGGTCTCCCCATTACCGCGCTCCCAGACGCGCAGGCGCAGGGTGTGGCGGTTAATGACGCGGGCGAACTCCGTGTTCACGCGCTCGGGGAAGATCGGCGCGTATTCAAACTGCGGGCCGACGACGGCCAGATCGAGGCCGTCGATGGCGTCGCAGAACACCACGCAATGCGGGTTCCCCACCGACACGCAGGTGACGGGGTATTCCCTGCCGCCAATTTCCACGGCCTGATTCACCACTTCGTCCGCATCCGCAACGACCGGAATTTCTTTCGCGGCGAAGGACGCCTTGCCCATGTCCACGGACACGGAATTCACCTTGCCGTCGCGGAGATAGACTTTCAGATGATGCACCTTCCCAGCCATCTCCACGGACAGGTATTCGCTGCGCACATAGCCCTTGTCGTACAGGTACTTGGCGACGCAGCGGATGTTGTTCCCGGCCATCCTGCCCTCGCTGCCGTCCTTGTTGAAGGAGCGCATCTTCGCGTCGGCGATATTGGATTTTTCAATCAGCACAATCCCGTCCCCGCCGATGCCGTAGTGCGGCGCGCAGAGCTGCACGCACAGGGATTCAGGGCAGGTGATGGCCCCGTCGAAGTTTTCGATGAAGATGTAATCGTTACCGCAGGAGTGCATCTTGGCGAAGCGGATGCGCTGCCGCCAGGCCCGCATGTGGTTGATGTCGATGAGTTCGGTGTTCTGGGCGGTGAAGCGGCTGGCCATCATGTCGGCCAGGGCGGACGCGGTGTCCAGGCTGGTCAGGCAGGGGATGCCCAGCTGCATGGCCTTGCGGTGCAGCACGGTGTAGTCCCCGATGGTGGCGTCCTTGACGGCCCCGGTGTACACGATGTAATGCACGCCTCCGCTTTCCATCAGCGCGGTGATTTCGCCGTTCTCGGTGGCGTTGGCGACGGCGGTGACGGGAATGCCCAGGCTTTCGATGGCTTTTGCCGTCCCGGTGGTGGCGTACAGGTTCAGGCCCAGATCATAGAACCGCTTCGCCAGGGAGATGATTTCCTGATAGTCGTTTTCCTCCACGCTGAGCAGCACGCCGGTTTTGCCCTTGCTGAGCGCCGAAGGCACCTTGAAGCCCGCGGCGGTGAGGCCCTTGAACAGCGCTTCGGCCAGCGTTTTGCCGATGCCCAGCACCTCGCCCGTGGACTTCATTTCGGGGCCCAGGATGGAGTTGGCGTCGTTCAGCTTTTCAAAGGAAAACACCGGCACCTTCGCGGCGACATAGGGTGGCGTGCGGTACAGCCCCGCGCCATAGCCCAGGTCAATCAGCTTCGCGCCCAGCATCACCTTCGCGGCCAGGTCGACCATGGGCACCTTTGTCACCTTGCTGATGTAGGGCACCGTGCGGCTGGCCCGGGGGTTCACCTCGATCACGTACAGTTCGTTGTTGTAAATCAAATACTGGATGTTCACCAGGCCCTTGGTGCCCAGGGCCAGCGCCAGCTTTTCGGAGCAGTCGCAGATTTTTTTCAGGAACACGTCGTTCAGGTTGAAGGGCGGATACACGGCGATGGAGTCGCCGGAATGGACGCCCGCCCGCTCGATGTGCTCCATGATGCCGGGAATCAGCACGTCCTGGCCGTCGGAAATCACGTCCACTTCCAGCTCAATGCCGGGCAGATATTGGTCCACCAGCACCGGATTCTCGATGCCGCCGGAGAGGATTTTCTCCATGTAGGCCACGGTCTGCGCCTTGTTCCGGGAGATGGTCATGTTCTGCCCGCCGATCACATACGAGGGCCGCAGCAGCACGGGATAGCCCAGTTCTTCGGCGGCGGCGACGGCTTCTTCCAGCGTGTTCACGCCCATGCCGCGGGGACGGCGGATGCCGAACTTCTCCAGCAGCGCGTCGAACCGGGCGCGGTCTTCGGCTATATCAATGGACTCGGCGGAGGTGCCCAGGATGCGGATGCCGTGGCTGTCCAGATATTGGGTCAGCTTGATGGCGGTCTGTCCGCCGAAGGCCACCACCACGCCCACGGGCTGCTCCACCTGAATGATCTGCATCACGTCCTCGGGCGTGAGGGGCTCAAAGTACAGGCGGTTGGCGGTGTCGTAGTCGGTGGACACGGTTTCGGGGTTGTTGTTGACGATCACCACGTCATAGCCCATTTCCTGCAACGTCCACACGCAGTGCACGGAGGAATAGTCAAACTCGATGCCCTGGCCGATGCGGATAGGGCCACTGCCCAGCACCATCACCACCGGCTTGCCGCTGCGGGGGAAGGGGCGGCTCTGGCAGGGCTCGCCCACGGAGGAATAGAAGTAAGGCCGCTCGGTGCCGAACACCGCCGCACAGGTTTCCACGATCTGGAACGCGAACGGCGTCGCGGGGATTTCCTTCGCCCCGCTGATGCGCAGGATAGCGGCGTCGGGATAGCCCAGTTCCTTGCCCTGATAAATGTTTTCGGGCGTGGCCCCTTCCGTCGCCAGCTTGGCTTCATAGTCCGCCAGGTTTTTCAGCTTGTTCAGGAAATAGGGGTCGATCATGGTGATCCTGTAAATCTCGTCGATGGAAACGCCCGTCTTGATGGCCTCGAACACGGTGAAGATGCGCCGGTCGTCCTGGGCGGCTAACCGTTCCCGGATGGGCTGGCTGTTCAGCGGGGCGGCGTTCAGGGTGTCCAGGCCGATTTCCGCGCCACGCACGGCCTTCATCATCGCCGCTTCAAAGGTCGGCGCGATGGACATGACCTCGCCCGTGGCCTTCATCTGGGTGCCCAGCTTGCGGCTGGAACCCGCGAACTTGTCAAAGGGCCACTTGGGGAACTTGACCACGATGTAATCCACCGCCGGTTCAAACCCGGCCAGGGAGAATCCCGTTTCCGGATGCTTGATTTCAGCCAGGGTATAGCCCAGGGCCAAGCGGGTGGTGATTTTGGCAATCGGATAACCCGTAGCCTTGGACGCCAGCGCGGAGGAACGGGAAACACGGGGATTGACCTCGATCACCGCGTACTCGCTGCCGTCGGGCTTCAAGGCGAACTGGCAGTTGCAGCCGCCCACGATACCGATGGCCGCCACAATGTCCAAAGCAGCCTGGCGCAGCATGGAAAATTCCCGTTCGGTCAGCGTCAACGCAGGCGCCGCCACGATGGAATCGCCGGTGTGCACGCCCACGGGGTCGATGTTCTCCATGGAGCAAACCGACACCGCGCAGCCCGTGGCGTCCCGCATGGTTTCAAACTCGATTTCCTTCCAGCCGGAAATGCACTTTTCCACCAGGATTTGGGTGATGGGGGACATATTCAGGCCGGTCTTGGCAATCACTTTCAGTTCTTCCGGCGTGTCCGCGATGCCGCCACCCGTGCCGCCCAGGGTGAACGCAGGGCGCACGATGATGGGATAGCCGATCTCCTCCGCGATTTTGAGCGCGGTATCCACGTCCATGGCGATGGCCGAGGGCACGCAGGGCTGGCCGATTTCCGCCATGGTTTCCCGGAACAGCTCCCGGTCTTCCGCCTTGTCGATGCCGTCAATGTCGGTGCCCAGCAGCTTCACGCCGTACTTTTCCAGCGTGCCGTTGCGCTTGAGCTGCATGGCGATGGTCAGGCCAGTCTGTCCGCCCAGGCCCGCCAGCAGGCCGTCCGGCCGCTCCTTCTCGATCACCCGCGCCACGGTTTCCGCGTTCAGCGCTTCCAGATAGATTTCGTTGGCCAAATGCTGGTCGGTCATGATGGTGGCGGGGTTGGAGTTCACCAGCACCGTGTCCAGTCCTTCCTCCTTCAGCACCCGGCACGCCTGGGCCCCGGCGTAGTCAAATTCCGCCGCCTGCCCGATCACGATGGGCCCGGAACCGATGACCATGACCTTATGGATTGATTTATCTCTTGGCATAATCTTCTTCCGTCCTTTGCAAAAAATCTTGTTTTTTCATGACTGTCTGGAGTTCCGCATACTCTTTTTCTTCAAGCGGAATCAACATAATACGAATATCAAACTGCCGAATTGCTTCCGCTAAAGCGCTGGTTCCAGTCAATTGCTGGTGTTCTTCTTTACTGCATACCACGATATATTTTTGAAAAGTGCAGCCCATAGCCTTATCGTGAAGCAACATTTTCAAAACATCGGAGGCTATTTTATCTGGCTGTCCACCTTTTAGTTTCCCTGCATGCGCATGAATTTCACCAATGATGCAATGCTCATGGGAATAAAAATCCGGTACAATTGACACGGCTGGATCGGAATGTATCAATAGGTCTGGGTTTGCTTGCAATTTTATGCCTAATCTTTTTTGTGTTTCTTTAAACAGTTGTTTTTCCAACTCGCATTGATATTCGGAAGATGAATTGCAATACTTTTCCATTGATCTCCTTTTCTCATCCTTGACATTCTGGCAATTCTGCGTATAATAAAAGACAGGGAGTGTGTTGGCTCCGCGGAACTTGCTCACCTACCGGCGAGTCAAGACCATAAAGCCACCGCGCATTGGACGATACGCGGTGGCTTTCTCATTGCTTATTTGCGGCTGATGTTATGATATAACTCAATCAGCTTTAGCACGAGCGTCACAGAAGCAATGCAAATCATGATGATCTGATATGCGTCCATGCACAACACCTGCCCTTCTTTTGTAAGTCCAGCAGGCGCAAGCTCCGCGTATCTCTCCCTGTCCTGCCATCCGATTATTCGGCTGGCTTTTTTATTATATGCGAATCAGGAATAGCAGTCAAGGGAAGGTGAATTGTTTTACAGGGCAATCGCTTGCAGATTGTATGCAGCAAGAAATCCCGGAGATGTAGGGGCTGATAGTATCCGCCCGCGCCAAACAATGTCATACAAGCCATGAAAATGCTGTTTGCCGCCATCCGTTTCTTTCGGGCGGATGATATCCGCCCCTACATTGATCGCACTTGTTCTCGGCTTCGTAACCATTTTGTCACAGAATTGCAATAAGCGATTGCCCTGAATTGTTTTATGGTCTCTTTGGTACTTTCTCTGACCCAGAGAAAGTACACGTTCCCCTCACAGCGTCGCCGCCATGACCGCTTTGATGGTGTGCATCCGGTTTTCAGCTTCGTCAAAGACGATGGACTGGGGGCCCTCGAAAACATCGTCGGTGACCTCCATGGCGGTGAGGCCGAACTTTTCATGAATCTGTTTCCCGATGGTGGTATTCAGGTCGTGGAAGGCGGGCAGGCAGTGCATGAAGCGGCACTGGGGCCCGGCGTTCGCCATGACCGCCGCGTTGACCTGATAGGGTTTCAGCGCGGCAATGCGCTCGGCCCAGACGGCGTCCGGCTCGCCCATGGACACCCACACGTCGGTGTAAATCACGTCCGCGCCTTTTGTGGCCTCCATCGGGTCTTCGATAAATTCCAGAGTTGCCCCGGTTTCAGCGGCAATGGCCTGGCACTTTGCGATCAAATCGGGATTCGGGAAGTACGCTTTCGGCGCGCAGGCCACAAAGTTCATCCCCATCTTCGCGCAGCCGATCATGAGGGAATCGCCCATGTTGTACCGCGCGTCGCCCATGTACACCAGCTTTTTGCCCTTGAGAGAACCGAAGTGCTCCCGGATGGTCAGGAAGTCGGCTAAAATCTGGGTGGGATGGTATTCGTTGGTCAGCCCGTTCCACACCGGCACACCCGAATGCTTCGCCAGCGCTTCCACGATCTCCTGGCCGTAGCCGCGGTACTCGATGCCATCGTACATCCGGCCCAGCACCCGGGCGGTGTCGGCAATGCTTTCCTTCTTGCCGATCTGGCTGCCGGAAGGGTCAAGATAAGTGGAATGCATTCCCAAATCCGCCGCCGCCACTTCAAAGGAACAGCGGGTGCGCGTGCTGGTCTTTTCAAAAATCAGGGCGACGTTTTTGCCCTCATGCATCCGGTGGGCAATCCCCGCCTTTTTCTTCGCTTTCAGTTCCGCCGCTAAATCCAATAAATAGGAAATTTCCTCCGGTGAAAAATCGAGCAGCGTCAAGAAGCTCCGTCCTTTTAAGTTCATCGGCACATCCCCTGTTCCATTAGTCTCTGTATATTCATGCAGCTTTCTTTCTTTTCTGCATGAATATACACCATTATATCCCCGGGAACTTTCCTTGTCAATGGAGTATCCGTATAAATCAAGCTCAAATGAAAAATATACAGAGAAAAAACGATTTGAAAAGAATTGACATGGTGCGACATTTTTTATACAATAACGACGTCCCATTGGGGACCGAAGAGCGAACAACAAACACGCAGGCGGTTGCTCCATCCTCCCGAAAGGGGGTGATGTGCATGCGAATTACTTTTCATGTTGGAAAGTACACAGTGACCATCATCATCTGTGAGACGCATCGCAAAAAGAACAACCGCCACTCTGCCAAGTGACGGTTGAGTGTGGCCGCGTAAGCCACATTACATAAAACCTGCTTGAGGAGCAACCGTGTGCGTGGTTCGCTCTTCGTTATTTATTATACCCGATTTGAGGGGAATGTCAAGCAATAAAATAATTATCGCTTGACGCGGCGGTGGTTTCATGCTTTAATAGCGATGGAAAAAAACGATGCTTCAGGAGGATGTATGCTTTCATTTGAAAACGATTATTCCGAAGGCGCGCACCCGAAATTATTGCAGGCGCTGATGGACACCAATTTCGTCCAGCAGGTGGGCTATGGGGAGGACGAATATTCCCTCCGCGCGAAAGAGAAAATCCGGGCTGCCCTCTGCGACCGCGACGCGGATATTTTGCACCGAGGGCGTCGTCTGCGCCGCGACGGGACATATCAACGTCCACGAAGCCGGGGCCATCGAGTACACCGGCCACAAAGTGCTCCCCCTGCCCGCCCACGACGGGAAGCTGGACGCGCACGAACTGAAAGAATATTTGATGAGCTTCTACGCCGACCCCACCTATCCCCACATGGTCTATCCCGGCGCGGTGTACATTTCCCATCCCACGGAATACGGCACGCTGTACAGCAGGGCGGAACTGGAAAGCCTGCATAAAGTATGCATGGAATATGCAATCCCGCTGTTTCTGGACGGCGCGCGGCTGGGCTACGGCCTGATGAGCGGCGATACCGACGTGACCCTGCCCGACCTGGCCGCGCTGTGCGACGCCTTTTACATCGGCGGCACCAAGGTCGGGGCGCTGTGCGGCGAGGCGGTGGTGTTCCCTCGTCACGGCGCGCCAAAGCGGTTCATCACCCACATCAAGCAGCACGGGGCCATGGTCGCCAAAGGACGCCTGATCGGCGTACAGTTCGACGCGCTGTTCACGGACAATCTGTATTTTGAGATCAGCCGCCACGCCATTGCCATGGCGAAAAAGCTGCGTCAGGGCTTTGCGGAGCGTGGCTATCGCTTCTTCATCGACTCCCCCACCAATCAGCAATTTGTCATTGTCAGCAATGATACTTTGGCGAAGCTGGACGGAAAAGTCCGGTACTCCTTCTGGCAGAAATACGATGAAGCCCATTCCGTCGTGCGCTTCGCCACGTCCTGGGCCACGCCCCCGGAAAACATTGACGCGCTCATGGCGCTGCTGGATTCAATCCAAGCATCATAAAGGAGGATACATCATGGAAATTGGCGCGCAATTCTACACGGTACGCGGAACCTGCCAGAACCTGGACGACTTCGCGGAAACGCTCAAAAAGGTGGCGGACATCGGCTACAAAAACGTCCAGATTTCCGGCACCTGCCCTTACCCCGCCGATTGGTTAAAAGAGAATCTGGACAAGAACGGTCTGCGCTGTGTGCTCACCCACATCCCCGTGCCGCGCCTGACCGGGGAACTGGATCAGGTGATTGCCGACCACCAGGTGTTTGGCTGCGACCACATCGGTCTGGGCTGGTGGGCGTTTGACGACAAGGACATGACCTTTGACCAGTGGATGGCCACCTTCCCGCCCATCGCCAAGAAAATTGCCGAGAGCGGCAAGCTGTTCATGTACCACAACCACGACCAGGAATTCAAAAAGCTGGACGGGAAGCTGATTATTGAGAAGCTGGCCGAGTCAGTGCCTGCCGAGCAGATGGGCTTCACCATTGACACCTTCTGGGTGCAGGCCGGCGGCGGCGACCCCGCGCAATGGCTGGAGAAATTGGCCGGACGCATTCCGTGCATCCATCTGAAAGATTATGCATACGGGCGTAAGATGGCCGTCGTCGGCGAAGGCAACATCAACTTTGGCCGCGTCTTTGAAAAGGCCGAAGCGGGCGGCGCCAAATACATGCTCGTCGAGCAGGACGACTGCAACGGCGAAGACCCCATCGAATGCCTCCGCCGCTCCTACCAGTACCTGCGCAGCTGGGGATTCCAATAATCCCTGCAAGCAACAAGCGCCCCGCCGGAAAACCGGCGGGGCGCTTGTTGAAGCAAAAATCAGAACTTCAGGCTGTTGACCTTGATAGCGGGGCCCATGGTGCTGCTCATGTAGAGAGACTTAATATAGGTGCCCTTCGCGGTGGCGGGCTTCGCCTTGATCACCGCTTCCATCAGGGTGGTCATGTTCTCGACGAGCTTGTCGTTATCGAAGGAAGTCTTGCCGATGGGGCAGTGCGCGATAGCGGTCTTGTCGATACGATACTCCACCTTACCGGCTTTGATATCGTGGATGGCCTTGGTCACATCCATGGTCACGGTGCCGGACTTGGGGTTGGGCATCAAGCCCTTGGGGCCCAGCAGACGGGCGATGCGGCCGATGGTGCCCATCATATCAGGGGTCGCCACGCAAACGTCAAAGCCAAACCAGTTTTCGCTCTGGATCTTGGCCACCAGGTCGGCTTCGCCAACGAAGTCAGCGCCGGCGGCTTCCGCTTCCTTGGCCTTGTCGCCCTTGGCGAACACCAGCACGCGCACCTTTTTGCCGGTGCCGTGGGGCAGAACCACGGTGCCGCGGACCTGCTGGTCAGCGTGCCGGGGGTCAACGCCCAGACGGATGGAGAGTTCGATGGTTTCGTCGAACTTGGCTTTCGCGGTCTGCTTCACCAGTTCGATCGCCTCAGCGGGGTCATACAGC
>CADAKE010000078.1:0-2168 GCA_902788445.1 uncultured Eubacteriales bacterium
GGTTGAAAGGGAGCTTTAAAGCAGATAGGAGTTAGGAGCGAGGAGAGAGGGGATTGATTTTGTCATGCCCTCAAAAATGCAAGCCAGACTCCCTTCTTTTGATCCAGCAATATCCATCTCCTATCTTCTCTCTTCTAACTCCTATCTGAATGATTGAAAGTCCCCCGCCCAAAGAGAGCACGGATTGTCGGGACGGAAGCCTTCGCCTGTGGTACACTGTTTTCGCAGCGGGACAAAGGAGGCGGAAAGTTTGCAGGGGTGGATCGAAGCGTTCCAGGCGTCCATCGACTTCATCGAGGAGAACCTGACAGAGAATCTGAGCATCGAAGCCGTCGCGGAAAAAGCCGCGCTGTCGCCGTTCTATTATCAGCGCATCTTCGGCGCGCTGTGCGGCATGACGGTCGGCGAATACATCCGCGCGCGCAGGATGACGCTGGCGGCGCAGGAGTTGGCAGGCGGCGATCTCCGGGTGATCGACGCGGCGATGAAGTACGGCTACGATTCTCCGGACAGCTTCGCCAAGGCGTTCCAGCGCTTCCACGGCGTCACGCCGTCCATGGCGCGGGAGCCCGGCGCGAAGCTCCGCTCCTTTGCCCGGATGCACATCAAAATCAGCTTGGAGGGTGGAAATATGTTGGATTACCGCATTGTGGAAAAAGCGCCGTTCACCGTCGTCGGGTTCAAGCGCCGGTTCAATTCCGACACCAGCTATCAGGAAATCCCTAAATTCTGGAACGAATGGACGCGGGACATGCGCGGCGTCAAGGGCATGTTCGGCGTGTGCGCGGACATGGACGGCAAGGACTTTGATTACTGGATCGCCGATCTCTATGTGCCCTGGGAGAACGTGCCGGAGGGCTGCGATACCCGCGTCATTCCCGGCGGGCTGTGGGCCGAGTTTAAATGCAAAGGCCCGCTGCCCCAAAGCCTGCAAAGCGTGAACACGCAGATTTGGTCGGAGTGGCTGCCCAGCCTGAAGGGCTACACCCTGGCGGGAGACTATTCCCTGGAGGTGTACGCCGAGCCCGCCGAAAACCCGGCGGACACGGAAAGCTATATCTGGATTCCCCTGAAGAAGGATTGATCAATAAAACGAAAACGCCCCTGCTCCGATGATCGAAGCGAGGGCGGCTTGTTTGTTATGCCTGTTTCAGTAAATCGTTGTAGAACATCATCACGGCGTTCAGCGCGTCCGTTTTTCCGTCTCCTGAACCAAGACACGCGATGACGTCATTCATTTTGCTCAGAAGCATTTCCATTCTGGGCGTTTTGTCCGCTTCGGAACGGACGGAAAAATGGTCGCTGTAGATTCGCTCAAGAAAACGGAGCTGCTGCTGCAAGGTAGTTTCCCGTTCCTTAAACATGGAACCGATGGTCTCGGCCTTCACCATCGAATCAGGACTTTCCGGCAGGCCCTCCACGATGTGGATGGTTTGCGTCAAATCCTGCATATCCTTTCGTATAACGTCCATCCGCTCCAGCAGCTTTTCCAATGACCATCCGTTTTCCAGGCTTTCCTGGACTTTATTTTCTTCCATGGTGGTATCCTCCGTTAATTCCGGCGGACACGCAAGGCAGATCGTCCGTTCATCCAGCCAGCGTGCCCTGCCTTTTTTCACAAGACCGTTGGCTCTTTTCAGCCAGGTTGATTCGTATGTTTTCCCGGATGCATCCACCACAATCACGTTTTTTTCGATGGGTATCCTCCCCCTTGCGGTGTCGCCTGCCGTTTTTTGTGATGGGTGCCGTCCCCAAGGCTCGGTTTCATTATAGGATAACGGAGGGAGTTTCGTCAAGGCCCGCTGATTCAAAAATGAAAGGTTAAAAAGCCTTTTCCTGCGAGGCAATTCTGTCGGCAAAAAACTTTCCAATATTCACCAAGTGGCATTTTTTCAATCATCCTCCATTGTCATCCCGAGCGAAGGTGAGCGGGATCATCCCGAGCGGAGCGGAGCGCCAGCGGAACGGAGTCGAGGGACCTGGGACCTGAAAGCAGGGCATAATGTTGTTTGGTTGAACACGTTTCTCTCAGGTCCCTCGACTCCGTTCCGCTGGCGCTCCACTCCGCTCGGGATGACAGTGTTAGTTGGTCGTTATAAGTCTCTTGGTTGGTATTGTTTCACCTTAAATTGACAACATTGCCCGGTAGTGGAAAGCTATTCATGAAC
>CADAKE010000078.1:2193-12980 GCA_902788445.1 uncultured Eubacteriales bacterium
CGGGATGACAGTGTTAGTTGGTCGTTATAAGTCTCTTGGTTGGTATTGTTTCACCTTAAATTGACAACATTGCCCGGTAGTGGAAAGCTATTCATGAACGCCCCTGCTCTAACAATCGGAGCAGGGGCGTTTGTCGTGACGCGAATTACAGCAAATTTCTCTGAATCTTGCCGCTGATGGTCTTGGGCAATTCGTCCTTAAAGACCACGATGCGGGGATACTTATACGGCGCGGTGCGCTGCTTGACGTAGTTCTGGATTTCCTTCTTGAGTTCCTCGGTGCCCTCGGTGCCCTTGACCAGCACGATGCTGGCCTTGACCACCTGGCCGCGGATGGGATCGGGCGCGGCGCTGACGCCGCACTCCAGCACGTAGGGCAATTCCATGATAACGCTCTCGATCTCGAACGGGCCGATGCGGTAGCCGGAGGACTTGATGAGGTCGTCCACCCGGCCCACATACCAGAAGTAGCCGTCCTCATCCTTCCAGGCGGTGTCGCCGGTGTGGTAGAGGCCGTCCTCGTGGTGATCCTCAATGCCCACATAGCCCAGGTACAGGCCGCAGGCGGGCTTGCCTTCGCCCAGGCGGATGACGATTTCGCCCACCTCGCCGACGGGCACGGGGTTGCCGCTCGGGTCTACGATGTCCACGTCAAACAGCGGCGAGGGCTTGCCCATGGAGCCCACCTTGGGCGTCATGCCCACCAGGTTGCCCACGGACAGGGTGGTTTCGGTCTGGCCGAAGCCCTCCATGAGACTCAGGCCCGTGGCCTTCTGGAACTGATAGAACACCTCGGGGTTCAGCGCTTCGCCGGCCACCGTGGCGTGATGGATGGAGGACAGGTCGTACTTGCTCAAGTCCTCCTTGATGAGCATACGCAGCATCGTGGGCGGCGCGCAGAAGGTGGCGATGTTGTACTGCTTGAACAGCGGCAGAATTTCTTCCGCGTGGAAGCGGTCGAAGTCGTACACGAACACCGCGGCTTCGCACAGCCATTGGCCGTACAGCTTGCCCCACAGGGCCTTGCCCCAGCCGGTGTCGGAGATGGTCAGGTGCAGCCGTCCGGGCTCCACGCAGTGCCAGTATTTGGCGGTGATGAAGTGGCCCATGGGGTAGGTGTGGGCGTGGGCCACCAGCTTGGGATAGCCGGTGGTGCCGGAGGTGAAGAACATCACCATCGGGTCGCGCCCGCAGGCGGCGTCTGCTTCGCGGGGGAAGCGGGAGGAGAAGCGGGCGAAGTCCGCGTCAAAGTCGTGCCAGCCCTCCCGGCTGCCACCGCAGAGGATGAGGGTCTTGACCGTGGGGCACTCGGGCAGCGCTTCTTCCACGTGCTCGGCGGCTTTGCCGTGGGCGGTGCACAGCATGGCGCTGACCTCCGCTTTGTTGAAGCGGTACTCGTAGTCGTGGGCCAGCAGCTGGTCGGTGGCGGGGATGGCGATGGCCCCGATCTTGCAAAGGGCCAGCATGGAAAGCCAGAAATGATACTGCCTGCGCAGCACCACCAGCACCTTGTCGCCCTTCTTGATGCCCAGAGAGCGGAAGTAGTTGGCGGCGCGGTTGCTCTGCTTCTTCATGTCCAGGAAGGTGAAGCGGCGCTCGTGCTTGAATTCGTCCAGGTGCAGCATGGCCAGGGCCTCGGGCTTGCGCTCGGCCAGCTCGTCCACCACGTCGAAGGCGAAGTTGAAGGTGTCCAGGTTCTGGAAAGAAATGGACTGGAGCGCCCCGGTTTCGTCCTCCACGGGAGAAGCGAATTTTTCGTAGACGTAATGGGCGTCCTCGGGCGTCTGGCTGGCCTTGATGGTTTCCATCACCTGGCGCTCTTCCACTTCCTCGCCGGGCAGGATCACGGCCAGGAACACGCAGTCGTGCCCTTCGGCGGCGATCATGCCGTGGGGGGTGGAGGAGTCGTAGTAAATGGAATCGCCCTCGCGGAGCAACTCGATGTTCTGGCCCACCTGCACCTTCATCGCGCCGGACAGGATGTAGTCAAACTCCTGGCCGGAGTGGGTGGTGGTGTGGATGGGCTTGTCCTGCAAAGCCGGGTCGTAGGAATAGCGCACGAAATACGGCTCGGAAATCTTCTTGCGGAACATGGGGGCCAGGTTGCGGATATCAATGCCCTGCTCCTGGGCCGTCACCTCGCCCGCGCCCTTGCGGGTGATGGTGTAGGACGACAGCATGGCGCTGCGGCCTTCCAGCAGGTCGATCATCTCCACCTTGAAGGTCAGGGCGCACTTGTGCAGGAAGGTAAAGGGCAAGTCCAGCCGGGCGTCCTCATACGCCCGGTAGGTGTCCTCGGTCACGTCGGTCATCCGGGCCATTTCCGCCACGGAATATCCGCTGATTTCGCGCAGGTCGCGGATACGCGCCGCCACCTCGCGCACCTGGTCGGGAATGTGCTGGGCCTGGGTTACGTCCATCGTTCTGTTTCCTCTCTTTCATTTGTTGGGGGAGGGAGTTTTTTTAGTGAGGAGGTAGGAGATAGGAGAGAGGAGTTAAATATAGTGAATGCTTTGCGCCCGCTGAACTTACAGGTATGGCGCAGAATCATGATATAACTCCTATCTTCTCACTCCTATCTCCTCACTTTTGCGGCGAAGCCGCAAAGAAAAGCCCGCCCCAAAGTGTTGTTGCTTTGAGACGGGCTGAATTGTCAGCTCGCGGTACCACTCAAATTGCGCAGGAATGCGCCGCTCGTGAGGCTCGTGTTCCAAGCCTGCTGCTCTGACGCGGCATCACGGAAGACGATTAGTTCCGGTCTTGTAACCCCTCCGGTGCTTCGCACCACCTCCCCTGATAGGGGAGGCAAGTCCTCCGGCGCTTCGCACCACCTCCCTTGATAGGGGAGGCTCTTTATGGCTCCCCTTTTAGGAGAGCTGTCAGCAAAGCTGACTGAGAGGTTTCCCGGTTTCACCGCTTCGGCTCGGAAGGGATGGGCGTGTTGGGAAGCGTCCGCCGCCGGTTTTCAGCTGCCCCGGCTCTCTGGATACGGCTTCTTCCCCGCCGTCTTCGTCATCGCCTTTGGATATGCGATTGGATGTAGTTTAACACTGTCAAAAGGGTTTGTCAAGCAAAAACAGGGGAAAAACAACGCCGGGGAATTGACAAATAGGCTGCTTCTTGCTATCCTCTTTGATTGAAAGTAAGGAGGGAAAACGCATGAGCCATGTGATCGTGCCGAAAGAATATACGTCCAGCCTGAGCCTGTATGAAACGCAGGAAGCGATCGCCCTGATCAAAAAGACCTTTGAAAGCAACTTAAGCCACGCGCTGCATTTAAAGCGCGTATCCGCCCCCTTGTTCGTGGACGGCGCGTCCGGCCTGAACGACGACCTGAACGGCGTCGAACGGCCCGTGTCCTTTGATATGCTGGAAACCGGCGAGGAAGCCCAGGTGGTGCATTCCCTGGCGAAGTGGAAGCGCTACGCCCTGGCGCGGTACCGCTTTCCCGTGGGCGAAGGGCTGTACACCGACATGAACGCCATCCGCCGCGACGAAACGCTGGATAACCTGCATTCCGTGTACGTGGACCAGTGGGATTGGGAAAAGGTAATCGAGGAAAAAGACCGCACCATGGACTTGCTCAAAGACACCATGGAGCGCATCATCACCGCCATCTGCATCACCCTTGACCGCATCAAGTGGGAATACCCGCAGGTGAACACCGTGCTGGTTCGGGAGCCGTCCTTCGTGACCACCCAGGAATTGGAGGACATGTACCCCGACAAGACCGCCAAGGAGCGGGAGAACCTGTATTTGCAGGAACACAAGACCGCCTGCATCCTGCAAATCGGCGGCAAGCTGAAATCCGGCAAGCCCCACGACGGCCGCGCCCCGGACTACGACGACTGGGAGCTGAACGGCGACATCATGTTCTGGAACGACGTGCTGGGCTGCGCGTTTGAGATTTCCTCCATGGGCATCCGCGTGTCGCCCACTTCCCTGAAACGCCAGTTAAAGCTGGCGGGCAAGGAGGAGCGCCGCAAGCTGCCCTTCCACCAGGCGCTGATGAAGGGAGAACTGCCCTTCACCATCGGCGGCGGCATCGGCCAGAGCCGCATGTGTATGCTGCTGCTGGGCAAGGCCCACATCGGCGAAGTGCAGTCCTCCTATTGGGACCCCGCTACCCGCGAAACCTGCGAGAAGGCAGGCATCGTGCTGCTGTGAGCTTCAAGTTCTTTGCAGGGCAATCGCTTATTGTAATTCTGCGATAAAGCAGTTACGAAATCACACAAAATTGCAATAATTGTAGGGGCGGATATCATCCGCCCGAAAGAATCGGATGGCAGCAATCAGCATTTCCATAGCTTGTATGACATTGTTTCGCGCGGGCGGATCATATCCGCCCCTACATACCTGGGATTTCTTGTTGTATACAATCTGTAAGCGATTGCCCTGAAGTTCTTTCGCCGCTGTATTGCCTCGCATGGTACGGATATGTTATAATGAGAAAACAGTCGATTGTCTGGCTGGCTTCCGTGTGTCAGAGAATGGTTGAGGAGGAAGAGGGATGTTTCACTATAAAACAAAGGGCACCTGCTCCACGCAGATCGACCTGGAAATCGAAAACGGCGTCATTTCCGCCTGTGAGTTTCACAACGGCTGCCGGGGCAACACCCAGGGCTTGGCCAGAATGGTCATCGGCCGCAAAGCCGACGAAGTGAAGGAACTGCTCCGCGGCGTGCCATGCAGGGGCAACACCTCATGCCCGGATCAGCTGTCCAAGGCCATCGAAGCCTACGAGGCCCAGAACTGAGAAAGGAAGATTCGATTCATGTCTACGTCCAAAAAAGAACAGCGGAAAAAGCTCTGGGTGCGGATCATCTGCATCGGCCTGGTGGTTATCCTGGTGGGCTCCACCCTGCTCGCCGCGCTGGGACTTTTCTGATCTGAGCGCCTGGTGATCCATTGGCAGGAGGAATGAAAGGGCGGTTTAAGCTAAGATAGGAGTTAGAAGATAGAAGATAGGAGATAAAAATACTTCTAACAAATGAATCATGTACTTGCTATATATGAAGGACACGATTCATCTCCTATCTCCTATCTTCTAACTCCTACCTTAATGATTTAAGGTGTCCCCAAAACAACAGAACAATCCATTTCAAAAAGCAAAACCCTCCCGGCTTGTTTTCCGGGAGGGTTTTGCTGTCCGCTCAGTAAAGCTGGCTGATGATTTCCGCGCAGCGCTCCACGCCCAGCACGCCGCTGTCCAGGGCCACGTGGTAGTTCTCCATCGCGCCCCACTTCCGGTCGCTGTAAAGCTGGTAATACGCCTTGCGTTTTTTGTCCTTGTCCTTGAGGCGCTGGATGGGGTCCTCCGCCGTTTCGCCGTACTGGTTCACGATGCGCTCCGCCCGCTTTTCCATCGAGGCGTGGATGAACACCTTCAGCACGTCGTAGTCCCCCAGGATGCTGTCGGCGCAGCGGCCGATGATAACGCAGGAGCTCTTGTCCGCCAGTTCGCGGATCACCTTGGTTTGGGCGGCGTGGAGATCATCCTGGGGGGAGTGGCCGTAATAATCGCGGCCCGCCAGCACGGACAGCCAGCCGCCCTGCACGTCCTCCACGTTGGATTCCACATAGGATTTCAGCATTCCGGTTTCCTCAGCGATCTTTTCGATCAGCTCCTGGTCGTAGCAGGGGATGCCCAGCTTTTCCGCCGCCATCCGGCCGATGGTTCTCCCGCCGCTGCCAAACTCGCGGCTGATGGTGATGATTCTGTTGCCCATGCTCATTCCTCTTTCTGTCCTAAGCCCTTCGTCCCTTAAAAGGCTCAGTTGGTTCAAAGCCTCTTTGATGTTTTTCCATCCTTTTTTCAACCGTAGTATAGCCGGATTGAACCGTTTTGTCAAGGGAAAGGCTTTGCAGGAGCAGGGCTTACGCATGAATGAACAAAGTGTTGCAACAACAAAAACGGACGTATCCAAAAGCCTTCCCATGCGTGGGGAAGGCTTTTGGCCGATTGTTCTTTATGGGTCACTGACCGCAGTGGTGACAGGCGGCGAAATGGTTGGGCGCGATCTCTTTCAATTCCGGCTTGGTTTGCTTACATTCCGCGGTGCAGCGGGCGCAGCGGGTGTGGAAGGGGCAGCCGGAGGGAGGCGCGGCGGGATTGGGCACGTCGCCTTCCAGCACGATGTGCTTCGACTTGTTCAGCGGGTCATGGGACGGCACGGCGCTGAGCAAAGCCTGGGTGTAGGGATGCGCGGGATGGCGGTACACTTCCTCCGTGTCCCCCGTTTCCATGAGGGAGCCCAGGTACATCACGCCCACGCTGTTGCTGATGTGGCGCACCACGTTCAGGTCGTGGGAAATGAAGATCATGGAAAGTTCCATTTCCTGCTGCAATTCCATCATCAGGTTCAGAATCTGCGCCTGGATGGATACGTCCAGCGCCGATACCGGCTCGTCCGCCACCACGAAGCTGGGGTGGGTGATCAGCGCGCGGGCGATGGAAATGCGCTGCTTCTGCCCGCCGGAAAACTGGTGGGGGTAGCGCTCCAACTGGTCGGGCGTCATGCCGATGAGCTTGAGCATGTCCTCCACCCGGGCTCGGAGCTCCTGGGGCGAAAGATTAAAATGCACCTTAAGCGGCTCGCTCAGCAGCTTCCACACGTTCATGCGGGGGTTCAGGGAGGAATAGGGATTCTGGAAAATGAACTGCATGTCCCGGCGCTTGAGGCGCATTTCTTCCTCGGTCAGCTGGCTTAAATCGTCGCCCTTGAAGAACACCTGGCCGCCCGTGGGTTCGATCAGCCGCAGGATGGCGGAGCCGGTGGTGCTTTTGCCGCAGCCCGATTCACCCACCAGGGCGAACACTTCCCTGGGCCGCACGGAAAAGCTGACGCTCTCCACCGCGTGCACGTGGCCCACCACTCGCTTCATCAGGCCCCGGCGGATGGGGAAGTAGACCTGCAAATTCCTTACGTCCAATAAGGTATCTTTTTTCTGTCCGCTCACGCTTCCACCTCCCCGCTGTGCAGGAAACAACGGCACAGATGGCCGGGGGCCGCTTCCGTCAGCGCCGGCATTTCCTTCCGGCACCGCTCCATGCATTTTTCGCATCGGTCGGCAAAGCGGCAGCCCTGGCTCCATTGCCCGCCGGGCGGCACGATGCCGGGAATGGTGTACAGCTTGCGGGTTTCCCCGCCCAGCGACGTGACCGCTTTCAGCAGGCCCAGAGTGTAGGGGTGCGCGGTGTTTTTGAACAGTTCCACCACATTGGCCTGCTCCACGATCTGCCCGGCGTAGAACACGGCCACCTCCTCGCAGGTTTCCGCGATGACCCCCAGGTCGTGGGTGATCATGATGATGGAGGTGTCGTTCTGCTCCTTGAGGCTGTTCATCAGCTTCAAAATCTGCGCCTGGATGGTCACGTCCAGGGCGGTGGTGGGCTCGTCCGCCAGCAGCAGCCGCGGGTCGTTGATCAGCGCGATGGCGATCATGATGCGCTGCAACTGCCCGCCGGAGAGCTGGTGCGCGTAGGAGGAAAGCGTCTGCTCCGGCCGGGGGATGTTCACACGCCGCAGCATTTCCAAAGACCGCTCCCGCATTTCGCTCCTGCTCATATGGGGATGGTGAAAGGACAGCGCCTCGAACATCTGCATTTCCACCGTGAAAATGGGGTCGAGGGAGGTCATGGGTTCCTGGAAGATCATGGAGATTTCCTGGCCCCGCACCTCCCGCATTTCCTTTTTGCTCAGGGAGAGCAGTTCCTTTTCCCCGGCCTTGCTGTCATAGAGGATAGAGCCCTCGCTCACCCGCAGGGGGTAGGGCAGCAGGCCCAGGATGGCGTTGGCGGTGATGCTTTTCCCACAACCCGATTCGCCCACCACGCCGAAGGAGCATTTCTTTTTGACGTTTAAATCCACCTTGTCCAGCAGCCGCACCGTGTTTTTGCCCCGGAGGGTGGTGATTTTCAGGTTCCGGATTTCCAACAGGTTTTCCATCACGCATCCTCCTTTACAGCTTCAGCTTGGGGTCGAGCACATCCCGCAGCGCGTCGCCCAGGATGTTGAAGGACAGGATGGTCATGATGATGAACAGCGCCGGGAACAGCACCAGCCACGGCGCGCGCTCCATGTACTTCCGGGCGTCGGAAAGCATACTGCCCCAGGAGGGGTTCGGCGGCTGGATGCCCAGGCCCAGGAAGCTCATGGACGCTTCCGTCAGGATGGCGCCGGACAGGGCTAAAGTGGCCTGCACGGTGAAGGGCGCCAGCACGTTGGGGGTGACGTGCTTAAACAGGATGCTCATTTTCTTTAAGCCGATGGAGCGGGCGTTGGCGATGTAGTCCGTGGACTTCACCGTTTTCACCGACGCCCTGACCGTGCGCGTGAACACGGGGATGTTCACAATGCCAATGGCGATCATGGTGTTGATGATGCTCGGGCCCAGCGCGGACACGATGAACAAGGCCAGCAGGATGGAGGGGAAAGCGAAGATCACGTCCATCACCATCATGATGATGGATTCCACGCGGCCCTCAAAGAAACCGGCGATCATGCCCAGCAGGTACCCGAACCCCGCCGCGATGCCCACCGCCACGATGCCGACCTCCAGGGATACCCGCGCCCCATACACGATGCGGCTGAACACGTCCCGGCCGAAGTGGTCTGTGCCGAACCAGAACTGGGCGCTGGGCCCCGTCAGCTTGGCCCGGGCGTTCATTTTCGCTACGTCGTACTGGGCGATCCACGGCGCGAACACCGCCAGCAGGATCACGATGCTGACCCCGATCATCCCCGTACGGCCCATGGGGTCGTTCCACAGCTGGCGCAGGAGGCTTTCGTTGCCGGGCAGGGAACGGTTTTTGACCGGACGATTTGTCTTTTCCATCTCCGTTCCCTCCTTAGCTGTACGAAATGCGCGGGTCGATGTAGGAATACAGAATGTCCACCAGCAGGTTAATGACCACGTACAGGAAAGCGATAAACAAGACGCACCCCTGCACCACCGGGAAATCCCGCTGGGTGATGCCCGTCAGCGTGAATTGGCCCAGGCCGGGGATGGAGAAAATCTGCTCGATCACCACCGTGCCGCCCATGAGGCCGCCGATCTGCATTCCGATCAGCGTGACGATCGGGATGGAACTGTTCTTGAAGGCGTGGCGGAAGATCGTCACCCGCTCCGGCGCGCCCTTGGCCCGCACGGCCTTGATGTAATCCTGCCGCAGCACCTCCAGCATGGACGAGCGCGTCATGCGCATCACGGAGCCCGCCATCACGGAGCCCAAAATAAACGCGGGCAGCAGCATGATTTCCATGTTGGTGCCAAAGTTTTCAAACAGTCCCACGTACTTGACCGGCGTGTAATAATTGAACGCCTTGGAAAAAAACAATATCAGAAGCGTGGCGGATGCGAAGTTGGGCACGCTTACGCCCAGCAGCGCCACCACGCGCACGATGCGGTCGATGATGCTGTTGCGCTTGAGCGAGGACAGAATCCCCAGCGGCAGCGCGATAATCCACGCGATCACGCAGGCCAGGATGGCCAGTTCCGCGGATATTTTGAACCGGTTCATGATTTCGGGGAATACCGGCGCGCCGGTGCGGAACGATTCCCCGAAGTCACCGGTCAGCGCTTTGCCGATCCAGGAAAAATACTGCTGGATCAGCGGCTTGTCCAGGCCCAGCTTGGCCTCCCACATCGCGCGCAGCTCGGGCGTTTCTTCAATGCCCAGGATACCGGACACCACGTCGCCCGGAATCAGCTGCATCACGATGAAAATGGCAATGCTCACGCCGATCAGAATCGGGATCAGCGTCAGCAGCCTGCGGATGATGTAGTCACGCATAGGACGCTCCTTTGAGTTAGGAAGAATACAAAGAATGGAAAACAAACCGCATTTGGGAAAGCGGTAATCAAAAGGCTTCCCCTCGCGGGGATTGATGTCAACTTAAGGCGAAACAATGCCAACCAAGTGACTGGAATATGAGCAACAAACATTGTCATCCCGACCGAAGCGGAGGCGAGAGCCGCAGCGGAGTGGAGGGACCTGAGAGAAACGCGCTTAGCCAAGTGATGCTATGCCCAGCTTTCAGGTCCCAGGTCCCTCGACTCCGTTCCGCTGGCGCTCCACTCCGCTCGGGATGACATGGCGGGGTTCTGATTGAAGAGTTTCTCGCCCTGCATCTTTGCTCTTTTCTCTTAAGTTAACGACATTACCTGCCAGATGAAGGCTTTTTACTTCCTCCATCACGCCTAAAAAACATGAACCGCAGGCGCGGGGGTGATCCCGCGCCTGCGTTCAAAACCAAACGGTTATTTCGCCAGGGTCACGCCGGCAAAGTTGTTGGCGTTGGAGGCGTTGGGAGCGAAGCCCTGGGTCACGCCGGCAAAGTTGTTGGCGTTGGAGGCGTTGGGAGCGAAGCCCTGGAGGGCGGTGGAGGCCAGGAAGTATTCCTGGGGGCTGGCCACGATGGCTACGATGCAGTCGTTCAGGATGATGTTGGTGGCTTCCTTATAATATTCCTCGCGCTTGGCAGTGTCGGTGGTGGACTGGGCCAGTTCGCAGAGCTCGTCCACCCGGGCGTTGGAATAATCCTGGATGTTGGCGGAGGAGCCGGTCTTGAAGAAGAAGCCCACCGCGCGGCTGGGATCGGAGCCCGCGCCGTTCTGGCACACCATGATGTCAAAGTCGTGGCCCGTCCAGGCATCCAGGTACTGGCCGCGTTCCACGTCCTGCATGTTCACCTTGATGCCGATTTCACTGAGCTGCTGCTCCACCACCAGGCCGGTGTCGCGGATGCTGTCCAGCAGGCCCACGATGATGTTGGTTTCAAAGCC
>CADAKE010000079.1 GCA_902788445.1 uncultured Eubacteriales bacterium
ATGGCGGCGGAGGAGCCGGAGGCGTCGTACAGGCCGTTCATCTTGGAGAACTTGGCGTTCTGGCCCTTCACGGAGGTGACGGGCACGGTGGTGACCATGTCGCTCTCATCCTGGATCATGCCCTGCTCCAGCAGGTTGGGGAAGATGTTGGACGCGCCGCCGCCGCAGGCGTCGTAGGTGGCGAAGGCGTTGCCAGCCGCCATGATGCCGCGGCCGTCGCCCGCCTTGGTGTGGGTCAGGTAATCGGGATCGAACAGGCCGTCGGCGTACCAGCGCACCATGGCCTTCAGGTATTCATAGCGGCTTTCTTCGGCGATGCCGTTCTTGACCACGCCGTCTTCCACATAGTAATCCCAGAAGTTGTCAAAGCCAGGGGCGAAGATCTGGTTCATCCACTCGGTGCGGGTGATGAAGGGGATCATGTCGGGATGCGCTTCCTTCACGGCGCGCAGCACGGTTTCCCACTCCTCAAAGGTTTCGGGGATTTCCAGGCCCAGTTCCTTGAGGATATCGCCACGCATATAGAAGCCGGAGGTGAACAGGCAGTTGTTGTCCTCATAGGTGGTGCCGCGCAGGAAGGGGAACACGTAGTAGTCGCCGTCAGCGGTCTTGACCGCCTTGTCGATGTCCACTTCGTTGTCCAGGATGGCCTTGAGGTTGGGGGTCTTGCCGGAGGCGATGGCGTCGTTGAGCGGCGCGATCACTTCGTCGGCGATGGCAGCGGAAGCGCCGCCGGGATAGGAAGTCCAGGAGTATTCCACGATGTCGGGCATTTCATCCGGCACGGCGGTGAGCAGGTTGAATTCAGTGCCATCCTGGCCGGCGGCGGGATGGATGAATTCGATTTCGATGCCGGTGGCTTCCTTCACGGCGTCGTACCAACGGGTCTGATCCATGTTGGTGATGCCCGCGGCGTTCAGGTTTTCATGCAGCTTCGTCCAATAGGTCAGCTTCACGCCCGCGTAGGGCTTGTCGTTCTCCGCGAAGGCGGGAGCGGCAAACAGCGTGGCCAGCATGATCAGGGCCAGGCACAGGGATACCAGTTTCTTCATGGTTCGTGTCTCCTTTTCCTAATAATATATTTATCAGCGGCGGCCCGCCGCCAATAATACGGTAATGGAAGGGGCGTCAGAGGGAAAGCCCCAGTTCGCCGGGCAGCGCCCAGTTTTCGGCGCACTGCTTCATCGTTTCTTCCAGATTGCGCACGCAGGGGAAGCGGTCGCCGTCCTCGTTCAGCCAGTCCACGCGCGCCGGGGCGATGTTCTGAACGGGCAGGGTCTGCGCCATTCTGACGGCCAGCAGATGGGGAAGCCCGGCTTCCGGCGTGCACAGCGGTTTGCCGCCGTCCCGAATCCACGAGACCGCGTCATACAGCTTTTGCATCATGTCCGTGTCGCCGTCTTTGCCGTAGATGATTTCCTCCCCGGTGTCCGTCACCACCCGGAAGGGCTGGCCCTTCCCCCAGGTGAGCACGGCATGTTCAAATTCGCCGCGCCCCTCCTGGCCCAGGTTTTTGGTTTTCAGGGGATGCGCCGTGTAATAGCAGAGGGGCACGCCCGTTTCGCTTAGGAAGCGCAGGAAAGCAATGTCGTAGTTTTCCACCGTGGGATTTCCCCGGAAAAGCTCCCCTTCCACAGACGCCATCCGCAGGGCGGTTTCCATCGTGCTCCCCAGCAGGAAGGTCATCATCTGGAAATTGTGGGCGCAGGCGTTCATGAACGGGCTGTCCAGCACCTCGCGGCCCTCCACGGTGATTTTCCCCGCCCAGTTGCTGCGGTTGTAATACTTTTCCCCCCGCCGCATGGCGTGCAGGCACCGGAAGCGCTTCGGCGCGCCAAAGCGGCCGGAGAGAATGTCCCGTTTCAGGGCCAGCACAGCGGGGTCGAAATTCAGCTGCCAGCCCACGGCCAGGAAACGGCCAGCCTGCTTCGCGGCGTCGGCCAGGCGGTTCGTTTCCTCTTCCGTCAGGCACAGGGGCTTTTCACACAGCACGTTGCTCCCCTGCTTTAAGCATTCCAGCGCCATGGGCACATGGAGATGAATCGGCGAGGAAATCACGGCCAGGTCGGCGTGGTCGGCCCGGTAGAAATCCTGGAGCGAGCGATAGACCGGGATTTGTTTTTCCCGCAGCACGGGAAACTTTTCCTCCAGATTCGGCGCCACGTCCACGACGCCGACCACGTCGCCGCCTACGTCCTTTTGCGTGGCTTCCGCCAGATACTTTTGCCCGTACATGCCCACCGAAATGAGCAGGATGCGGGGGCGTTCATGTTCCTTCATGATGCATGTCCTCGTGATACTCCCGGAACCGCGCCGTCCCTTCGCCAATTGCGGCCAGGCCCAGCAGGGCCCCGGTAAAGCGCTTTCCGATCTTCAGCCCTTCATCCGTCAAATATTCAGCGCGGAAGGAAACAGTCCTGTCCAGCCCGGCGCAGCGCGCTTCGCGGGTAAGGCCCCTGCCGGTCACGCTCAGCGTTGCCTGTTGGCTTTCCAGCGTTCCCAGGAAAGTTTCCTTTTGCTCGGGGCCGATCTGCTCCAGCAGCGCTGCCTCCGCGCCGGAATCCGTTTTCCGCAGGGCCAGGAGGAAAAAGCTGTTCTCGTCGTAATACCCCGTCAGCCCCGCCAAACCGCCGACCGCCAAACCGCTCACATCCACGGTGACCGACTGGTCAAACGCCGCTTCCGTCTCCCGGTGCAGCAGCAGATGCGCGCCGGACATGCGGTTCAACGCCTGCCCGCCCGTAATCTCAATGCCGCCGTCCGGGCGGAGGGCAGCGAAGGTTTTCCAATCCTCACGGGGACAGACCCAGGGTTCCCGCGCTTCCACCGGGCAGGGCGGCAAAAGATGCTTTTGCAGGCAGGAGGGGCCGTTCAAGCCGTTGACCATGGGCCAGCCGTCCGCCGTCCAGGTGAGGGGATCGACGGCCGTTTCCCGGCCCATCAGGGTTTTCCCTTCCACCTTCCGGCCGCACAGGTACACCATGGCCCAGCGCCCATCCGGCAATTGCACCGGCTTTCCGTGGCCGCTGCGGCCAATCGGAGCGTCCTCCCGTTTCCGGCCCAGGATGGGATTAAAGGGGCAGGATTCATAAGGCCCATACAGATTTCTTGACCGGGCGCAGGATTCCACATGGTCAAAGCCCGTGCCGCCCTCGGCCAGGAACAAATAATACCAGCCGTCTTTTTTCAGGAGATGCGGCCCTTCGCTCTTGACCCGGTTCCAGCCGTACCAGATCATCCGGGGCTCGTCCAGCAAATCCCCTTGTTCGCTGAGCGGGGCGATCTGAGCGCCGATGTTGGTGACCAGGTATCGCCTGCCGTCGTCGTCCGTAAAAATGGAAGGGTCGATGCCGTCTATATCCAGGAATTTGGGGGCGTCCCAGGGGCCGGCGGGCGTGGGAGCGGAGGTGATCATCTGGGTGCGCACGGGCACGGTGCTGGTATGCAGGGTGGCCACCACCCAGAACCGGCCTTTGTAATAGGAAATATCCGGGGCCCAGTAGCCAAAGCCGCCGATAATATCCCGCAAACCGGCGGTGTCCGGGTCGGTGAATACGTGGCCGATGGTTTCCCAGTGCACCAAATCCCGGGAATGGCTGATGGGCAGGGCGGGCAGCATCACGAAGGAGGAGTTGACCATGTAATAATCCTCCCCCACCCGAACGACGGAGGGGTCAGGCCGGAACCCGCGCATCACAGGATTGCGGTAGCATTCCGCCAACCGGACGCCGCACAGTTCTTCCAGGGTGTTCAGCGCCTGGGGGCCCGTCTCTGCGGCAACGTCCAGGGGCGTTACGCCCTGAGCATCCCCCTCTAAGGCGCTCATGCCCAGCACTTGGAGGACGAAGGCCATCGTATCCCGATCGCCGGAGGAAGCAGCGGCGTGCAGCAGGGTACGGCCCAGCGCGTCCTTTTCGAGGGGCATCCCATGGCATTTTTCCACGAGCAGCCGCAGCATGTCCGCCTTGCCAAGCCGCGCCGCCCGATACGCCCAGCCGGTTTTCACGGGGCTGGGCACGCCGGACAGCTTTCCATCGTGCATCAGGCCTTTCAGCGTCTCCCGGTCATCCTGTTCGATCAAGCGCTCAACCGTTTGTTCCACGCGCGTTTTCCTCCCGGTATTTTTTCCACACCCGCTCAAACCACAAATCCCTGTCCGGCAGGGGCCGGGCCGGAACGCGCCCGGACTGACCGTTCCGGGTCATGAGCACACCCGTGGGTTCGCCCGTTTCCCGGGCGGCGCACAGCATGGCGGACAGCACCGCCTGCTGGGTGATGAGCACGTCGGCCAGCAGCAGCCGTTCAACGAAATCTTCATCCTCCGGCGAAGCAAGGCATACGTTTTGCAGCGCTTCCCTTCCCTCATTTAAAAGCTGTTCCATGGCTTCTTCATCCCGCAGGAACGCCGCGCAGCGGGTCATTTCCGCCTGGAAGCGCGAGAGCAGTTCTTTGGGATTTTGCGGCAGCAGCCAGGGCGCGTCCGGCAAAGCGGCATTTGAGACAATCCGTCCATTCTTCATGATGTGCCCAGCCGCCCGCAGGGAGCCCGCCTGGGTGGAGTTCAGTGCCGAGCCGCCCGGCCGCTTCCGGCCGAAGGTGCCCGCCGCCTCCCCGCAGACGTACAGGCCCGGCACGCAGGTCTGCCAATGATCGTCCACAGCCACGCCGCCGTTGTGGTGCTGGGCGCAGACGCGAATCTCCAACGGCTCTTTTACCAGGTCAATGCCGTGACTCCGGTATAATTGAACCGCCGGGCTGTTCATGGCGAGCAGGCGCTCGATGGGCGTTTCCCGCGCCGCGCCGCAGTTTTGCAGGTATTCCCGGGCTTCATCGGAAAGGTTTTCCAATTTGTATCCCGCCGGGTTGCGCCGGTAGTCCAGATATACCCTCCGGCCCGCGTCGTTTTCCCGCTTGACCAGAATGTCCACTTCGCTGGAACCGGGGACTTTCGCATCGTCATAAGGCCATTGATAGCCCTTGAGGAAGGTAGAAGCCAGCGCCTTTTGTTCGCCCAGCGCTTCCGCTAAAAACTCCCGCTCCACGCCCATTTCGTCAATGGAAACGTACCGGGGCAGGGCCTGCTGGTAGCTGCCGCTGACGTTCCAGCGAAAGGATACCGACGCCAGCCCGTACTGCCAGCAATCCAGGTTCGCCCCTTCCGCGCCCGCTTCAAAGGCCAGGCCGCTCATGCCGTGCTGGCTTTCGGGATACACCCGGTCGCGGTAAATGTGCGCCGGGCCGCCGGTGCAGAGCGCGAGGTTCGCGCAGCGGATGCGGAGAAGCGCTTTTTTGTCGGTCAGGCACACGTCCAGCGCGGCCACGCCGTTTGCATCGGTGACGACGCGGGCGGCAAAGGCATGGTTCAGAATCGGAACTTTTCGGGATAAAACGGATTTTTCCAGCGCCTCCGTCATGAACTTGCTGGTCAGCGGCCCGGCGGAGGTGGCGCGGCGGCGGGTGTCATGGTCGGTCTGGTAGCCCGCGTATTCGCCGTATTCGTTGGTGGGAAAGGGTACGCCCAGGCTCACCAGCTTGAAAAAACTCGGCGCGGAGGCCGCGGCCTCGCACAGGGCGTTGTCGCCGTTCACGTCGGGGTAGCACAGCGTTCGGGCCAGTTCGCCCACGCTGTCGTTTTCGTCCCCGGCCAGGGACAGCTTATAATAGGTCTGCTTGTCGCTGCCCGTGTTGCGGGAGGTGCCCGCGTTCATGTCCTCCGTCACCAGCAGCAGGCTTTCTTCGCCCAGCGCCGCCAGGGTGTCCGCCGCGTTCAGCCCGGCGCACCCGGAACCGACCACCACCGTGCGGACGGTGATTTCCTTCATGGCAAACACCCCTCTTTCTTTTAAGTATCTGTCCAGTCGTATTCAGAAGCAGCGCAGTTCCAAGTTCCAAGTTCCAAGTTCTAAGCCATTGGCTTGTTATAATCAGCTTATATATTTACCGTTTACACCATGTATGCCGATATATCTTAGAACTTAGAACTTTGAACTTAGAACTCTCCTGACCGTGACTGAACAGTTACTCTTTTAAAGCCTTTGCAGCGCGAAGCCGCCGTCGGCGTTGAGCACCTGGCCCGCAGAGTAATCCAGCAGTCCGCTGGCGCAGGCCAGCACCATATTCGCCACGTCCCTTGGCTGGCCGAAGCGCTTCACCGGCAACAGGCCACTGTCGATCAGTCGTTCATACTTCTCATGCACCACTTTGGTCATGTCCGTGTCGATGATGCCGGGACGGATTTCAAACACCGGAATCCCTTCCCCCGCCAGCCGGTCGGCGAACAGCTTGGTTACCATGCCCAGGCCCGCCTTACTCACGCAGTATTCCCCGCGGGACGTGCTGGAGGTGTAGGCGCTCATGCTGCCAATAATGACGATTCTCGGCTGGCAGTCGGGAACGCCCGCGTCCCTTTCCCGCAGCATTTCTTTTGCGGCAAGCTGGGTCATAAACAGCGTGCCTTTCAGGTTGATGCCAATCACCCGGTCAAAGCTCTCTTCCGTCATTTCCAGCAGATCGCGCCGTTCCAGCGGCGCAACCCCGGCGTTATTCACCAGCAGGTCGAGCCGCCCGTACCGCGCTTTCACATACTCCATCGCGGCCTGGCGTTCTTCTGCTTTGGATATATCGCAGGGGAAGTAATCGCAGTCCGACAATAGATCCTTCGGCCGTTCCTTCCTCGTACCGGAATAAAGAACCGTCCAGCCCTTTTCCCGCAGCAGGTCGGCGATGCCCCGGCCAATGCCCCGGCTGGAGCCGGTGACGAGCGCGATTTTCACAGGCGGTACACCTCCCTGTCCCGCGCGACGCATCCGGCGGGGATTCCCGCCCGCAGCTTCACGGCGCAGCCGCCGCAGGTGACGCAGACTTTTTTCGCGTCCATCTTGCCGGTTTCTTTTAAATCCTTGATGAAGCCGGGATAAGCGAACGCCATCCGCCCGAAGCCCGCCATGGCGCAGTGACCGCCCGCCACCATCGCGGCGGCCAGGTTCCCCGCCCACTGGCGCGGATAGGAAAACGCGCTGCCGATGACCGGCATCTGTGGCAGGGCGTGCTGAATCACACTCAGGCCCGCCATCATGCGGCCCTCACCCTCCAGCGGATGTTCTTCCGGCACGTAGTTGCCGTGGTCATAGGGACGGTTCACATGGGGATTTTTATAAGGATTGCCCATGGTCACATTGATCACGGGAATATTGAATTCTTCCTTCAGCTCCCCGATCAGCCGGATGGGCTCAGTCAGATCGGGCTTCAATCCGTTCTGGGCGTTCACGCCAAACCCGTAGGGATAAGGGAATCCGTCATAAACATTGAGGCGACTGGAAAGAAAGAAGTCCGGCTTCGTCACGGCGGACTGGGCCGCGCGGTAGCAGTTTTTCAAAAACCGGGTGCGGTTCTCATAGCTGCCGCCGTATGCGCCGGGCCGGGTGTAGGCGGAAAGCAGTTCACAGGCCAGATACCGATGGCAGCATTTCACGTCCATGCCGTCAAAGCCCGCCGCCTGGCAGAGCTTGGCCGTGTTCACATACGCTTCTTCATACCGCCGCAGATCGTCGTCCGATACGATGCGCTCGGCAGGCAGGGGCGTATCCTCCAGCGGCGGGCAGTTGTATGCGATCAGCGGTTCGGGGAAGCCGTGGGGCTTGGAGTAGCGTCCGGAGTTGGTGGCCTGCATCACGATCACTGGCGCGTAGCCGTTTTCCCGCAGGCTCGTTTCCCGCATGTCATCCAAAAGCCGCTTGTAAGCGTCCACGTTCTTTTCCGTCAGCCACAGCTGGTGCGCGGAGGCGCGGGCTTCGGGCAGCGTGGCCACGGCTTCAAACCAGATGAGCCCCGGCCCGCCCTGGGCAAAACGCAGATAGCGGCGGACGGTCAGTTCCCCCGGCGTTCCATCCTCTGTCCCGTCGGTGCCCTCCATGGGCTGGAAAGCGACGCGGTTCTCCGCCCGGCGGGAGCCGATCGCAAGCGCTTCAAACAGCGGGCTCACGTCCTGGGATAAGGGCAGGAAAACGCCCAGCATTTCCGCCTCTTTTTTTATATCCTCCAGGGTGGGATAATGGAACGCCGCGTGAAGCATGGTCATAGTCATCCCCTTGATTGTTCTTATAAAACATGATACAATAATTCCGGCTTGAAAAATCTGTTCTTTTTCCATGGATATATGTAATTTCGATTTTTGGGTGATGATATGGCCTTTGAAATCAAATACAGCGAGGAGCCCATTTCTCACTCGCTGCATACCCACACCTATTATGAACTTTTGTATGTGGTTTCCGGCGAGGTGATCATGACCGTCCGGGGCCGGGATTACGCCTGTCCGGCGGGGTCGTTGGTATTTCTCAATCCGTTTGACGCCCACGCCTCCAAGCCCGTGCGGCTGCCCTACCGCCGGTATTACCTGCTGATTCCGCAGACGCAGTTAAAAGCATTCCACAACGACGTGCTGCTCTTATCCGTTTTCCGCTTCCACGGCGAGCAGTTCCCCTATGTGATGCAGGCGGGGGATTTCAAGCCCCGGTTCGACCAGTATTTTTCCATGCTCACCACCGTGCAGGAAGAGGGCGGGCGCTACGCCGACACCAAGGCGGAGGCCCTCATGACCCTGATCCTCACCGACGCGCAGACCCTGCGGCCCGATATGTTCATTCCCGCCAACCAACTGTCCTTCCTGCCGGTGCAGGACATTATGAGCGAATTGGAAAACTCCCTGACCAGCGGCTTTTCCTTGAGCGAATTGGCGAAGAAATACCACGTGTCCCCCAACTGCCTGTCGGTACATTTCCGCCGCGCTGTGGGCCTGAGCCCCATGCAGTATGTGACGCAGAGCCGTCTGACGCGGGCCAAGTTCCTTTTGCAGCATTCCGAGCTTTCCATCGCCGGGGTGGCCCAGCAGTGCGGCTACCCGGACGTGAGCAACTTTGTGCGCCGCTTCCGGGCGCAGTTCGGGGAAACGCCGCTGCAATACCGGCAGCAGCATTATAGCAGCAGGCATAAATAGACGAGAACTCAGGATTCCGCGGGCACGCGCTCAAACACCATCACGATGGACGCGAAGTCCTGGCGCGGGAACAGGAGCGGAACCCCGGCGCGCGTCAGGTCGCTGCCGGAAACCGTCTGGCCGTCCGCCGTCCGATAGGTTCCTTCCGGCACGCCATGCAGCCGCACGCGCAGTTCTTCACCGTTGGGCATGTTCAGCGTGCGGTAGGCGCAGAGAATGACGCGCTGTTCGTCGGCAAACTGCCAGGCGGTCACGTTGCCCTCAAAGGGGCTGAGCAGGCGGGTGAACACGCCCCGCTGGGTGGTATTGCGGAGGGCCTTGACCTGCCGAACCTGCCGCTTGATTTCTTCCTTGTCTTCGTCAGTTTGCGCGGACAAATCCAGTTCATACCCGAAATTGCCGCCCAGCGCCACGTCGCCGCGCATCCGCATCCCGGTGACGCGGCCGATCTGGTGGTTCGGCACGGCGGACACGTGGGCTCCCATCGCGCTGGTGGGATAGCAAAGGCTGGTGCCGTACTGGATGGACAGGCGGGCCACGGCGTCGGTATCGTCGCTCGTCCAGGTCTGGGGCATGTAGTACAGCATCCCCGCGTCAAAGCGCCCGCCGCCGCCCGAGCAGCTTTCAAAGAGCACCCGCGGGAACGCCTGGGTGACCGCTTCCAGCACGCGGTAGAGGCCCAGCATATAGCGGTGCGCCGTCTCCCCCTGGCGTCCGTCGGAAAGCGCTTCCGACCCCGCTTCCAGGAAATTGCGGTTCATGTCCCATTTCACGTACTCGATCGGCGCGGAGCGCAGCACCGCGGACACAGCCTCAATCACATAATCCTGAACTTCCTGTCTGCCCATGTCCAGAATCAGCTGGTCGCGGGCGGTGGTGCGGCGGCGGTTGCCCGCGTGGAGGCACCAGTCGGGATGCGCGCGGTACAGATCGCTGTCCGGCGACACCATTTCCGGCTCGAACCACAATCCGAATTTCAGGCCCAGGGCGTTCAAATCCCTGCCCAGCGCGTCCAGCCCGCCGGGCAGCTTTTCTTTGTTCACCACCCAGTCACCCAAAGAACAGTTGTCGCTGTTGCGTTTGCCGAACCACCCGTCGTCCAGCACGAACAGTTCGATGCCCGCGTCGGCGGCCGCCTGGGCGATCTTCATGATCTTTTCGTGGTTGAAATCGAAGTAGGTCGCTTCCCAGTTGTTGATCAGGATGGGCCGTTCCTTATCGCGCCAATATCCCCGGCAGACGCGCCCGCGAAGCAGGCTGTGCATCGCCTGGCTCATGCCGTTCAGGCCGTTTTGAGAATAAGCAAAGATCACCTCAGGAGCCTGGAA
>CADAKE010000080.1 GCA_902788445.1 uncultured Eubacteriales bacterium
TCCGCATGAAGCGGACTTGCGTCGATTGAGGCTGCGGACGGTTACCACCCTGGCGCAGGTCTGGGGGCGCGGAGCCCCCAGCGTATCCCTTTTTAGTTCAGCATTATGTGAATGGTAACCCTCTGCGCAGAAAAATTCCCAGTTTCGGGTTTCAAGGCTTGCATCACGCTTCAAAATACATTATACTATAGATTGATTCAGAATGTCCATCTGAATCAGAACCGGCTAAGGAGGTTCGTAAATATGGAGTGTAAAATCAAGAATGACCTGGGCACGATCTTTATCGCTGAGGACGTGATGCTCAAGGTTGTTGGTTATGCGGCGCTGGAATGCTACGGCATCGTGGCCATGTGTTCCAAGCGTGCCAAGGACGGCCTGGTGGAATGGCTGGGCCGGGAAAATCTGAGCAAGGGCGTGCAGGTGCGCCTGGTGGACGACGAGCTGGACGTGGATTTGTTCATCGTGGTGGAATACGGCATTTCCGTGGCCGAGGTGTGCAAAACCATCGTTGAGGTCGTGCGCTACAAGCTCGAGAGTATGACGGGCGTGAAGGTTCGCTCCGTCAACATTTCCGTGGAAGGCATCCGCATTTGATTTTCCACGATTGAACGGAGGGAAACCCTTTGATACAGGTACAGTCGATTGACGTGTCGCTGACCATGGCCAGCGCGACCAGGGAAATCAACGCCCGTGAAATCACCCGGGCGGACGAGGCGGCGGAGGCGCTGAGCAAAGGCGCCCTGCGCGGCGCGCGCGGGAACAGCGGCGTCATCACCAGCCAGCTCTACCGCGGCTTCGCCAAGGCGCTCAAGGGCGTGGAAAAAATCACGCCCGTCCAGTTCGCCGCCGCCCTGCAAAAGGGAGCGGAGACCGCCTATAAAGCGGTCATGAAGCCCAAGGAGGGCACCATCCTGACCGTCGCCCGCACCATCGCCGAGGACGCGGTGAAGCAGGCCGAGGCCGCGCCGGACGATTACGACGCGCTGTTCAACGTGATTCTGCAAAGCGGCGAAGCGATCTTAAAGCGCACGCCTGAAATGCTGCCCGTGCTGAAGCAGGCGGGCGTGGTGGACGCGGGCGGGCGCGGCTTGCTCCTGATCTACACCGGCTATGCCGCCGTGCTGCGGGGCGAAACCATCGAGGAAGCCGCCGCCGAAGAAGCCGCCGCCGAGGCCGCGGAGTTTGTGGACGACCACGACGCCATCGAGGAAATCAAGTTCGCTTACCACACCCGCTTCCACGTGAAGAACATCAAGGAGGAAACGCAGGACAGCGATATCGACCACTTCCGCCGCCGCCTGAACCGCGTGGGCGACATGGTGCAGTTGGAGGGCGGCAGGGAGGAAGGGCTGACCGTCCATGTGCACACGGGCGACCCCGGCCGCGTGCTGCAATACGGCATGGAACTGGGCGACCTGACCGACATCGAAGTCGAAAACCTGCTGGAAGCCCGCCGCCTGAAAGAGCAGGCCGAGGAAGAACAGCATCAGAAAGAACCGCCCAAGCCCTTTGGCATGGTGAGCGTTTCCCTGGGCGAAGGCTTCTCCAGCATCCTCAAGGATTTGCAGGTGGACGCCATCGTGGAGGGCGGGCAGACCATGAACCCTTCCATCGAGAATCTGTCCAAGGCCATCGAATCCGTGAACGCGGAAACGGTGTTCGTGTTCCCCAACAACGGCAACATCATTCTGGCCGCCCAGCAGGCCGCCAGAATCAGCGAGAAAAACGTGGTGGTCATTCCTACTAAGAACGTGGCCATGGGCATCGCCGCGGCGGTGGCTTTCCAGCCTGACATGAGCGCGGACGAAAACGCCGAGCGCATGGAGGAAGCCGCCCAGAAGGTGCGCACCGGCACCATCACCTACGCCGTCCGCGACAGCGATTTTGAGGACATGCACATTAACGAAGGCGACATCATCGGCCTGCATAACGGCAAGGTGGAATTCAAGTCCGACAGCGTGCACGACGTGGCGCTGGAACTGCTCAAGGCCATCGTGACCGAGGACGACGGCCTCGTGACCGTGTATTATGGCGCGGACACCAAGGAAGCCGACGCCGAAGCCCTGGGCGCGGAGATCGAAGAACTGTATCCCGACTGCGACGTGGAGGTGCACGCGGGCGGACAGCCGCTGTATTACTACCTGATCGCGGTGGAATAACGCCGTCGCAAACCCTGATGCGGCACAGCCGAAGTCTCCCGCATTGCAGGGCAATCGCTTATTGCAATTTTGTGACAAAATGGTTACGAAGTCGAGAAACAAGTGCGATCAATGTAGGGGCGGATATCATCCGCCCGAAAGAAACGGATGGCGGCAATCAGCATTTTCATGGCTTGTATGACATTGTTTAGCGCGGNNNTTCATGGCTTGTATGACATTGTTTAGCGCGGGCGGATACTATCCGCCCCTACATCTCCGGGATTTCTTGCTGCATACAATCTGTAAGCGATTGCCCTGCCCGCATTGAATTTGGCGATTGACTTCTATTCCGCGCTGTGCTAAAATAAAACGTAAATTTCAATTTGACTTATTGGGGAGGAAATCACCATGAAGCACATCCAGACCTTGAACACCCGCAGCCTGTGCGAATCCGCCAAGAACGGCGGCTGCGGCGAATGCCAGACTTCCTGCCAGTCCGCGTGCAAAACCAGCTGCGGCATCGCCAACCAGAAGTGTGAAAACAAGGCCCAGAAGGAAAGCAAATAATTCCGCGCCTCATGCCGCCTGCGGGCGGCATTTTTTCTGTGTTGGACAGTTCTAAGTTCTGAGTTCTAAGTTCCAAGCCGTTTTGTCAAACGAAGCCGACATTGCTTAGAACTTGGAACTTTGAACTTAGAACATAAAAATACTGTACGCAAAAAGGATAATACTATGATTCATCAATACAAGCTCCACGGCCTGCCCATCGTGCTGGACACCTGCTCCGGCAGCGTGCATGTGGTGGACGACATTGCTTATGATATCATTGAACGCTACGAAACTGAGAGCCGGGAAGAAATCCTGCATTCCATGCTGGAAAAGTATGGAAGCCAGGAGGGTGTGACGCCGGAAGAAATCGCGGACTGCTACGGCCAGATTACGGAACTAAAGGAACAGGGCAGGCTCTTTACCCCCGACACCTTCGCGCCGATGGCGGGTGAATTGAAACAGAAAACCGCCGGGGTGGTGAAAGCCCTGTGCCTGCACGTGGCGCACACCTGCAACCTGAACTGCTCCTACTGTTTCGCCAGCCAAGGCAAGTACCACGGCGAGCGAGCCATCATGTCCTTTGAGGTGGGCAAGCAGGCCCTGGATTTCCTGGTGGCCCATTCCGGCACCCGGCGCAACCTGGAGGTGGACTTCTTCGGCGGCGAGCCGCTGATGAACTTTGACGTGGTAAAGCGGCTGGTAGCCTACGCCCGCGGCATCGAAAAGGAACACAACAAAAACTTCCGCTTCACCCTCACCACCAACGGCGTGCTGATCGACGACGACGTGATCGACTTCGCCAACCGCGAATGCAGCAACGTGGTGCTTTCCCTGGACGGGCGCAAGGAAATCCACGACCGCTTCCGGGTAGACTACGCCGGGAACGGCAGTTGGGAAAAGATCGTGCCCAAATTCCAGAAGCTGGTCAAAGCGCGGGAAGGGAAAAACTATTACATGCGCGGCACCTTCACCCACGCGAACCCGGACTTTCTGAAAGACATTCAGACGATGCTGGATTTGGGCTTTACGGAACTGAGCATGGAGCCGGTGGTCTGCGCGGCGGACGACCCTTCCGCCCTGACAGAAGCGGACAAAGCCATCGTGATGGAGCAGTATGAAAAGCTGGCGGAGCTGATGCTACAACGCCGGAAAGAGGGCCGGCCTTTCACTTTCTACCATTACATGATCGACCTCTCCGGCGGGCCCTGCATCTACAAGCGCATTTCGGGCTGCGGCTCGGGCACCGAATACATGGCCGTCACACCGTGGGGCGACCTCTACCCCTGCCATCAGTTCGTGGGCGAGGAAAAATTCAAGCTGGGCAACGTGTGGGACGGCGTCACGAACACAGCGGTTCAGGAAGACTTCGCCGCCTGCAACGTCTACGCCCGCCCCGAATGCGGCGATTGCTGGGCCAAGCTGTACTGCTCCGGCGGCTGCGCCGCCAACGCCTACCATGCCACCGGTTCAGTCCGCGGCGTATACAAGTACGGCTGCGACCTGTTCCGCAAGCGCATGGAGTGCGCCATCATGCTGGAAGCCGCGAAGGCGATAGAGGACGAATAAGGAGTTTTCTGGGGGAAACCCATTCTTTGAAGCCAAAGAATGGGTTTCCCCCAGACCCCTTTCCGAAGAAAGCTGTAAGGGAGAGCTTAATTCTATTTGCATCATGAAAACGCCGATCTTAGATTTTGTTAATCAATATCAGGAACGCAAAACCCTGCGCCTCCACATGCCCGGTCACAAAGGCCAGCCGCACCTGGGCATGGAGGGTGTGGACATCACCGAAATCGCCGGGGCGGATGAATTGTATCATCCTACCGGCATCATCCTGAAAAGCGAGGAAAACGCGTCCTCGCTTTTTGGCGCGGGCAAAACGGTATACTCCACCGAAGGCTCCTCCCTCTGCATCCGGGCGATGGTGTATCTGGCGCTGCTGAACGCGAAAGAAAGCGGCCGCAAGCCCTTGATTTTAGCGGGCCGCAACGCGCACAAAGCTTTCCTGTCCGCCTGCGCTTTGCTGGACGCGGAGGTGGAATGGCTGTATCCTGACAATCCGGCGAGCATGATTTCCTGTCCGCTCAGCGCCGATACCCTGCGGCAGCGCTTATCCGCTCTGCCTGAACAGCCCGCAGCGGTATACCTCACCAGCCCGGACTACCTGGGCAACTGCCTGGACATTGCCGCGCTTTCCGCGGTCTGCCACGCTTTCGGCGTGCCCCTGCTGGTGGACAACGCTCATGGTGCCTACCTGAAATTCCTGCGGCCCGACCGCCACCCGATTTCCTTGGGCGCCGACCTGTGCTGCGATTCAGCGCACAAAACCCTATCCGCGCTGACCGGCGCGGCGTACCTGCATATCGGAAAAAAAGCGCCTGCCTGCTTCACTGAAAACGCCAACCGGGCCATGGCGCTGTTCGCTTCCAGCAGCCCGTCCTATCTGATTCTGCAATCCCTGGACGCCTGCAACGCTGATTTGGCGGATGGATACGAAAAAAAGCTGGATCATTTGACCGCAGCTTTAGATCGTTTAAAATCAGATTTATCCCAGCACGGTTATATCTTGATTGGCGACGAGCCCATCAAGCTGACCCTCGCGCCGAAAGCCTACGGATATACCGGGGACGAACTGCATGACGTATTGCGGGTGCACAACATGGAATGCGAGTTTTCCGACCCGGATTTTCTGACCATGATGTTCACCCCGGATACGCCGGAGGATGGACTGAACAAATTGGAAGAAGCTCTATTGCGTCTTCCCCGGCGGCCCGCTATCGAAACCGCCCCGCCGCCTCTCCCCCATCCCGAACGCGCGCTTTCCCTGCGTGAAGCGATGCTTGCCACAAGCATTGAAATCCCTGTCAGTGAAGCCGAAGGCCGCGTCCTCGCCGACGCGCACTTATCCTGTCCGCCCTGTGTGCCCATCCTCGCCTGGGGCGAACGTATCGACCGGAACGCAGTTCGGTGCTTTCAGTACTATGGGATTGAGACTGGCCGGGTCGTGGCGAAGGAATAAACTATTCCACCGTCTCCGCGCTCAAATCATACGTCTCCGCGCCAGTGATCTTTGCCTGAACGAACTGCCCTTCTTTGAGCGGTGCTTTGCTGAACAGCATGATTTCGCCGTCGGCGTCGGGGGCCTCCCAGGCGGAGCGGGCGGTGTAGTTCATGCCGTTGTGGCCGGTGACGAGCAGCTTTTCCGTTTTCCCGACGCGCAGTTGATTGCGCTCCAGGCTGATCTTCGCCTGCAAGGCCATCAGCTAGGCGAACGCGCCCATGCGGTCAAAGGCCATCTCCTCGGTAAAGTCCATGAGCGCCCGGAAGTCGTCCTCCGTTTCGCCGGGGAAGCCCACGATGAACGTGGTGCGCAGGCAGAAGCCCATCCGCCGCGCGGCCGTGAGCATTTCCTTGGTATGTTCCACCGTACCCCGGCGGTTCATTTTTTGCAGTAATCCCGGCGCGGCGTGCTGCAAGGGCAAGTCCAGATACTTGCAGATATTGTCATGCGCCGCCATCGTTTCCAGCAGCTCCAAGTTCGTTTCGTCCGGGTACATGTACAGGCTGCGCAGCCAGTCCACGCCGGGAATCCGCGCCGCCTCGCGCAGCAGTTCCGCCAGGGAAGAGCCGTTATCGATGCCGTACTTGGTGGTGTCCTGGGCGATCAGGATGTGTTCCCGCACGCCTTTTTCTGCCAAAGCGCGGATTTCATCCAAAATGGCTTGCTTGTCCCGGGAGCGGTAGCCGCCGCGAATCAGCGGGATAGCGCAGTAGGTGCAGCGGTTGTCGCAGCCGTCGCCGATTTTCACATACGCCGAATAGGGCGGCGTGGTCAGCACGCGCCCGCATTCCAGGAACCCGCCCTGCCGCTTGGTATCCGCCGGGCGCTGGCCGCCCAAAGCCTGCGCCAGATAATCCGCCAGGTGGGCGTATTGGTTCACGCCCAGCAGACAGTCGATCTCCGGAATCTCCGATAATAATTCATCCTTGTACCGCTGGGCCAGGCACCCGGTCACGCACAGCACCCGGCAGCGCCCGGTCTTTTTGTATTCCGCCATTTCAAAAATCGCGTCGATGGATTCTTCCTTGGCCGGGGCGATGAACCCGCAGGTGTTCACGATCAGCACGTCGGCCTCGCTGGGCTCGTGGGTAATGACCATGCCCGCTTCCGTCAGTTCGCTCAGCATCTGCTCCGAATCCACCCGGTTCTTCACGCAGCCCAGGGAAATCATGCCGATTTTCAGCCCTGAAAGATTTGTCATTTGCTTCTCACTTTCCAGAAAATCATTGTCTGTTCCTGAGGAAACAGGATTGCAATGTTTCAGATGATGTGTTATAATAACACCAGATGAAGCGGCTTTACCTGGTGCTGACAGGTTGCGGCCTACTTTTTCATTGCTGTAAAGTAACCGTTTCCTTGATCTGGGCGGTTACTTTTTCATTGCTGTAACAACTACTAAAGTAACTGTTACGATTAAATCCAATAGCGCCAACACTTCCGTGAGGCTCATTGAATCGCCTCCTTTCGTATCCTGGAGGCCGCTCACCGCTTCGCCCGGGTCACGGTTTCCCATGACGAAAGCATTGTAACACAGAAGCAAAGGTTTGTCCACGGGTAAGCGATTTGCCCGAATGATTCTCCCTGTCAGCGCGGGGAGAATCTTTCTGTTTGAATAATCCGGTAAAGCATGGTATAATCTGGGACGTCAAAGCAAAGGAGGAAGCGGCATGATTCGCATCGCAAACCTGAAAGCGCCTTTGGATATGGAAGCGGAACTGCCGCTTGCCCTGGCGCTGAAAAAAATCAAAGCGGACAGAAGCGCCGTAACCTCCTGGCGCGTGAGCAAAAAGAGCGTGGACGCCCGGGATAAGGGCGACGTGCATTTCGTGCTGTCCGTGGATGTTCAAATCAAAAACGAGGATGCGATATTAAAGAAGCTGAAACCCGGCATGGCTTCCAAAGTGCAGCCCATGACAGGGTTGCAGGTAATTCGCCGGGAATACAACGGCCCGCGCCCGGTGGTGGCGGGGTTCGGCCCCGGCGGCTTGTTTGCGGCGCTGACGCTGGCAAGGGCGGGGATGAAGCCCATTGTGCTGGAGCGCGGCGAGCGGGTGGACAGGCGGGCCCGGACAACGGAGCGCTTCGCCGCTACGGGCGAACTGAACCCGGAAAGCAACATCCAGTTTGGCGAGGGCGGCGCGGGCGCGTTCTCCGACGGCAAGCTGACCACCGGCATCAAGGACAAGCGCTGCGGCATGGTGCTGAAAGAACTGGTGGAGCACGGCGCGCCGGAGGAAATCCTCTATCTGGCCCGGCCCCACATTGGCACGGACAACCTGCCGAAAGTAGTCGCCGCCATCCGGGAGGAAATCATTGCCTTGGGCGGGGAGGTGCGCTTCTCCACCAAGCTGACAAATGTGATCGTAAAAGCCGGGCAGATCGTAGCCGTGGAATATACCGATGAAAACGGCCCCGGCGAAATCGCCACCGACGCGCTGGTCATCGCCATCGGCCACAGCGCCGCCGACACCCAGCAAATGCTGTTTCAAGCCGGGGCGAACATGATCCAGAAGCCTTTCTCCGTAGGGGCCAGAATCGAGCATCCCCAATCTCTTATCAACAAAAGCCAGTATGGAAAGTTTGCGAACCACCCGGCGCTGGGCGCGGCGGAGTATCATTTAGCCACGAAGCTGCCCGACGGGCGCGGGGCCTACACCTTCTGCATGTGCCCCGGCGGCACGGTGGCGGCGGCGGCCAGTCGCATTGGCGGTGTGTGCGTGAACGGCATGAGCCCCTTCGCCCGGGACGGAGAGAACGCCAACGCCGCGCTATTGGTGGACGTGCGGCCCGAGGACTTCGGGGACGACCATCCTTTGGCGGGTTACGCCCTGCAAAGAGCCTGGGAGGAGCGGGCGTTCCGCGCGGGCGGCGGGAATTATTTCGCGCCGGTGCAGTTGGCCGGGGATTTGCTGGTGGGCCGGGAAACGAAAGCACTGAGCGGGGCCGTTCATCCCACCTACCGTCCCGGCGTGACCCCGGCGGATTTCCGGGCGGTGCTGCCGGGCTTTGCCTATGAGGGCCTCCGCTTCGCCATTCAGGCGTTTGAGCGGCAGTTAAAGGGCTTCGCCCTGCCTGAAGCCGTGCTGACCGCCGTGGAGAGCCGCTCCTCCTGCCCGGTGCGCCTGCTGCGGGACAGCCGCTTTGAAAGCAACATCGGCGGCCTCTATCCCTGTGGTGAAGGCGCGGGCTACGCGGGCGGCATCATGAGCGCCGCCGCGGATGGGATCAGGGTCGCGGAAGCGGTTATCGAAAGAGCGAATGGGAAGCGACAAGAGAACCTGCTAACCTCAATGTCATTCTGACCGTCGCGCAGCGACAGGGAAGAATCTCCCGTTTGTTCATTGATCCGCTGACATGGACGAAAAGAACTGCGAAGGTGATTCTTCCGGCTTTTCAAGCCGTCAGAATGACAGCGATTGTTGATTGATTTTTCATTACAAATCAACAATGATTCTATAAAGCAAGGAAGTGTATTCATGCGTTGTGTGGTGCAGCGGGTTTCCGAAGCCTATGTGACAGTGGAAGGACAAGAAACGGGCCGGATTGAAAAGGGCCTGTGCGCGTTGATCGGCGTGGAGGTCGGCGACACGGAAAAGGATGCCGTGTACATGGCGGGCAAGATCGTGAAGCTGCGCATCTTTGAGGACGAAAACGACAAGATGAACCTGTCGGTGAAGGACGTGCAGGGCGGCGTTTTGGCGGTGAGCCAGTTCACCTTGCTCGGCGACGCGCGGGGGCAGAACCGCCCCGGCTTCACCCAGGCCGAACGCCCCGAACGGGCCAATGAACTGTATGAACTCTGCTGCGCCGAAATGCGCAAGCTGGGCGTGCCCGTGGAAAACGGCGTGTTCCGCACGCATATGATGGTGCATCTCGTCAACGACGGGCCCGTGACCATCCTGCTGGACAGCCATAAAAACTTCTGAAAATGCCATGAAATACGAAAATATGTATTTTTTCAATGGCACCGCATACGCTGGAAAGTCCACGATGGTGAAGCGGTTGGCGGAGAAATATGGCGGCATCGCGTGCGAGGAAAACTACCACAACGCACTGTTGGACAGTCTGGACAGCCGGGAATTTCCCTGCCTCACCTACACGCGGGATTTGCGGGACTGGCACGATTTTATCCGCAGAACGCCTGACGAATACGAGGAATGGATCAACGGCGTAACGAAAGAATGCGAAATCCTGGAACTGCGTATTCTCAAAGACCTTGCCAAGCAGGGAAAGAAAATCTTCGTGGACACCAACATCCGGCCCGAAACGCTAAAGCAAATCTCCGATGAGCGCCACGTGGTGATTATGCTGGCCGACCCGGAGATCTCCATCCGGCGCTTTTTTGAACGGCCGGACAGGGAAAAGCAATTTCTGTACCGATTGATGCTGGAAGAACCTGAGCCCGAAAAAGCCCTGAACAATTTCCGGGAATGCCTGAAACGGGTCAATTCCCGGAAGAACTTCGACGCCTTCCTGCATTGCGGTTTCCCGGTGATTCTGCGGGACGAGAATCGGAGCATCAAGGATACAATGACAATGGCGGAAACCATTTTGGAGCTATTATGAGAGGAAATCAAATGAAAATTGACGCTTTGACAGTCGGCCCGATTCAGACCAACTGCTATATCGTCTATAACGAAGGCGCGGAGGAAGCGGTCGTGATCGACCCCGGCGCGGAAGCGGAAAAGATCAAGGCGGCGCTGGATGGGAAGCGTGCGGCGGCTGTGCTGCTGACCCACGGGCATTTTGACCACACGGGCGCTTTACATGCTTTTGCGGACATACCGATTTATCTTCATCCCTCCGACGACGTGATGCTGCTGGACCCTGTCTGGAGCGCGGGCACGATGATCGGGGACGACGCGCCGCGGCCCGCCGCCACGAATTATGTGCAGGAGGGGAACAAGCTGCATCTGGCGGGCCTGGACATTGCGGTGATGCATACGCCGGGGCATACCCTGGGCAGCGTGTGCTATGCCATCGGCGACGCGCTGTTCACCGGCGACACGATGTTCAGTGGCGGCTATGGCCGCACCGACCTGCCGGGCGGGGATGAAATGTCGCTGGCCAAATCCCTGCGCCGCCTGCTGCGGGAGGAAAAGGATTGGATCATTTGCCCCGGCCACGGCGGGCCGAGCACCATGGAAGAAGAAAAAGAAAAATACTTTTAATATCAGATCGGAGAGTACAGAGTGCAGAGTACAGAGTACAGATGTGTTTGTTTTTTCAACGCAAGCCAAAGCGCATCAAAATCATCTGCACTCTGTACTCTGCACTCTGTACTCTAACCGCAAAGGGAGAATCGCCATGAACCCAAGCATTTCCCTCATGACCCCGACCCCGCATTTCGCCAACGATTTAGCCGACGTGGTGCGCATTTTCTGGGGCGGGGCACAGTTCCGCATCAACGAGCCCGGCGGGGAAATCGTGATTGCGCACACCGAACGCGAAGAAAACGGCGTGCGCTTTTGCCGCGTGGAAATGACCGGAAGCGCGGAAGGAAACGCGGAAAAATCGCAGGCTGTTTCCTCCGACCCGCTGTTGGAAAAGCGGTATCATAAGCGCCTCATCAAACAGGCGCTCTACGACGTGATGAAGCAGGCCACGGGCCGCACGCCGCCCTGGGGTTCGCTGACCGGCATCCGGCCCACGCGCCTGCTCTACGAGGGCATGAGCCGGGGGCTGACGCTGGAACAAGCCGAAGCGGAAACGCGCGAAACCTTCGACCTGCTGCCCGAAAAGGCCGCGCTGCTGCGGGAGATCATCGAGGTGCAGCAGGCGCTTTCCGTGCCCCAGGATGACGAAGTGGATTTGTACGTCGGCATTCCTTTCTGCGTTTCCCGGTGCGCGTACTGCTCATTTTTAAGCGGCGAGGTCGGCAAGGGAAAACAGCTTGCCCCCTACGTGGAGGCGCTGAAAAAAGAAATCGCTGGCACGCTGGAATTGATTCAGGAAAAGGGCCTGCGTCCCCGCGCCTTTTATATGGGCGGCGGCACGCCGACCTCCCTCAGCGCCGCGCTGCTCGACCAGGTGCTGTCCGCCGCCCAGCCGTTCATTGACCACGCCATGGAAGTAACAGTCGAGGCGGGCCGCCCGGACACCATCGACGCGGACAAGCTGATCGTCATTCATGACCACAGGGCCACCCGCATTTCCATCAACCCCCAGACCATGCACGACCAGACCTTGGAAATCATCGGCCGCCGCCACACCACCGCCCAGACCGAAGCGGCCTATGCCCTGGCGCGGAAGATTGGCTTCCATCACATCAACATGGATTTGATCGCCGGGCTGCCTGGCGAAAACCTGGACATGTTCCTCCAAACGCTGCAATGGAGCCGGAACCTTTCCCCGGAAAGCCTGACGGTACACACCCTATCCATCAAGCGCAGCAGCCTGCTGCACCTGTGGGAAGCGCAATTGCCGGACGGCGATATGGTGTCTCAGATGGTGGACGCTGGCCGGGAGGAAGCGGCCCGGCGCGGGATGCGGCCCTATTACCTCTACCGCCAGAAGCACATGGCGGGCAACCTGGAAAACGTGGGCTACGCTCTGCCCGGCCACGCCTGCGCCTACAACGTGGACATGATGGAGGAAACCGGCCATGTGCTGGCCTGCGGCGCGGGGGCGATCAGCAAGCGCGTCGATCCGTCCATCGGCCGCATTGAGCGCGCCCCCAACGTGAGCGAGGTGCAGCACTACATCGACCGCACGGATGAAATGCTGCAAAGAAAGCGGACGCTCTGGCAGGACAATTGGAAAAAATAAGCGGTTCCGCCGAAACGCCGGACGGCGAAAAAACGCCCAGGGCAATCGTTTATTGCAATTCCGTGACAAAATAGTTACGAAACCGAGAAAGAATTGCGATCAATGTAGGGGCGGATATCATCCGCCCGAAAGAAACGATTGGCGGAAATCAGCATTTTCATGGTTTGTATGACATTGTTTAGCGCGGGCGGATGCTATCCGCCCCTACATACCCGAGATTTCTTGTTGCACACAATCTGTAAGCGATTGCCCTGAAAAACGCCGGTTTTCGCTTGACGGAAAAGGCCGATGAGAGTATAATGTGGAAGTCTACCGTATAAAGGAAACGCTTCGCGCGTTCAAAGAGCATTTTACAACGAGAGGAAGAGAATCATTATGGCGAACAAATCAGCGTCCAACCGCAAACCCATCACCTCCGGCGCCAAGGGCTTTATCTGCCTGATCGTGCTGTGTGCCGTGCTGGTGTTTGTTTCCATCATTTCCCTGACCGGGATGCCCCTGGACAGCGAAGGCGTGAACGTGCTGCTGCCCTGGGTGCCCGTGAGCAGCGAAAACTGGCCCGCCTCCCTGCCCCTGGACCGTACCCTGGGCGGCGGCACTTATACGGATTATTCCTACAGCCTGCCCGAAGGCGTTTCTGAGGACGCGGTGAACGCCTCCATCGAAACCATCAAGGCCCGCCTGCGCGGCCTGGGCGAATCGGACGTGGCGGCCGCCCTCAAGGGCGACGCGATCCGCGTGGAACTGCGCAAGCTGTCCGCGACCCAGCGCGCGAGCGAACTGGGCATGGCCACCATGCAGGCCCACTTTGAATTCACCGACACCAACGGCAACGTGGTGCTGACTGAAAAAGACGTAAAGCAGGCGAAATACGCCGCCAAGACCAGCGGCTCCAGCTATTCCGTGACCCTCGAATTTGAACTCACCAAGGAAGGCGCCCAGAAGCTCAAGGACGCTGATCCTTCTTACCTGTCCGTCTCCTGCGACGGCGAAACCGTGAGCACCTACGCCACCGTGGGCGACGGCAAAGTGACCGCCGGTCTGGGCCTGGGCGACAGCGCTTACCGCGCCGGCGCGAACTATGCTTTCCTGGCCAATAACGGCGCTGTGGACGTGACCCTGACCCAGAGCGGCACCGGCGACGTGCCCGCTTCCGCTGGCATCGTGCTGAAGGTGGTCGTGATCCTGTGCGCGGCGCTGCTCGTGTGCGCGCTGATTTACCTGGTGGCCATCGGCAAGCTGACGGGCGTTTCCGCCTTTATCGCCGTATGGTGCACCGTCGTGCTGGCGATGTTCTTCCTGGCGACCGTCGTTGTGCCCTCTTCCTACATGCTGAGCGTCGGCACGCTGGTGGCTGTGCTGCTGGGCGTCCTGCTCTCCATGTACGCCGCCGTCACCCGCACCTCCGCCATCAGCAAGCAGATCGGCGAAGGCAGCGCGCCCAAGCAGGCTACCAAGCTGGGCATGAAGAACGCCGCCAAGAGCGTTTGGATCGCCCATGGCGCGGTGATGGCGCTGGCCCTGGTCCTGATGATCTTCTCCTTCTCCCGGAATATTGGCTACGCGCTGAGCGCTGGCGTGATGGCGAGCGCCCTTTCCACCCTGGCAATGCGCGCGTTCCAGCTGTGTTTCACCGCCATCACCAGCAAGCCTGCCCTCTTTGGCAAGGTAAAGTAAGATTTTCCAGGGTGCCGTGTTTCGCGCGGCACCCTCTTTTTATCCTTTTTTAAATCACCTGAAAGCCCTTTCTTCTTTCGATACACGATCATTGCGGTCTATTCCGGAGGTTTCCATGCTCCATCTTTCCCTTGCTTCCCCTGCCCGAACGTCCGCGCCGCTGCCCGGGCTTCCCGGCTGGCTGGCTGACCTGCTCGCGGCGCGCGGCGTCACTGCGCCGGAGGACGCTCGGCGGTTCCTGAATCCTTCACCGGAGCAGCTGCGCAGGCCCGAGGATCTGCACGGAATCGCCGACGCGGCGGAATTGATTCGGGAAGCGGCGAAGCAGGGAAAACGCGCGGTGATCTACGGCGACTACGACGTGGACGGCGTGTCCGCTTCCGCCATCCTGTGGGAAGCGCTGGGAATGCTGGGGATGGCGCGGAGCGTGTACCTGCCCGACCGGCACAAGGAGGGGTACGGCCTGAACCTGCCCGCCGTGGAAAAGCTGGCAGGCGAAGCGGATGTGCTGATCACCGTGGACTGCGGTATCACCAGCATTGCGGAGGTGAAGCGGGCCAAGGAACTGGGGATGACCGTCGTCGTGACCGACCATCACCGGCACTTGGACGAACTGCCTCCCGCGAACGCGGTCGCGTCTCCCCTGCTGGGAGGGTATCCCTTCCCCGGCCTCTGCGGCGCGGGCGTAGCCTGGAAGCTGGCGCTGGCCTTGGTGGGCGAGCGGGCGATGGAATTGATGGAGTTAGCCGCGGTCGCTACGGTGGCGGACATGGTGCCGCTGACGGATGAGAACCGGGTGATCGTTTCCCTGGGGCTGAAAAGGCTGGCGCAGACCAAACGGCCCGGACTCAGGGCGGTGATGGCCCGGGCGGGGGTGCAGGGCTCTGTCAGCAGCGACCAGGTGGGTTTCCAAATCGCCCCGCGCATGAACGCCTGCGGACGCATGGCTTCCGCAAGAATCGCGTTCGATATGCTGACCACCCGCAGCCTCCAGGAGGCCGAAGCGCTGGCCCTGAAAATGGAAGCGCTGAACCAGGAGCGCAAAGCCCAGGAGGGCGTCGTGCTGGACGCGGCGCTTTCCCAGGCGGCGGAAATGGACCTGGTGGAGCGTCACGCCATCGTGGTCTGGGGCGAAGGCTGGAACAGCGGCGTGGTGGGCCTGGCCGCCGGGCGCGTGGCGGAGCAGTACGCCTATCCCACGGTGGCGCTGGCGGTGGACGGCGACACCTGCGTGGGCAGCGCCCGAAGCGCCGGAAGCATCGACATCTACCAGGCGCTCAGCCAGTGCGCCGACTTGTTTGAACGCTTCGGCGGGCATAAGCAGGCGGCGGGACTGACGCTGAAAAGGGAGCATTTGGAAGCGTTCTCCGCGCGGCTGTCCCAGGCCGTGGCGGAGCAGACCGGCGGCAGGCCGGTTCTGCCGGAAATCCAGTGCGACGCGGCGCTCCCGCTCAGCGACGTGACGGAGGAAACCGTGCGCTGGCTGGAAAAACTGGAGCCCTTCGGCATGGGCAATCCCGCGCCGCGGTTCCTGTGCGAGGACGCCCAGCCCCTGTCCCTTCGGCGCGTCGGCGCGGAAGGGCGGCATCTGAAATGCAGCTTCCTGCAAGGCAGCGCCCAGCGGGACGGTATCTATTTTGGCGGCGGGGATTGGGCCGGGAAAACGGACAGCCGCTTCCGCTTCGCCTTTTCGCCCACGCTGAATGAGTTTCGGGGCCGGGTCAGCGCGGAATGCCGGGTGCTCGCGCTGCAAATGATCCCGGAATCCCTGCCGGAGGACGTGAACCGGGAAGCCGTTTCTGCTTTCTCGGAATGCGGTTCCGGCGAGTCCGCGCCGCTCCTCTCCCGCGCTGATTTGTCCCAATGGATGGAAGCGGGCCAGGGCACGCTGCTGGTGTGCACATGCCTGAAAACGGCGCTTTCGCTGCGGGAGCAATTTCCAAACGCGGACTTCTGCCTGGACGA
>CADAKE010000081.1 GCA_902788445.1 uncultured Eubacteriales bacterium
TTTTTATACCAGCCGTCGCAGGATTCATACAAGTCCTCAGTCTGCGCGATCAGCCAGTCGTGGGGCAGGATGACGGGCGTCATTTCGCTCTGCTTCATCCGCGCGTAGTCGCTCCCCAGCGGCAGCTTCACAAACTGCCAGCCTTCATTCCACAGCGTTCGCATGGTTTCTCGATCCTTTCATTATATCATTTGGAAAACAGCAGCTTCAGCGCTTCGCCGGCGGACATTTCGCGGATGCCGTCCGGGTCGGCCAGCACGTCGGGACGCCAGGAGAACAAGCCGTTTTCCGGCTGCTTTAAAGAGAAATACAGTTCCGGGCTTTTCAGCGTGGTTTCGTAGCGTTCATGCCAGGCGGGGAAATGCGCGGTCATGCAGCGGTCGGCCAGGCGGTACGCTTCGCAGTCCGTATCCCTGCCCACCGCGCCGATCTGCACGCCGCCGCCGGGCTGATTCATGCGGCTGAGTGACGGCGTGGAATGCAGGATCACCGCGCTGCCGTCCGCGCACACGCCCACGGAAATCCACACGTGGCCGTCCATGCTCACAATGTCGCCGGGTCTGAGCGCCGCGGCGAGGTTTTCTTCCTTCGTCCATTGGCCCAGGCCCGCTTCGGCGAACCGCTTCGCCATCCCGTTCGCGCCGCCGACATAGCCGGGCCTGCCGCTCTCCGTTTCCAGCGTGTTATAGACCGCCCAGCCCACATAGCCCGAGCAGTCCAGCCCGGCATAATGATACTGGTTGATTCCGCCGAAGGGATAGAAGCTGTGAGCAGGGTCGCGCTTTTCCTCGCTGTTGTCCGGGTCTTTATAGGTATACAGGCCGTCCTGATTACGGAAGAAGCGCACCCAGTCCGGCGATACGCCGAGGGTTCGCGCGGAAACAGCGGTGCCCTCGTCCTGCCAGTTCCAGCCGCCGCCGAACACATACAGCGTCGTACCCACCGGTTCCAGGGCGGTGCGCAGGAAGTTCGCCACCGTTCTTACGCCGGGCACGCCGCAGACCGGCGGCTGATACGCGGGCAGCGCTGGAACAGGAAGTTCTTTCACTGAAAGCAAAGCGCCGCCCTCTGCGGATATTTCATAAGGAAAGCCGACTTTCAGCATGTTCTGCAAAGGAAAGCCTGGCTGGGCTTCGTGAATGGCAAAGCATTCTTCCAATCCGTTGACCAGAAAACGGTATTGGAAATGCCGCAAGTTTGCTTTTTCCGCTTCTGTCCTGCCCCAGCCTTTGATGCCCAAATAGATTGCTTCCGTCTTTTTTTGCATGTTCCGCCGCCTCCCGCGATAAATCTCTTTACTATTTCAGTTTCCGGTATTATAATCAGGGAACAAAAGACACATTCGGAGGAAGGTATGGAAAGCCTGCGCAAGCGCCTGGACGGCCTGCTGACCACCAGCCAGTTCACGTATCCCCAGCTGAGAAAGATGTTCATCACCCTCACGCTGGATCAGTTTTTCATCTGCTTCATCAGCCTGCTGTCCACCGCGCTGGTGTCGTCCGTGGGCGAAGCGGCCATTGCCGCCGTGTCCATGGTGGGCACGGTGAACAGCCTGGTATCGCTGGTGTTCCTGTCGCTGGCGACGGGCGGGGCGATCGTAGTGTCGCGGGCCAAGGGCCGGGGCGACGTGAACGAGATCCGCAGCGCCATCGGCGAGGCCGTCGGCCTGTGCGGCACGGCGTCCATCGTGCTCAGCGCGCTTTTATTCCTGTTCTCCGAGCCTTTGGTTCGCGCGATTTATCCCCATGTCGAGCCGCTGCTGATCGAATACGCCGTGCGGTACATGCGCATGATGGCGGTTTCCTTCATTCCCTTCTCCGTGTTCAACGCCATTTTCAACATTTTCCGCAGCCTGGGCGACACGCGCTCCAGCCTGCTTTTGACCATCGTGATCAACGTGGCGCATCTGCTGCTGAGCCTGTTGTTCATCAACGGGCTTTCCATGGGCGTGGCGGGCTCCGGACTTTCCTACATCGTGGCGCGGACGCTGGGCATGGCGCTGGCGGTTTACTGGCTGATGCGCCACACGGATTATCACATCCGGCCCAGGCATTTTTTCCGCTTTTCGCCGGGCGTCACGAAGGAAATCATGTCCCTGGGGATGCCGCTGACCGTGGAATCGCTGCTGACCCAGGGCGGGATGCTGCTGGTGCAGGTGTACCTGGCGCGGCTCACCACCACTGCCCTGGCCGCCCATGCCGTCACCAACTCGCTCCTGAACCTGTACTGCGCCTCCGCGAACGCGCTGACGGCCTTAGCCAGCACGGTCTGCGGCCAATGCTATGGGGCGAAGCGCTACGACCTGGCTCGGCAATACTGCCGGAATATGATCCGGGTGGGCCGGTTCGTGCTGCTGTTGACCGTGCTGATTCTCTATCCGCTCACGCCGCTGCTTTTAAAGCTGTACCATGCCACCGAGCAGGGGACGGGCATCATTTACACCTGCCTGCGCATTGCGGTATTCAGTATGCCGCTGCTCTGGTGCGACGCGAACATCCCCTCCATGGTGCTGCGCACGGCGGGCGACAGCGTGTACACCGGCGCGGTGTCGGTGAGCGCGCTGCTGCTGGGGCGCTGCATCCTGGGTTACACGCTCACGATTCCGCTGGGCCTCGGCGTGCCGGGCATCTGGATCGCGCTGGTGTTTGAATGGCTGGTGCGCAGCATCGCCCTGCGGCTGAGGTTTAGAGGGGAAAAGTGGCTGCACAAAAAATGAAATAAAAAGATATGTTTTTTTGCAGAGAGATAGGAGTTAGGAGATAGGAGATAGGAGTTTTGTTTTGTCGATCAATGAACGCAATTCAGGTTTCATTCATTGAGTGACAAAATGAACTTCTATCTCCTCTCTCCTAACTCCTATCTTTTCCTTATTGCTCCGTCTGCTCCTCCATCATCCGGGCGACGCCCATCACGTCGGTGACGGGCAGGCTGAACACGATGCCCTTGCCTTCGCTGTTCAGGCCCGCGCCCCGGGTGATGGCCTGCATGATGGGCACTTTTTTGTCGTGGGGCGTCAGGATCAGCACCATTTCCTTTTCGGGCTGGATGGTGATGCCCAGGAACTGCGCCGCGTCCCGGGAGCCCGCGCCCCGGGCGTGCAGCACCGTGCCGCCGCGCGCCCCGGCGGGCAGGGCGGCTTCCATCACCAGGTCGGTAAAGCCCCGGTTCACGATGGTGATAATCAGGTCATGGCTGGGCGTTTCGGGCTGGGCGTTATACATGGGTTTCCCCTCCTCCGTTTGAGGTTCCGGCGCATTTTGGCCGGTGAGGTATTGCTTGGTTTGGCTCCCGCCCACGCTGCTCAGCGGCAGGATGAACGCGATGCCGCGCCCGGGCAGGTCGATGTCCAGGGCGTAGCTGAGCTTGCGCAGGGCTTTCACGGCGGTGGAGCGCTCCATGAAGCTGAACACCACGTCCTTGGCGGTGTCTTTGAGGCCCAGGAGGGACAAGAGCCCCTGGTCGGCCGTGCCGTTGCCGAGGGCGATAAAGTGGGCCAGCACGCCCTCCTGCTGGAGCAGTTGGGCCACCCCGTCGCCCTTGCCCCTGTCCACGATGGTCAGGAGCATGTTTAATGATGCGTTGAGCATGGTTTTTACCTCGTCAGGTGAATACTTTTTTAGCAGTTCTAAGTTTTAAGTTCCAAGTTCTAAGCGGATTTACCGCCGCTGTTCACGCGATTCGTTGGTTGCCCATACTGCTTAGAACTTTGAACTTAGAACTTTTCTTACACGTCAAAGATCTCATCATCCACAGCAGGCGCGGCTTCTTTCTGCTGCTGGGCGGCGGCACGGACTTTCCTGCGGTAGACCAGCCCCAAGCCCTGGATGGCGACCAGCGGGGTCATGGCGACCATGGCGACCACGCCAAAAGCGTCCTCCAAAATGTTCCCGCCGACAGCCCCGCACGCGCCCATGAACAGCGGCAGGATGAAGGCCGCGGTCATGGGGCCGGAGGCCACGCCGCCGGAGTCAAAGGCGATGGCGGTGAAGATGGGATCGACAAAGAAGGTGAGGCCCAGCGCCAGCGCGTAGCCCGGAATGAGCAGCCACCAGATGGAAAAGCCCGTCAGCATCCGCAGCATCGCCAGCCCCACGGACACGCTGACGCCAATAGACATGGCTTTCATCATCACCGATTTTGCCACCGCGCCGGACGTGACCTGCTCCACCTGCTCGTTCAGCACGTGCACCGCCGGTTCCGCGGCGACCACCAGATAGCCCAGCAGCATCCCCAGCGGCACCAGCGCCCAGCGCCAGCCGGACGCGCCGATGGTGCGCCCCAGCGTGTCGCCCATGGGCAGGAAGCCAATGTTCACGCCGGTCAGGAACAGCACCAGGCCCACGTAGGTGTACAGCACGCCGATAGACATGCGGTGCAGTTCAAACTTTGGCAGGTGCAGCGTGAACGCCTGAAAGGCGAAAAACAGAATCACGATGGGAGAAAGCGCGACCAGCACCTCCCACAGATACGCGGGCAGGCCCTGGCCGTAGGTGACGGTCACGTCGCGGGTGGTTTCCACACCGGCCTGAACGGTTTCCTGAGGCACGTTGGACAAGTGCGGGAAGAACAGGCTGATGAGCATGATGGAGAGCACCGGGCCGATGGAGCACAGCGCCACCAGGCCGAAGGAATCGTCCTGGGCGGACTTGCCGCCGCTGACGTTGGCGACGCCCACGCCGAGCGCCAGGATGAAGGGCACGGTCATGGGCCCCGTGGTCACGCCGCCGGAGTCAAACGCCATGGGCACGAACTCCGGCTTGATCAGCATTCCCAGCAGGAACACCAGCGCGTACAGCCCGATCAGCATCCATTTGAGCGGCCAGCGGAACAGGATGCGCAGCAGCGCCACCACCAGGAACAGGCCCACGCCGACCGCCACGGTCAGGATCAGGACAATGCTTGGCACGCCCTGCACCTGATTGGCCAGCACGGTCAAATCGGGCTCCGCCATGGTGATGAGCAGGCCCACCGCGAACGCCACGATCACCAGGAACTTGACGCTCTTTTTCCGCGTCAGCATCGCGCCCATATGGGTGCCCATGGGCAGCATGGCGGTGTCCGCGCCGAGGGTGAACAGGCCCATGCCCACGATCATGATCGCCGCGCCAAAGAGAAACAGGCTCATCGTGCTCAGCCGCACCGGCACGAAAACGAGGCTCAGCGCCAGCACCAGCAGCGAAATGGGCAGCACGGAGGAAACCGCTTCGAGGGTCTTTTCCTTGAGTTTTTTACTGGTCGTTTTCCGCTCCGGGATGATCCGGTCGATCGGGGTTTTCCGGTGTTTCCTGGGCATCGGCGTTTCCTCCTTCCGGCTGTTTTGCGGCGTGGCGGATGCTCCACGCGCTGTCGTAAATCACGGCGCCAAAGCACACGATCAGCGTAAAGTAATACGTGAAGAAACGCCACAGCAGCAGCGCGCCCACCAGCTTATCCGGCGGGAACACATTCTGGAAAAAGATGTAGAAGCCGCCCTCCTGCGCCCCGGAAGAACCGGGCAGGGGCGTGAACGACGCGGCGATAAAGAGCAGGAATTGCAGCGTCAGGATATCGAGGTAGGAATACCCGTTCAAGCCCAGCGCGCGGTACACGCAGTAGGCGATGCTGAGCAGGCCCAGCACCTGGATGCAGGAAATCAAAAATAACTGGAACAGCTGGATGGGGTGGTGGGTGAGCATGTCCACGGAACTGTGAAAATCCTGGATGGCCCCTTCCGCGCGGGCGGCAAGCTTTTCCTTGTTTCGCACCAGATGCAGCGCGCAGCCGACGCGGATAAAAAAGGCAATCACCGCGCGCACGATGTTTTTGTTGATCGCCAGCAGAATCACCGCCACGACGGACAGGCCGTTGATGAAAAAGCCGATGCCCGCCAGCCATTTGGCTTCATTGCCGCACTGGGCGAGGGGGCCGGGGTTGAAGATCCACAGCAGCGCGCCGAGCGACAGGAGCGCGGACTGGAACGTGAAGAATTTGACCGCCAGGCCCGAGGAGGAGAGCCCCGTGGGATACCCGCGTTTTCGCAGCGCCAGCACCTGCATGGGCTGCCCGCCCGTGGCGGCCGGGGTGACGGCGGAATAAAAGCTGCCGATCATGCCCACCAGCAGGGACAGGCCAAGCTTGATTTTGACCTTCTGCTGCCGGAAAAAAACGTGGAGCACCATCCCCTCAAACGTCATGAACACGCACCAGGAAACGACCGCCATCAAAATCCAATACGGATCGGCGGAACGGAGCGTGGCCCAGGCGTCGTTCAAATCACCGCCGTTGGCGCTGATGAGCAGCACGGCCGCCAGCGTGATCACAATGATCAACAGATTCAAAAATATGCTTCGGGTTTGTTTGGAAATGCGTTTGGACATCTTTTTGCAAGGTGCCGTCCTTTACTTGTTGTGCGGAAAGCCGCCGGGAATTAGTATACCATACTGCCCTGTTTTTTTCTACTCTTTTTTTCATTGGAGAAAAATGAAGGGGCTGTCTCATAAAAACGAGCACAAAAAACATGACGAAACCCTGTAGGGGCGGATATCATCCGCCCGATCAGACGGTTCCGTCATGACGCGGAAAAGTCAGTCGACTCAAATTGTTCATATGCGGGCGGATACTATCCGCCCCTACAGGTGACGGGGTTCGGCCATCCTGCATTGATGCGATTTTCAGAATGTGAGACGGTCCCTGACCGCAGACACGGGTTATCCCTTCACGCCGCCGGAGGTGAGGCCGGAGACGAGGTGCTTTTCAATCAGCATGAACAGGATGACCACGGGGATGGTGGCCAGCAGCGAGGACATGAACAGGTAGTTCCACTGGATCATGGAGAACGCCGCGAACTGCGTCAGGCCCACGGTGATGGGGCGGTTGACATCGGAATTGATGAGGACGGTGGAGATGGTATACTCATTCCAGGAATTGATAAACACGAAAATCAGCGTGGTCACGATGCCCGGCGCGGCCATGGGCAAAAGCACGCGGATCAGGGCGGACACGGAATTGCAGCCGTCGATGCACGCGGCCTGCTCCATTTCGGGCGAGATGGACACGAACGTGCCGCGCAGCAGCCAGATGGCGAAGGCCTGGTTGAAGGCCGCGTTGATGAAGATGAGCCCCGGCAGGGTGTCGTTCATGTTCAGGTTCATCATCAGCCGCGAGATGCCCACCAGCAGCACCACGGGCGAAAACATCTGGCTCATGATCACAAAGCCCATGAACAGCTTCCGGCCCTTGAACCGCATCCGCGCCATGGCGTAGGCGGCGGGGATGCCGCAGAGTAGCGCCAGGGTGGTCGCGCCTGTGGACAGGATGAGCGAGTTGAGCAGATAGCGCAGCACGCCGCGGGAGAGGATATGGTTCAGGTTGCCCCACATCCAGTTCACGGGGAACATATACTGGAAGTTAATGTCCGTCGCCTCGGCGTCGGTGCGGAAGGCGCTGGTGAACATGATCACAAAAGGATACAGCGTCACCACGCAGACCACCACCACAAAGGCGTACAGAAGACCCCGTTGCAGCGCTTTGTCAATCCGTCCGGCGCGAACGAGCGTCAGGCAGAGGGTCAGGCCCAGGAGCACGGGCAATTGCAGCCACCACGTCCAGATCACGCTGGAGGAGGTGCTTTTCAGCAGCGTCGCGGTGTCCTCCCCGCCCGCGCCCTGATAGATCAGCGCGTCCGCCGCCGCAAGCACCCGCTCGCCCGGGGACGGCGCGACGCCTGCCGCGTACAGGCTGATTTGCCGGTTGATGATCACATTCGTGTACAGCACGAAGATCACCGACAGGAACATCGCCGCCAGCGCCAGCGCCGCGCCGGACGTGCGCAGGAAACGCGCAAAGCCTTTCAGGTCACGCCAGAGCACGTCCAAACTGCCGACGCAGCCCGCCAGCGCCAGCAGCAGCCCCAGCGCTTCCAGCCCCAGCATGATTTTCAGCAGGACGCTGGAAGGAAAGCCGGTTTTCAGGAAATCCCAGCCGGAGCAGCGGACGGTCTTATTCACCTTGAACACGATCAGGGAGGTGGTGTCGCCCTTGGAATTGACGCGCTCGGTGATTTCCTCCGTCACTTCGGTTTCAATGCCGCGGGCGGTGTAGTCCGCCACCATGGCGTCGATCTCGGCGCGGGCGGCCTGGTAGCGTTCGTCGCCCACGAAGGTGTTGCCGCTGCGCTTGGTGTACACATTGGCCTCAAAGTGGTACACCGGCAGGAACAGGAGCGCCGCGGAAACAACGATCAAAAGAAGCGCGGCGGCGAGGGCGGAAAGGTTTCGCCTGCGAACCATCATTCATCCCCCTCCTTCCGCATGGTGACGATCATGTACAGCCCGGCGCACAGGCACAGGATCACGAACCCCACCACGGACAGCGCCGTGGCCGGGCCCTTGCGCTGCTCGGAAAAGGCCAGCATGTACAGGTACGTGACCAGCGTGTCGGTCTTATGGGCGGGCGCGCCGCGGGTGATGGTGTAGATGATGGGGAAGGAGTTGAACACATAGATGATGTTCAGCACCGTGCTCACCGTCAGCGACGGGCGCACCAGGGGAATGGTGATATTGCGCAGCTTCATCCAGAAATCTGCGCCGTCCACCGTGGCGGCCTCGTAGTAGCTCACGTCGATGGACTGGAGCCCCGCCAGCACGCAGAAGGTGACGAAGGGCACAGTAACAAAAATACCGATGCCGCACTCCCAGATGAAGTCGACCACATACGTGGAACGCCAGTTGACCGACTGGCTCAGCACGCCCAGGTTCAGCAGCGTATTGTTCAGCGCGCCGTACTCATAATTGATGATGTACTTCCACACCGACGCCTGCACCACCAGCGTGGTGGCCCAGGGAAACACGATGATGGAGCGGGCGATTTTCCGGCCCACAAATTCCGCGTTCAGCACCAGCGCCACAATGAAACCCAGCAGCGTGGAAATGCCCACCACGGACACCACCCAGATCAGGGTGTTGAGCATCACGCTGCCAAATTCCGGCGCGGTGACGGCGGTGATGTAGTTGTCCAGGCCGTTGAACTCGCCCACCACGCCGGAGCGGGAGATTTCGCTGAAGGACAGCTTGAACACGATGCAGATGGGATACACCACGAAAATCCCCATCAGCAGGATACTCGGCAGCAGCCAAAGGTAGGGCTCCCACTTGTGCCGTATAAGAATCTGGTTCACGCGTTCACTCCTCCTTCGTGCGACGGAAATTAAAACAATACGCCGCACGGGCTTGCGGTACCGTGCGGCAGAGAGCGGGGAGCCTGCGCGGAGGCAGGCTCCCACAGACGGGAATTACTTGCCGGTGATCTTGGTTTGCAGGGCATCCAGCAGGGGACGCACTTCTTCGCCGGTCAGGGCGCGCTGCTCCACGTCCACCACGACGCCGTTGCGGACGTCGGCCCACTGGGCGTTGGCGGCGGGATAGAAGCGGCAGTTGGCCAGCACGTTCAGCCAGGCTTCAAAGCTGGGATCGGATTCCACCAGCGCGCCGACAGCGGAGTTCACAGCGGGCAGGAAGGTTTCCATGGAGACCCAGCCAACGTAGTTGTCGGGATCATAGAAGAACTTGAGGAAGCGGCCGATGGCGTCGTTGCGGGCGGCCTGGTCGGGAGCGGAATCGTCCTTGAACGCCATCACGCGGTCCATGACGCCCACGGAGGAGCCGGTCGCGCCTTCGTTGTGGGGGATGTCGGCGGTGACGAAGTCCACGGTGAAGCCTTTTTCAGCCAGATACTGGGGCAGCTGGTTGGGGGCGATGACCATGGCCAGCTTGCCGGCTCCGAACAGATCCTGCAATTCATAGCGGGTCTGGGTGGAGGGGCTGGGATTGGCGTAGCCGCTCTTGATGAGATCCATCACAAATTCGATGGCTTCCACGTTCTTGTCGCTGTTCAGGGCCCATTCGCCGTTTTCATCGGTGAAGCCGCCGTTGTTGCCCCAGGCGAAGTAAGCGAAGGTGGCCTGGCCTTCGTCCTCGGTCAGGTCGAGGCCGATGCCGTACACTTCACCGGCGTAGAAGTCCTGGATGGCCTGGCAGGCGTCCTTCAGCTCGCCCCAGGTGGTGGGCACTTCGATGCCGACTTCGTCAAAGATGGCTTTGTTGTAGTACAGCGCGCGGGCGGAGGCCAGATCCGGCACGGCCCACACGGTGCCGTCGATGATGGATTCCTGGATGAAGGCGGGGAAGAAGTCTTCAAACAGGTCGTCCGGGCAGTAGTCCTTCACCGGCAGCAGCAGATCGTCCGCCACGAACTCGGAGAAGGTGTCGATGTTCAGGATGTCGGGGGCGCTGCCGTTGGAAATGCGGGTGGACACTTCCTTGTGCACGTCGCTCCAGGAAACCACTTCGAGGTTCAGCTTGATGTCCGGGTTGGCGGCCTGGAACAGGTCAACGAAGTTGGTGCCGTTCATGCCGGAGCCCAGGAACCAGTCGCGGGTGTTGTTGCCGTATTCGCAGATGATCACGTCCAGGGTGACTTCCCCTTCGGCGGAAGCGAACGCGGCGCAGCTCAGCGCCATGATCAGCGCGAGCGCCAGAGCCAGGATCTTCTTCATATCGGATTCCCTCCAATTGAATATTTTTTTCGCCGGTACGTCCCGGCGATTGGTAACAGGGAAATATGATACGTTTCTGTTCATGAATAGAATACCGCTTGACGCGCCGTTTGTCAAGTTTTTTTCTGCGGGACAGACAATTGGACAGGCAAACGCATGAATGAACAAATTGTAAACAGAACACGCCCAAAGCCTTCCCCTCCGAGGGGAAGGCTTTGGGGAACGTCTTTTTTGCAACATTTTGTACGTTCATGCCATGTCCTGGCACCTTGGAAAGATGAACTTGACAATGCCTGGGTGTGAGGATATACTGCCTGTATTGAAGCATAGGGGATGACAAAAATGAATGCCGACCGCTTTTTGAACCTTGTTCACGAAACAAAAACGCCGCACGGCACGGCGGCGCTTTGGTGGATGGGCCAGATGGGCTTATGGGTGAAGCTGGGAGAAACGGTGCTGAGCATTGACTACTACGCCAGCCACCGGGACGACCGGCAGGTGTCGCTGCCCGTGCCCATCGAACAGGTGCGCGGCATCGACGCTTTCCTGGGCACCCACGACCACCTGGATCACATCGACCATGCGGCTTGGCGGGTGTGGGCGAAGAACTGCCCCGACGCGCTGTTTGTGTTCCCGGCCCTCCACGCGGAAGCCGTGACCGGGGACGGCATCGCGCCGGAGCGCCAGCGGGGCATGGGCGAGGGGCGCGTGTGCCAAATCGGCGGCGTGACCATCCGCGCCATCGCCGCGGCCCATGAGTTCCTGGACGCGGACCCCGCGACCGGGCTGCACCCCGCCCTGCAATACATCATCGAGGGCAACGGCGTGCGCCTCTATCACGCGGGCGACACCCTGCGCTACGAAGGGATGCTGGGCAAGCTGCAAGCCTTCGGCCCCATTGACTGCGCTTTGCTGCCCATCAACGGGCGCGACGGCGCGCGTTACCGACGGAACTGCATCGGCAACATGACCTTCCAGGAGGCCGCCGACCTGGCGGGCGAACTGCGGCCCAGGCTGGTGATTCCCGGCCACTGGGACATGTTTGCCAATAATCCGGGCGACCCCGCCGCCTTTGCGGATTACCTGGACGCCAAATATCCGGGCCTCCCCTGCCGCATCCCGGCGCACCAGGAAACAATCATCATCCGAGCGACATGATCTCGGGCAGCATTAGGCCGGGATCGAAGCCCACGTCCTCCATGCGCACCCAGTTCAGATACGGGGTGCCGTCCGGCGTATAGGTGACCACGCAGAGGTATTGATCGTCCGGCGTCAGATACCAGTGCTCCCGCTCCCCGATGGTGGCGGCGCGACCGGAAACGATGGTAAAGGCCGCGTCTTTGGGGAGGGTTTCTCCGGTGGGCTCGGGCCGGTCCGGCGCGGGCCAGTGGTACAGCGGCGCGTTCCGCAGGGCATAGCCCAGCGTGGACGCGCTTTTTATCGTGCCCGCTTCAAATGCGCTGACCGGGGCGTAGCCAAGCAGAATCCCCGTTTCGCTTTCCGAGATCCAGGTTTCGACCCGCATGAGGTAAGCATCCCCAAACCGACCCAGAATCCAAGCGGGGTCATAGGGCGTCAGAACCGCGCTTTCCGCGCCGCCGTTCACGGAAGCGCTGAGGACAAGGGACGCGCCGTCCTTCATCGGCCGCATGGGCGGACGGAAGTTCGGCACGCCGGAAGGAGGGTATTCCAGGCAATCGGACAGCACATACCCCTCCACATCATGGACGCGGATGCGCGTCCACCCGTCCCGGGCCTCCCCCAGCGCCTCCGCTTCCGCGCCGGAAAAGAGCGCGCCAATCAGCGGACTGCCGCTGCCCGGTTCCGCGTAGAGGGGCACGGTTTCCTCCGCGCTGCCGCTGTTCAGGAAGCAGGGCTTTGCGCCATCCTCTGCCATTCCCGGCAAAAGCGAGCCGCAAAGCAGCAGTGCAGCAAACAGCAGAAGTATCGTCTTATTCATATGGATTCCTCCTTCCACTCTATAGACGCAAAAACCGCATGGAATGTTTCATCCATGCGGCAATTTTTTCTTCCGATGAAAGCGTCCGCCGAATTATTCCGTCCGCAGCGCCACGACCGGGTCCTTCTTCGCGGCCATGCGGGAGGGGATGAGGCCGGCAATGAAGGTGAGCACCATCGAAATGACGACCAGAATCACCCCGGCGACGGGCGGCAGGTTCGCCAGATTGGGGATATCGGTGAGGGAATAGATAATCACGTTAATCAGCGCCACCAGCAGCAGCGTAACCGCGATGCCGATGAACCCGGCGATGAAGCCCACGATGAGCGTCTCCGCGTTGAACACGCGGGAAATGTCCCGCTTGCTGGCGCCGATGGCGCGCAGGATGCCGATTTCCTTCGTGCGCTCCAGCACGCTGATGTAGGTGATGATGCCGATCATGATGGAGGACACCACCAGCGAAATGGCCACGAACGCGATCAGCACATAGCTGATAGCGTTGATGATGGTGGTGATGGAGGACATGAGCAGGCCCACGTAATCCGTGTAGCGGATGACGTCCTTTTCCTCCGCGGCGGCGTTGTAGGCGTCGATGATCTCGGTCAGCTTCGCCTTGGATTCAAAATTCTTGGGATACAGGAAAATGGCGCTGGGGGAATCCACGTCGCTGACGCCGAGGGTGGTCAGGTTCTTTTGCAGGGTGTTGTTCATGTCCTCGGGCAGCGCCATGCGCAGGACGGACTTGATATCCTCCTTGCTCACCATGTTCAGCGCGAAGGAGGGAATCTGCTCCACGCGCTTCTGGATTTCCGCGTTCATGCCCATCACGCCGGAATACTTTTCAAAAAATTCGCTGACGCTCATGCTGTCCAGGGCGGCGAACAAATCCGTCTGGTCGGTTTCAAAAGCCTGGCCGGTGAATACGTCGATTTCGGGATTCGCCAGCTGCTCCTGCACGATTTCGCTGTTCTTCACCTGTTCCAGCAGGTATTCCATCAGCTCAAACCGATAGCCCACGCCCACATTCACCGTGGTAGCGACAGCCCCGTCGGCGGGCTTTAAGATACCCACCACTTTGATTTCCATGGCGTTTTCCAGCACTTCGCGCATGTAATCTTCGTTCTTCTGGCGGTTTCTCCAGGCGGCGCCTTCCTTGCTGTAATAATCCGTGTTCAGCAGCAGGCGGAAGCGCAGGGCCATGAGCTCGTCATAGCTGAATTCCATGTCCTCGCTCTCGATGGGTTCGCCGTTCATGAGCGCCTCAAACTGGCCCTTTAATTCACTTTGGTCTTTCAGGCCCAGGGTGTAAAGCGCGTAGTCGCTCAGTTCGTTCCGGGAATTGACGATAATCACCACTTCGTCCAGCTTTTCCGGCATGCGGCCCGCCAGCACCTGGTACTGGGCTTTGAGCAGCTCGTCGTTGTCAAGCAGCGGCTGGAACGCGTTCATCCGCGTCATGGTGGCGTTCATCATGGTTTCCTGGATGCCGCTGGCCCCGGAGCTCATCATGCTCATCATGCTCATCATGCCGGTGGATTCCAGCGTGGTGGAGGGGTTCACCTGGATGGCCTTGCCGTCGTCGGTGAGGCGGTAGAGGGTCAGGGGCGTGCTGTACTCGTACTGGATGCCGCTGACCAGGCTGTTCACCTCGTCCGCCCGGCTGTCCAGATATTTCTTAAACGCCGTCAGGTTGTTTTCCGTCACGCCGCTCATCCAGCCGCTCATCAGCTTGGTCATGCGGCTGTCGGAGTACACCTTGCCGTCCTCATGCTCGCGGGAATCGGAGGAAATGTCCATCATGCCGGTCATCATGTCCGTCATGTCGATGGTGCGCTCGTCGATTTCCAGCGGGTAGGAGGACAGGGTATCCCGCTCGATGCGCTCGATAAACTTGTCCACGCCCGCGGACAGCGACAGAATCAGCGCGATGCCGATGATGCCGATGGAGCCCGCGAAGGCGGTCAGGATGGTGCGGCCTTTTTTGGTCATCAGGTTATTGAGCGACAGGGACAGGGCGGTGCCAAAGCTCATGGAGGGCTTTTTCTGCCTGCCGGTCTCCCCCGCTTTCAGGTCGGTTTCCCGGCAGGCGTCCGTGTCGCTCACCACCCTGCCGTCCAGCAGGCGGATGATGCGGCTGGCGTAGGCTTCGGCCAGGTCGGGGTTGTGGGTCACCATGATGACCAGCTTATCCTTGGAAATCTCTTTCAGGATTTCCATCACCTGCACGCTCGTTTCGCTGTCCAGCGCGCCGGTGGGCTCGTCGGCCAATAAAATATCCGGGTCGTTCACCAGGGCGCGGGCGATGGCGACGCGCTGCATCTGCCCGCCGCTCATCTGGTTGGGCTTCTTTTTGATCTGGTCTTTCAGCCCCACCTTTTCCAGCGCCTCAATCGCGCGGCGGCGGCGTTCCTCCGGGGCCACGCCGGACAGAGTCAGCGCCAGTTCCACGTTGGAAAGCACCGTCTGGTGGGGAATCAGGTTGTAGCTCTGGAACACAAAGCCGATGGAATGGTTGCGGTAGGTGTCCCAATCGCTGTCCTTAAAGCCTTTGGTGGAGCGGCCGTTGATAATCAAATCGCCCCGCGAATACTGATCCAGGCCGCCGATAATATTCAATAACGTGGTTTTGCCGCAGCCGGACGGGCCCAAAATGGCGGCAAATTCCCGCTCCCGGAACTGCAAATCAATCCCCCGAAGTGCTTCCACCTTCGTATCGCCCGCCTGATAATCCTTGGCAATGTCTTTCAATACCAGCATGTTTCCGCTCCTTTCCTTCGCGCGTTCACGAAGTGCGGTGGTATTATAGCAAATACTTGTAAAGAAACTATGAACAGAGGCGGGCAAAACCTCCCAGGTATTGACTTTTTTGCTTTCTCCCCCACAATGAACGGGAGGTGAGAACATTGCGAATCATTCCGTATGCGGACGCTTACCGGGACGACATGATCTTCATGATCCTGGAGGCCAAGGACGCGCTGGGCCGGGTGCCGACGCTGAACCCGGACCTGCTGGACATTCAGCGGAATTATTTTGACAAGGGCGACATGTTCTGGCTGGCGCTGTCCGATGCGGGCCGCGTGATCGGGTCGGTCGGGTACAGCGCCATTCCGGGAACAGACAGCGTGTGGCTGCACCGGTTTTACGTGAAAGCGGCGCTGAAACGCCAGGGCATCGGAACAGCGCTGTACCTGCACGCGGAGGAGCACATCCGAAAAGCGGGAAAAGCCCGCGTCCGCATTCATTTGGGCGGACCGGGCTACGAAGGGTCGCGGCTGTTCTACCGGCATTTCGGCTATGAATATGAACAGGATGAAAATTATATGGTAAAAATCCTGCGCTCAGACAGGAATTTTCCCGAGAAAGACGAATGATAAACCGACCCCCAATTGGAAATCCTAACCACGATCAATTGTTAAGGAGGAATCCCCCATGGAACTGAAAGGCAGCAAAACGGAACAAAACCTGCGCGACGCGTTCGCCGGCGAAAGCCAGGCCCGCAACAAGTACACCTACTTCGCGTCCAAGGCCAAGAAGGAAGGCTTCGTCCAAATCGCCAACATTTTCCAGGAAACCGCCGACAATGAAAAAGAGCACGCCAAAATCTGGTTCAAGCTCCTGGGCGGCATCGGCACCACGGCGGAAAACCTGCTGGCCGCTGCCGAGGGCGAAAACTTCGAATGGACGGACATGTACGCGACCTTCGCAAAAGAAGCCCGTGAAGAAGGCTTTGAGGACATCGCCAAGCTGTTTGAGGGCGTCGGCGCGATTGAGAAGGAGCATGAGGAACGCTACCGCAAGCTGCTTGCCAACGTGCAGGGCGGCCTGGTGTTCTCCAAGGACGGCGACATGATCTGGCAGTGCAGCAACTGCGGCCACATCGTGGTGGGCAAGCAGGCCCCCGAAGTCTGCCCCGTCTGCGCCCATCCCCAGGCGTATTTCCAGGTGAAGGCGGAGAACTATTGAGGACTTTGTAAGCAAAAAGGACGCTTTAAGTGACGAAGGCAATAGGCAATAGGCATTAGGGAATTAGCAACCCCCAGTTGTCATCCCGAGCGAAGCGAAGCGGAGTCGAGGGACCTTGAAGAAACACCGTCAGCCAGAAAAAAGAATACCCGGCTTTTAGGTCCCTCCA
>CADAKE010000082.1 GCA_902788445.1 uncultured Eubacteriales bacterium
GCCGGTGGGGCCCTTCAGGCCCGCCACGCGCACGGCTTCCGCGTCGTTTTCCGCGGCGCACACGAAGGGGATGCACACGGCCAGCATCAGCACGGCCAGGATTTTGAAGAAGTTTTTCATATTCAGTTACCCTCTTTCTGTTTTGTTCTCAGTTCTAAGTTACAAGTTCCAAGCCATATACTCTCAAAGCAACGAAAAGTTTAGAACTTAAAACTTGGAACTTAGAACTTATTTTTTTGTCATGGCGCTTTTCACCTGCACGCCGGGCACGTTGCCCAGCTTGCCCGTGAAGCTGCCTACCCGGATATTGTCCCCGCGAACCAGCAGACCAATCACCGCCATGCCCCGCGAACCAGCAGACCAATCACCGCCATGTTCCGTTCATGATCAGGCACGCCGATGCGGCCCGTCACCATGTCCTGGAATTGGGAAATGATCGTGTTCACCTTCGCGGCCTGGGTCAGGTCCTCAATGACAATCCCGATAAAACCGATGCGTTCTTGTTCCATGGATTCATTGTCCTTTCCAAAAAGAAAAGCATGACCCTTTCGTCATGCGCCCCAAAAATCTTTGATGCCTCCTTTCGCTCTCGGGCCTGGACGCATCCTTGCCCTCAAGGGATCAAATTGTTCTTCGCGCCGCCCGCTCCCCCTCATGCTTCTTCATTCAGGATTGCGGCATTGCGCAGACGCTATTATACATGATTCTCCGGAAAAAGGAAAGAGGAAATTTTCGGCCCAAAACGAAATCAGGCTGCCGCGCGTTCCCGCGCGGCAGCCTGATTTCGAGTATATCACTTGAGCATGTCCATCATCTGGTTAATCAGCGTCTGATCGGCTGAGAAGCGCCGCACGCCCGCGCTGTCGGCGTCATAATCCGCTTTCAGGGTGATTGCGACGATCACGCGCGCGTCCTCCCCGAAATACCCTTTCAAGTCGATGGGCGCGTTGAAGTCAAAGGACTGGGCGTTTTCGCCGGTTTTCAGGGCTTCCAGGTCAGGATACACCACCAGCGATTCGGAATGAACGTTGATCTTGTTGGAGCTGAGTTTGTAGTTCACCTGCTGGCTGTCCTCATTGTTGACCAGGGTCGCCGTGCCCACGGTGTACATGTTGCTGGCGACGAGCGGATAAGTGAACACGCCCTCCTGGGAAAGATCCACCGGCGTGACGCGGTTCCACACGCTGCCGCCGATCAGCTCGCGGGTCGTCGGGCCGAAGGAGGTGACGGTGTTGTTGTAGTACATATGAGACTGGGTTGTTTTTCCCTCCGGAGCCTCCTGCACTTCCCCGCAGACTGCGCACACATACTGGCTGCCGGAACCCTCCTGCGTACTCGACAGCACAAAGGTATGCCCAAACGCGGGAAGAACGATCGTTTCCTCCGTCCCGCAGACCGCGCACCGGCGCACGGCTATGCCATCCTCGGTACAGGTGGCTTCAGAATAGCTTACCGCTTCCCACTGATGGCCGGAGTCGGAGCAGGCGTTCGTTTCTTCTTCGCCTGATTCCGGTTCGGTTTCCCCGCCGGGCTGTTCTTCTTCGTCCGTTTGCGGCTCGGAAGTTTCCGTCTCGGGCTGCGTGCTTTCTTCCTCCCCCGTTTCCGGTGAATCCGCCTCAGGCTGGGGATTCTGTTCCGTTTGCGCCTCGGGCGTTTCCGTCTCGGGCTGCGTGCTTTCTTCGCTCACCGTTTCCGACGGGTCAGCCTCGGGCTGGGGATTCTGTTCCGTTTGGGATGCTGGCGTTTCCGCTTGCGTGTTTTCTTCGTCTGCCGCTTCCGCCTGCGATTCATCCGAGGGAGCCGGGGCAATCACCGAGGACTCGGATAAAGCGCTGCCCTCCGACGGCTGCTGTTCCACTGTCTGCACTGGCGTTTCAGGTTCCGCCGGAACGTTCAAATCCTCGGCCAGCGCGCACGAACAGAAACACAAAACCAGCATCGTGAAAAAAACGATAATCCGTTTCGTAGTTTTATCCTCCATGCGTTTTCAATGTCGGTCGCTATGGTGCCAGGGCTGCGTATTGATTTATAACAGCCCATACGTATCATATCATAATAGAACGTTCCTGTCAATTCGTGCAGCAAATCGTCAATTTTTCTCAATAATTTTTGGTTAGCATTCACATAATGCGGAACCAATAAGGGATACGCTGGGGGCTGCGCGCCCNNNNCCATGATGGCGAGATTGCTTGTTTCGGCTGATCTCATCGGCGGTGAGTTCAGCCGAAACAAGCAATGTCCGCAGGACTTGCGCCGATTGAGGCTGCGGATCGCACAGGCCCTCGCTCCGGTTAACAAACATCATGATGCGATAGCTGAATGCCTCTGTTTTTATAAGAAATACGCAAACGCCGCTGCTCCGGCGGGAGCAGCGGCGGGCGAGTGCCGCGTCAGAAGTTCATATCGTCGATCACGCGCAGGGTAACGGTCAGGTCGATGTATTCGCCGTTGCCGAGCTTGCTGGTGTCGATGGTATTCTGACCAACCTGTTCGGCCAGGGCGGGATCGCGGTAGACCTTCACCTGGATCACATCGCCTTCCTTATAGCCGTTCAGCTTGGAAATCAGGGCGTTCTGAGAGGAAAGGACGGTGCCGTCCAGCTCCACCACGATATCGCCGGCCTGGATGCCGCCGTTGGCAGCGGGAGAATTGGCGTCAACCGCCTTCACATACGCGCCGGCGGGCAGGCCATACTGGGTGCCGTTGCTGAGGGTGGTGATGGTCACGCCCAGGCGGGGCTTGCCGTACAGAGGAGAATCAATGGGCGCTTCGGAAGCGTTGCCGCTGTCCTGGCCGCGGGTGGTATCGGCGGCCTTGCTGGAGCCGGAATAATCCTTGAGCACTTCGGTGATCAGGGGCTTGGCGACGTTGATCGGGATGCACAGGCCGATGTTGTCCGCGTCACGGCCGGTGGAGAACAGGCTGCTCATGCCGGAGCCCACGGCGTACCGAGCGGGAATGCCCTGCAGCTGGCCCAGGATGTTGAACATGCCGCCGCCGGAGTTGCCGGAGTTGATGGCAGCGTCGGTCTGGATCATGGTGTTGGTCACGGTGGAAATGCGGCCGTAGCGGTCCATGCTCCGGTCAGTGACTTCGCGGTCCAGGCCGGAAATCGCGCCGACGGAGACGGAGCGGGCGTAGCGCTCGCCCAGGGGGTTGCCGATAACGATGGCCCATTCGCCCACCTGCAGAACGTCGCTGTCGCCCAGTTCAACAGGTTCAAGGTCCAGGCCGGGCACTTCCAGCACGGCGATATCCAGGTTGGCGTCGTAGCCCACCACGGTCGCTTCGTGTTCCTTTTCATCGGTGCCGGTGGTGATGGTAACGCGGGAAGCGCCTTCCACCACATGGTAGTTGGTCAGCACATGGCCGTACTGGGTGATAACCACGCCGGAGCCGGTGCCCTTCAGGCTTTCCTGGGTCTGGGGCTGGCCGTAGCCATAGCCGTAACCGTAGCCGTAGTAGGAAGCGGAGGTGGCGTAGTTATTCACGCCCACCACGCTGTTGCGCACCTGGTCGACCACATCCAGGAAGGGGCTGGTGATTTTGCTTTCGTCGGTTTTCGTGTTCACGATGGCGTCAATTTCCTTTTCGCTCAGGCCGTTGGTGGCGGCGTTGGCGGAAATGACCGTCGCGCCGATCATGACCACAGCCAGCAGAACGGCCACGATGCCGAGATACATGCGCTTCTTCATATCAAGACTTCCTTTCAAACAATGTCATTCGTTTTTAAAACCGCACTCTCCGGGAGGCGTCCCTCTCTTCTGAGTACGGTTGTATTATAGGTCGGCTTTTTTACAGAATTTTGATACAATCGTGACAAAAATTAGACACCCGTTCCGTCAAATTTGGGGGTAAAAGCGCCGTCCGCCGCCTCCTTTTCCTGGGTGTAGCCGGGCAGGTCCAGCATCTCGAAATGCGCCAGCACCCGCCCGTATTCCGCGTCCGTGACCCGGCGGTCCAGGCCGGGGATGGCGCACCAGGGCTCCGGCGTGAACTGCCGCATCAGCGACACGGGCGTGCCTTGCGGCAGGCGCTCCGCGATGAAATCCAGCGCGCGGATGCTGTCGCCCGTGCAGCCGGGCAGGATGAGGTGGCGCACGATCACGCCTTTTTGCATCATGCCGTCGGCGTCATAAACCGCTTCTCCCGTCTGTCGGCACATTTCCAAAATCGCCGCGGAGGCGATTTCAAAGTAATCCGGGGCGTTGGCGCAGAGTTTGGACAGGCGGGGCGAAACGTGCTTCAGGTCGGGCAGATAAATATCCACCGCGCCCTCAAGCAGTTTCAGCGTTTCCAGCGTTTCATACCCGCCGGTATTCCAGACAATGGGGATGGAAGGACGATACATTTCCAGCGCGTCCAGGATCGCGGGCACAAAAGGCGTGCCCGTCACCAGGTTGATGTTGTGCGCGCCCTGAGCTTCCAGTTCCTTGAAAATGTCCGCCAGACGCTGCGCAGAAATATCCTGCCCCTCTCCCCCGTGGCTGATGGAAAAGTTCTGGCAGTAGGCGCAGCGCAGGGTGCACCCGGAAAAGAACACCGCGCCGCTGCCGCGGGCGCCGGAAATGCAGGGCTCCTCCCAGAAATGCAGCGCTGCCCGGGCGACCCGGGGCCTTTCCCCCATGCCGCAGAATCCCCTGGCCGCGCTCCGGTCCACACCGCAGCGATGGGGACACAGGAAGCATTTAGCCATGCTTATTCCTCCGTCCGGACGAGGATGATCTGCAAATCATCCGGCGCTTGGGCGCTCACCAGCTTCAGCAGTTTTCCGGTATAGACAGCTTTGAAGCGGCCGCCGTCCCCCATGTGTGAAAGATAGATCGTGTTCCCGTCCATTTCCCACGCCGCGGCGATGGACTCGCCCGACGCCGCATGCCAATCCATTGTCCCGTCGGGATAGACGGAAAGGGCGACGTTCCAGGGGCTGTCCGCCCGTTCGCCGGACGAGAGCGTTTCACCCTTGCTCCTGATTTCCTGCACCGTCCAATCGCCCTGCATATTGGTATACCGCTGGGAAGGCGTATGCCGGGAAAACCGCGCCGCTTCCCCGAGCGCCTCGACCGTGATGGAGCCTTTTGCCGTAAAGATCAGGGAGACGCTTTCATTGCTCGTGACCAGTTCGCCGTTTTCCAGCCAGAAGGTGAAATTGATCTCAGGGTCGGAAAGCAAACGTCCCATGCCCCCGTCCGTCAGAATCAGTCCGGTGGTTCCGAGCGCGCCGTTCCGCTTGACCTGGCTGTAATATCCTGCCACCGTGGACAGGCTGCTTACGGCTTTCTTTTTCGGCGTGGCGGTCGGGGCGGGTTTCTCGGTCGGTTTGGGGGCGGATGTTGCTTTCAGCGTCGCTGTCGGCTTGGGCGTAGACGCTTTCTTTGGCGTTGCCGTGGGTTTGGGCGTGCTGGTTTTTCTCGGCGTCGCCGTCGATTTAGGCGCGGACGTTTTCTTTGGGGCCGCGATGGGTTTGGGCGTCGCCGTCTTTTTCACGGTGGGCCGCGCCACCGGTTCTTCCCCTTCCGCCAGCAGAAGGTGGACGATTTCTTCGCCGCCGTCCTCCCGTTCTTCCCCGCCGAAATCAACGAAAATCACATAACCGTCGGCAAAAATCAGCGCGTTATAGTTTGCCCCTTCCTCGCCAACGGAACTGAAAGGCACCCACATAAACGTGCCGAACGTCTTTGGTTTGGACAGGATCTTCATCTCCGGAGACTTGAAACTCCGCCACTGTTCCTGCATGATTTCCCGGAAGCCCTCCACAGGAACGCCCAGCATCATTGTGATCTGCCCGTCGTCCAGCGCGGCAAATTCAAACGACGCTCCGCTTTCCGTATCCGTCAGGACGCACACGAAGCCGCCTTCCTCGCCTTCGGCCGTATAGCGTCCGTCCATCAGGTTCACGTCCACGCCGGGGCAGAGATGGAAAACCTTTGTCTCCGCCAGTCCCGCGGCGGAAAGGCAGGCCAGCAGAAGCAGCAAAAAAAGAAGCAGCCATTTTTTCATTTTCTGTTCCCCTTTTGGATGATTCTTCCCGATTCAGTCAAAGCGCGTTTCCCAATGCGCCGCGCGGGACGCTTCAAAGCACAGGCGCACCTGCTCGGCGGTGCATTTTTCGTTCGCCATGGGCTCGGGCAGTTCGTTTTCCGCAAACCAGTCCGAAGCGACGGTTTCGGCGTTCGGCTGAAATTCTCCGCCCAATGATTCGCACAGGAACATGAGCTTGATGATCTTATAGGCGTTCGGCGGGAAATTGTGAATGTCCTGGTCTTCCGCGCTCACCAGGCGCGTGACCCGCACGTCCATGCCCGCTTCCTCCCGCGCTTCCTTCACGGTATTGGCGGCGGGCGATTGGTCGACGTCACACCACCCGCCGGGCATGGCCCACTTGCCGGTTTTCTCCTGCACCAGCAGGATTTTCCCCTCCCGGATGACGGCGGCGCGGGTGTCGATCTTCGGGGTCTGATACCCCGTTTCATTGCAGAACAGGTCGTTTACTTTGTCCAGATTCAGCCCCGTTTTCGCCGCCATGATTTCCGCCGAAATTTCCCGGATGCGCTGAAAGCGCTCGATGTCGTAAACATCCTTGCACCAGTACAGCGCCGACTGCGCAAGGCTTTGCAGTTCGATGGCCCATTTCAGCCACTGTTCTTTTCCGTTCATTGGCCTCTCCTCTTGTAGTCCTCCAAAAAGCTGTGCTCCTCTCCGTCATGAAGATAGCCCGGGAAGGTGTCCAGCCACACGGAATGCAGGCTGGCAAAGATGTTTTCCTCGACCTGCGGGTTTGTTTTTTTCAGTTCAGCAATCAATTGCTTGATCTCCCGCCGCTTTCCGGTGTGCTCCTCCCCCGCCTCGTGCTTCGTGACCCGGCAGGCGCATTGGATAAACGACAGCCCGTTATACCGCACCCAGGCTAAAATGTCCTTTTCATTCACGCAGTACAGCGGACGGATGAGCGTCATGCCGGGATAGTTGGTACTGTGCAGCTTGGGCAGCATGGCCTGCAATTGACCGCCGTAGAACATCGCCATCACAGTGGTTTCGATCACGTCGCTGAAATGGTGGCCCAGGGCGATTTTGTTGCAGCCCAGCTTCCGCGCCTCGCTGTACAGGTGCCCCCGCCGCATCCGGGCGCAGAGATAGCAGGGCGAATGATCGGTCTTGTCTGCCGCGTCGAAAATGTCCGTTTCAAAGATGTGCAGCGGCAGGTTCAGCAGCGCGGCGTTTTCCTCGATCCTGCGGCGGTTCTCCGGCTGATAGCCCGGGTCCATGCAGAGGAAAACGACCTCAAACGGCACTTCGCTGAACCGCTGAAGCATCCGCATCAGCACCGCACAGAGAAAGGAATCCTTCCCGCCCGACACACAGACGGCGATTTTATCCCCCGCCTCCACCAGCTCATACCGCTTCACCGCCGCGATGAAGGGGTTCCAAATTTCTTTGCGGTATTTCTTACTGATGCTGCGCTCGACCAGCTGGCAGGCTGTCAATTCGCGGCTCATGCTCTGCCCTCGTGCTCGTCGATCAGTTTTTGCAGTTCGCGGATGATTTCATCCAGGGGATACCCGCTGCGCTTGCTGGCGTCCGCCAGGGTGGCCCGCTTGATCAGCGCTTTCACGACAGGCGTGTTGATGATTTCCAGCCGCTTGTCCTTTTTCGCCACGGCTTCCGGCAGCCAGGGATACGTATTGATGATATCCGCAAGTTTTGTTTTTTCATCGAAATCCATTTATTTTTCTCCTGTCGGCTCATCGTAATCGTCGAGGAAGGAAATTTCTTTTCCTTTATACTTCCAGCCCACCATCGTGTCCAATTGCACGTTGTGGACGCTGCCGAAAATGTTCCATTCCAGGGTGGGGTTTTCCTCATGCAGCGTTTTGATTAAGCGCTTCACTTCCAGGCGCTTGCTCGCGTGCGCGTCATGGCTGCCCCGCTCGGTCAGGCGGCAGGCGCACTGGATGAACTGCAAACCGTTCTTGTCCCGCCAGGCGCAGATATCGTCCTCCCACACGGTGTAGAGCGGACGAATCAGCTCCATCCCCGGAAAGTTTTTCGCTTTCAGTTTCGGCGGCATGGCTTGCAACTGACCGCCGTAGAACATCCCCAGCAGGGTAGTTTCGATCACGTCGTCAAAGTGGTGGCCCAGGGCGATTTTGTTGCAGCCCATTTCCCGCGCCTTGCCGTACAGGCAGCCCCGCCGCATCCTGGCGCACAGGAAGCAGGGGTTCTTTTCCTGGCTGTCGAGCACCTCGAAAATGTCGCTCTCATACAGCGTGTAGGGAATGCCCAGCAATTGCGCGTTGCTTTCCACCTTCGCGCGGTTTTCGGGGTTGTAGCCGGGATCCATGATGAGGTACTTTGCTTCAAACGGAAATTCCGTGTGGCGATGAAGCAATTGAATCAGCTTCGCCAGCAGCATGGAATCCTTCCCGCCCGAAATGCACACGGCGATCCTGTCCCCCCGCTGAATCAGTTGATACCGCTTCACTGACCGGCAGAAGGGCTGCCACAGCGTTTCCCGGAACTCGGTCAGGATGCCGCGCTCCAATTGCTCTAAGTAAGTAAACGATCGTGCCATAAATCATTTTCTCGCTTCCAAAATGGACTTGATAAAATCCCGGCTGCGTTCCTGCTGAGGGTTGGCGAAGAACGCTTCGCTGGGGCCGCTCTCCACCACGTACCCGTCCGCCATGAACAGGACTTTGCTGCTCACATGGCGGGCGAAATCCATTTCGTGGGTGACCACCAGCATGGTCATCCCCTCCTCGGCCAATTGCCGCATCACGGCCAGCACTTCCCCAATCAGTTCCGGGTCGAGGGCGGAGGTGGGCTCGTCAAAATAAATGATCTCCGGATTAGACACCAGCCCCCGCGCGATGGCGACGCGCTGCTGCTGGCCGCCGGAAAGCTGGGCCGGGTAGCTGCTCAGTTTATTTGCCATGCCCACCCGTTCCAGTGCCTGCACCGCGATTTCGTTGGCCTGGGCTTTTTTCATTTTTCCGGCTACAGTCAGGCCCAGGGTCACGTTCTGCAAAACGGTTTTGTTCAGGAACAAATTGTAGTTCTGAAATACGAACGCCGTCTTTTTCCTGACCCGGGCAATATCCGCCCGGGAGGCGGAATGCAGGTCGAACCGCTCGCCGTCAAATACCATTTCGCCCTGGTCCGCTTTCTCCAGGAAATTCAGGCACCGCAGGAACGTGGTTTTCCCCGAACCGCTGGGGCCCAAAATCGCCACCACGTCGCCCTTGTCCACGGTCAGGTCGATGCCTTTGAGCACGTCCACGCCGTTAAACTGCTTATGCACGTTCTTGATATTCAGCATCATGACCGCGCACCTCCGTAAGTCGCCAGCCGCTTTTCGCCCAGCCGCTGCACCCAGGAGAGGATGGTGCAGAACAGCAGGTAAATCAGCGCCACTTCACCGTACAGGGCCAGGGATTCATACACCCGCCCGTTGATGACCTGGGCCTGGCGGAACATTTCCATCACCGTGATCGTCGCCGCCATGGAGGTTTCCTTGAGCATGGCGATCATGGAATTGCCCAGGGCCGGGAACGCCGTGCGGAACGCCTGGGGCAGCACCACGTGCAGCATGATCTGCAAATAATTCATGCCCACGCAGTAGCCCGCCTCCAACTGCCCGCGGGATACGCTTTCCAGCGCGCCGCGCATGGTTTCCGCCATGTACGCCCCTTCATTGAATCCCAGCACCAGCACCGCCGCCGGGAAAGCATCCAGCACGACGCCCACGCTCGGCAGCCCGTAAAACACCAGATACAATTGCACCAGCAGCGGCGTGCCCCGGATGATCCAGATATAAAAGCGGCAGATTTGCCGCAGCACCTTCACATTGGCGTACTGGATCAGCGCCACGATCAGCGCGATGAGCAGCGCCAGCAAAAAGGAAAGGATCGTCAGCGGGATCGTCACTTCCACGCCATAACGCAAAAGCTTGGGGAACGAATCTACCAAAATGTTCCATAACCGCTCGTTCATGTCTTCACTCCAAATCATGTAGTACAAAACAAAGTTTACCATATCCGTGCCTTGGAAGCAAGGACAGAAATCCGTCCCCTCCGCATATTTTCACATTTTTCCCGGTCATTTTAAATGATTCTGTATTGTCAGAAAATCACTGATCTGCTATAATAAACGCGAAAAGGACGGTGGAGGCTTCATGTGCGGACGATATTTTCTGGAGGATTCTTCCGAACTTCGTCCGATTGTGGAGGAAATGAACCGTTCCCCGCTGCTTCCTCTTTTTTTAAAATCCCCCGGCGCCGTCGTCTGTTCGGGCGAAGCGGCGCCTTCCCACGTCGTGCCGGTGATTGCCCTGAGCCGCTCCGGCAAACGCGCGGTGTTTCCGATGAAGTGGGGATATACCGTGCCGAAACCCGGCGGCGGCTCCCGCCTGCTCATCAACGCGCGGGCGGAAACGGCGGCGGATAAGCCGACGTTCCGGGAAAGCTGGCGGGGTCATCGGTGCCTCATTCCCGCGTCCTGGTACTTTGAGTGGGAGCATCTCACCGCCGCCGACGGGAAGAAAACGATCGGCCCCAAGTACAGCATCCGGCCGGAAGCTGAAAGCGTTTCCTGGCTGTGCGGCCTGTACCGGATGGAAGAAGGGCTTCCCGTTTTCGTCATTCTGACGCGGGAAGCGGGCAACGGAACGCGCTTCATCCACGACCGGATGCCGCTCATGCTTCCCCGGGAACGGGCGGATGAATGGATCAGGCCGGACGCAGACCCGGACAAACTTGCCAATGAAGCGCTGACAGCGATGTTTTACGAAAGGAACAATTGAAAATGACCACGGCAATCGTCTATTATTCCAAGCACCACGGCAACACCAAAAAACTCCTGGACGCGCTGCCTCAGGACGGCATCACGCTGATCGACGCGGAAAATCCCGTTCTCACGGATTTGTCCGGCTTTGACCGCATCGGCTTTGCCTCTGGCATCTATGCCGGCGCGTTCGCCAAGCAGGTGCTTACCTTTGCCCGTGAGCATCTTCCGGAAAGGAAACCCGTGTTTCTCGCTGCCACCTCCGCCATGAAAATGAACAGCCATTTCACCGGCATGATGCATATCTGCTCCCAGAAGCGCTGCCAGGTCCTGGGGCAGTATCTGTGCCAGGGCTACAACACCTACGGCCCCTTCAAGCTGATTGGCGGCACGAGCAAGGGGCATCCCACGCAGGAAGAAATCGACGGCTTCCTGAAGTTTTATCAGACGCTTTAACCGAATACGCCAAAAACGCCGCGCGGTATCAGCGTCCTTTTCCGCCCTTCGGGCCGCTGGCATAGGCGTCTATCGAAATACATGCCCTGTTCCTGCCGGTATCTCTTCGGCAGGGATTTTTTTGTAAACATTTCTGGAAAAAGCAGGCAAAACAGTTTTTCACACCGAATTTCTTTATTCTGAGGGGGCGGCATCCATTGATCAATATGTGCGTCCCACCATGTCGGAAAGGAGGAACAATCATGTTTCAGTGCACCGACGAGCAAGCGGACAAAAGCAAATATCCGTACCATATCCGGGATGTGCATATCAGCGACCCATTCATCCTGGCAGACCCGGCCAGCCGCCGGTATTACACCTATGTGCAGTTCGTGGATTCCCAGCGGTTTCCCGACGTTCCCGCCGGGCGGGGGCATTTCTATGTGCTGGAAAGCGAGGATTTGATCCATTGGTCGAAGCCCGAAGTCTGCTTTGAGCGCGGGGATTTCTGGGCTGACCTGGATTACTGGGCCCCGGAATGCCACCTGTGGAAAGGGAAATATTACCTGATCAGTTCTTTCCGGGCGGAAGGCACCTACCGCCGCTGTCAATGCCTGGTATCGGACAGCCCCAAAGGGCCGTTCCGTCCGGTTCGGAACGGGCCGGTGACCCCGGCGGGCTGGCATTGCCTGGACGGCACGCTGTATGTGGATCGGAAAGGCGCGCCGTGGCTGGTGTTCTGCCATGAATGGCTGCAAGTGGAGGACGGGCAGATTTGCGCTATCCCCCTGTCGGAGGACTTGGGCGAGGCCATCGGCGATCCCATCGTGCTGTTCCGCGCGACGGACGGCCCTTGGGTGGGGCCGATCATCCGGGGCGGCGGCGTGACGGACGGCCCGTTCCTGCACCGCCTGCCCGGCGGGAAGCTGCTCATGCTGTGGTCGAGTTTTACGCCCAGCGGCAGCTACGCCATCTCCTACGCCATCAGCGATCAGGGGGAAATCACGGGAAACTGGTATCAGAGCATCGGCGGACATGGCGCGGCGTATGCCTACAAATCGCCGTGCCTGGAAACGCCGTGCTTTCTGAGCGACCCGAGAGGAGGAGCATGATGAAATCCATATTGATCAAAGACACGACGCGGGAAGAACGCATCCAGATCGTCCACCAGGCCCTGTGGGGCGCGTGCGGCATTGACTGCGAATTCTGCTCCGGCTGCGACAACCGCGGCGGCGGGCGCATCGAGAGCATTTACCAGCCGTATATCGACGGCCTGAAGGAGCTTCGGGAGATCAACGCGGAATACAGCGCTCCCTTCGTGCGGGGATAAGAACATGTTCCCTGAACGGGCTGCCCGCCGATGACGGTGCCCTGCCCGCGCCGGGCAAAACGATTCGCAGAACCTGGTAATAAAATGATTTGCAGGGTTGATATGGAGCCTCTGACATATGTCTGCTCCATGTCAACCCTGCAAATCATAAGTTAGACCTCCACAATTTACCCGCAGGGCAATCGCTTATTGCAACTCTGTGACAAAATGGTTACGAAGTCAAGAAACAAGTGCGATCAATATAGGGGCGGATATCATCCGCCCGAAAGAAACGGATGGCGGCAATCAGCTTTTTCATGGCTTGTATGACATTGTTTAGCGCGGGCGGATACTATCCGCCCCTACATCTCCGGGATTTCTTGCTGCATACAATCTGTAAGCGATTGCCCTCGTTTCCTGAATCATTCAGGGAGCGGAGATCCCCTCCGCTCCCTTTACTGTCCTCTTTTTTATTATTTGACCGCTTCAAAGGCCGCGTCCAGGGCGGCGATCAGATCGTTCACGTTTTCCGTGCCGATGGACAAACGGATGGTGTTGGGCTTGATGCCCTGATCCAGCAATTCCTCCTCAGTCAGCTGACTGTGGGTGGTGGTGAAGGGGTGAATCACCAGGGATTTCACATCCGCTACATTGGCCAGCAGGGAAAAGATAGCCAGGTTGTCGATGAACTTCTTGGCGGTATCGCTGTCGCCCTTGATTTCAAAGGTGAAGATACTGCCGCCGCCGTTGGGGAAGTATTTTTGATACAGCTTGTGGCTGGGCTCGGTCTCCAGAGCGGGATGGTGCACTGCCTCCACCTGGGGATGTTTGGAGAGATAATCCACGATCTTGAGGGCATTCTCCACATGCCGCTCCACTCGCAGAGACAGGGTTTCCAGCCCTTGCAGGAAGATGAAGGCGTGGAAGGGAGACAGGGTGGAGCCAGTATCCCGCAGGAGGATGGCCCGGATATAGGTGGCGAAGGCGGCGGGGCCTACGGCGTCATAGAAGGAGATACCGTGGTAGCTGGGATTGGGCTCTGCAATCCAGGGATACTTGCCGCTCGCCTTCCAGTCAAATTTGCCGCCCTCCACGATCACGCCGCCGATGGCCGTGCCGTGGCCGCCGATGAACTTGGTGGCCGAGTGCACCACGATATCCGCGCCATATTCAATGGGCCGCACCAGATAGGGCGTGGCGAAGGTGGAGTCAACCACCAGCGGGAGGCCGTGGGCGTGGGCGATTTTGGCGATCTCCTCAATGTCCACGATGTTGGAATTGGGGTTGCCCAAGGTCTCGATGAAAATGGCCTTGGTGTTTTCCTGAATGGCGGCTTCAAAACTGCCCTCCACGTCGGGGTCCACAAAGGTGGTGGTGATGTTGCTGGTCAGGGGCAGCGTATGGGCCAGCAGGTTGAAGGTGCCGCCGTAGATGGTCTTGGAGGCCACGATGTGTTCGCCCGCCTTAGCCAGCGCCTGGAAGGTATAGGTAATCGCTGCCGCGCCGGAGGCCACCGCCAGCGCCGCGCTGCCGCCTTCCAGGGAGGCGATGCGGGCTTCAAACACGCCCTGGGTGGGGTTGGTCAGGCGGCCGTAAATGTTGCCCGCGTCCCGCAGGCCGAAGCGGTCAGCGGCGTGCTGACTGTCGTGGAACACATAAGAGGTGGTGGCGTAAATCGGCACCGCGCGGGCGTCGGTCACGGGATCAGCCTGCTCCTGGCCGATGTGCAATTGCCTGGTTTCAAAGCTCCAGTTGGCGGAATTCTTAATATCAGACATGGTTCTATCTCCTTTTTTTCGATGGTCGGCGTCTTTCCCTACGGGAGCCGCCGACACGCGCCACGGCTTCGCCCGTGCGCTCATTTTTTATTACTCTAAGTTGGAGGTGCTGCCCGGAATCGAACCGGGGAATAAAGGTTTTGCAGACCTTGGCCTTACCTGTATCGGCCTCGCCTCATTTCATGACGCGAGGCTTCGCTCGGCAAATGCAGGCATTTGCTCTCGCTCGTCACCGCAAGCGGTGACCTTCTTTGGCTACAGCACCATCACATTCGATTGCGGCTCAGAACCAATGAAATGAATCTCATCGCAAGATTGTTCATGGTCAAGCCTCCCTTCATTGATTGTTTATTATTCTATCGGATGATTTCTTCTTTGTCCAATATCAATAGTCAATCAATTTCTATAGAAAAAACCTATTAGATCAGTTGGTTTTATGGTCTTTTGCTGTGCCCCCGCCTGTTCATTGAATCGAAGCCTTTTCATTTACCGATATTGAGGCAACAAAAAAAGAAGCGCTGCCAAAACCAATCAAATGGAGCGCTTCACCCAACGAAAAAGGCTGTCCCTATCGACCACGGTAACGCGGCGCAGATCAGCCGCCGTACCAGAACACATCGGAAATCGGGGATTTGTCCAGCCCGAATTCCACGCCGACGATCACGCCGATGCAGCCCAGCGCGGCGAAGGGCGGCCAGAAACGTTTCCAGAAGCCTTTGCCTTTCCCTGCCTGCGCGCAGCCGTAAATCAGCAATCCTTCGATGATGACTCCGCAAAGCAGCTGCTCGATCCGCACAAAGCCCCAGCGCATCCCCAGGGCGCGCAGGCTTTCGCAGAAAATCTGCGGCACGCACAGGTAGTATACCACGCGCTCAAACCGCAGGCTTTCAATGCGGTCCTCCTTCTTCCGAACGGCAAACACGATGGCTACAACCAGCGCGGCCAGCGCTTCCAGCAGGCACACCGCCCAGAACCATTCGCCCCATTGATTGCTGAGCGCGAAGGGCAATTTGGCAAAGGCTTCGTTTTCCACGTATGTCCCCGCGCCCTGCATATCCAGGAAGATTTCGGCCGCCCGCACGCAGGCAATCAGCAGCGCGCCGACGGGCGCGAATACGCTCAGCAGCTTCGCGGCGCGGATATGGTGGAGCTTTGCGCCCAACGCCATGCCCAGCACCATGCCGAGGCATCCGCCGATAAAGGAAAATTCCGGGGCCACCATGCGCCACAGCGAGGCAGCGCCGTAGCGCGGGAAGACCTTGCCGGGCAGCAGCGCCACATACAGGCCCTTCGCCAGCACGAAAGCCAGCAGGGTGCCCAACAAAAACCCAGTGAAAACGGGGGCTGTTTTCATCCCCCGTTTTTTTGCCCGCAGCGCCGTCCACACGGTACCCAGCGCAAGCGCCGCCAGCAGCGATATCCAATAAAAAATGTTCATTTATTTAGCTCCAAACGCAGACGCGAAATAGATGATATCGGCAATGTCCCGGGTGTCGGGGCTCTTGGGGTCGTTGATCTTTTCGCCGTTGAAGATCATCATGGTGGAGTCGCCGCCGTCCAGGTTATAGGCGGTTTCCACGCCCAGGCTGTACACCAGCCGCGCGAACTCCTCCAGGTTCATGCCTGAGTTGCCCCGGGCGGGCGGGCCGCAGCAGATGCACTTGTACTCCAACGGGCCCACCTGCGCGATGCACATCCTTTGGCGGCGCTCCTCGGCACGCATGTCGTAGCGCAGATCCATGTCCCGCACCAGCTTGCCGTTTTGCACCAGCACGGGGCCGAAGAAGAACGCCTGCATCACCTTTTTGCCGTCGATGGTTTCCCGCACGTTGCCGGTAAACGGATTGCGGACAATGTGGAAATCGCCGTCCTCGTCAATGAGCAGCACATCCCGGTCGCCCCTGAGGTCGTCCAGGAACAATTGGCCCTGGCGCAGAATGTAGCCATGGTGGGTGTAATAAAAGTAGTCGCCGTTGATGGCCAGCACCGCGTTCACGCGCCGCGCCAGCGCCGTGCCCCTGATCGTCATTTCGGACTGGAAGCCGTTGGCCGCCGCCGTGCGCAGCTGGGAAGGATGGGCGATCTTGATCGACGCCACCCAGTATTCGCAGGACGTTTCCGCGCCGCGGTCAAACACGCCCTTCTGGATCTTGACGGCGATAGTCGGATCGGCATACGTGCCGATGCCATAAAAATATTCGCTTTTCAGCGGCATCCCGCCGGAAAAATCCCATGGTAGTTTATACGTCGTTTCCGCGGCGGCCATGCTCTCCATCGGCCCAACGCAGACCAGGACAAACGCGCAAAAAAGAAGAAACAGCCGCTGAGACGCCTTCCGCATTCCTGGCACTCCTTTCCAATGAATCCACAGCTTATTATAAAATGTCGAATTGTGGTTGTCAATACCAAATTTTACTTGAANTGACAAACCGTTCCGATTCCGTTATAATAGGTAAACGAACAGAATTCAGTTTTTCATGCCGGGGCGGGATGAAAGATTTCCCGATGAACCCGGCCAATACGGAGGAGCACCATGGAAAGAATCACTTCCCAGTTTCAGCTGCAAGGCGCGCCCGTCCAGTGCGAGCGGTACGGCAACGGCCATATCAACGAAACCTACCTGCTGAAAACGGACGCGCCGCATGACTATATCCTGCAAAAAGTCAACCGCCATGTGTTTCCGGATATCCCCAGCCTGATGCGGAACATCACGGCCGTGACCGCCTACCTCTGGCGGCAGACGCCCGACCCCCGGCGCGTGCTGACGCTGGTGCCCACGCTTGAAAAGGATACCTATTATGTGGACGACGACGGGGAAACCTGGCGGGTGTATGAATTTGTGACGGACAGCGTCTGCCTGGACCGGCCGGAGAGCGAGCGCGACCTGGAGCAGAGCGGCCTGGCCTTCGGCAGCTTCCAGAACCAGCTGGCGGATTTCCCGGCGCAAACGCTGGTGGAGATCATTCCGCATTTCCACGATACGCCCGTGCGCTTTACCCAGCTTCGGGAGGCCATCCGGATGGACGCTGCGGGGCATGTGAAGGAAGCGGGCCGGGAAATCGACGCGTACATGGCCTATGAAAAATACGCGGGCTTCCTGATGGATTTGCTGGGCAAGGGGGAACTGCCCTTGCGCGTGACGCATAACGACACCAAGCTGAACAACGTGCTCATGGACGCCGCCACGCGCACGCCGCTGTGCGTGATCGACCTGGACACCGTGATGCCCGGCCTGGCCGCCAACGACTTTGGCGATTCCATCCGCTTTGGCGCGGCCACCGCGCGGGAGGATGAAGCGAACCTGGACAACGTGGGCATGTCGCTGCAATTGTTTGAAGCATACGCCCGGGGCTTCCTCTCCGCCTGCGGCAAGCGCCTGACCCCGCTCGAAAAGGAAACCCTGCCCATGGGCGCGCTGCTGATGACGCTGGAATGCGGCTCCCGCTTCCTGGCGGACTACTTCAACGGCGACGTGTATTTCCATAACGCCAAGCCCGGCCAGAACCTGCGCCGCGCCCGCAGCCACATCAAGATGGTGCGGGATATGGAAGGCAAGCTGGGAGAAATGAACCGCATCATTCAGAGCATTGGGTAAACGCGCAGGGATCTTACCACTCATGCTCAAACAAAAACCCATGCCAGACCAGATTGGCAT
>CADAKE010000083.1 GCA_902788445.1 uncultured Eubacteriales bacterium
AGCAGGGAAAGCTGCGCGGCCGGAACCGCCGCCTGGGAACAGGCCCGCGTGGCGGTCGGCGTCGCGGTGTACGATTCCGCCGTCGACCAATCCGCGGCCGACGTGACCCGGCGGGCGGACCGGGCGATGTACAGCGACAAAAAGCGGCGCAAGACGGGGCGGTAAACACCAGCGCCGTATCTGTGCAGTCGGCTGGGAAAGGACAGTTTAAGTGATTAAAGGGATTAGGGAGAAGGGATTAGGGAATAGGCATTAGGGATTAGGGTTCCGGCCAAGGTGTGTCATCCCGAGCGAAGTGGAGCGGCAGCGGAACGCAGTCGAGGGACCTGGATCTGAAAGCAGAGTATAAAGTTGCATGGTCGAATATGTTTCTCTCAGGTTCCTCCATTCCGCTTCACTCTCGCTCCGCTCCAGTCGGAACGACACCTCTGTTTCTCCTAATCCCTATTCCCTAACCCCTATTCCCTAATCCCTCGTTCCTGACTTAAATCTCCCGATCATCGCCCGAACTGAACAACGACCCAACGCAACCAATCCGGCAAAGAATGGGGAATCCACCATGAAAAAGATGTTCCAGCGGGAAAAGCGGATCAGCCTCATCCTGATATGTGCGGCGGCATGTATCTTTCTTTCCGCGTGCGCTTCGCAGCCTGCCGCGCGGGTTGCGTTGCAGACCGGGCAGGAGGCGGAATTCCTGGATGAGAGCCGTTTCCTCACCGTGGTGGAGGACGAACCGGACACCGTGGATTTCCAGTGCACCACCATTCATTACACCATCGCCCTGAACGTTTTTGACCGCCTGGTGGAAAACCGCCTGAACCCCGACGGCAGCGTGGAAATCGCCCCGTCGCTGGCGGAAAGCTGGGAGGTAAGCGGGGATGGAAAAAGCTACACCTTCCATTTAAGGGAAAACGTCCGCTTCTCCAACGGCTCCCCCCTGACTTCCTCCGACGTATTGTATACCCTGACCCGGCTGCTCACCCACCCCGATTCCTGCAACCGCGATATCGCCATGGAAATCCTCGGCGCGCCGCAGCTGGCGGCGGGGGAGGCGGACACGCTGGCGGGGTTTGAGGCGCTTTCCGACCGGGATTTTGCGATCACCCTGACCCAGCCCTTTGAGGCGTTCCTGGCCTGCCTGTCCATGCCGGGGGCGTCCATCCTGGACGAGGAAACCACGCGGGCCGCGGGCGGCAGGTTCGGCCTTGACCCGGAAGCCACCGTTGGCACGGGGCATTATCTTTTCAAAAAATGGGACAGGGGGAAAGGCATCCTCCTGACGGCGAACCCCGACTGCTGGGCGGGCCTGCCGAAAAACGACGGCATCGACGCGCGCTTCATCATGGACGCGGAGGCGGAACGCGCGATGTACGAAAACGGGGAGCTGGATATCCTCGAGCTGGACAACCTCGGCCCCTCCGCGGAATATTTCATTCATGGCGACATTTACCAGGACCGGCTGTATGAGACGCAGGAGGTCGGCATTTCCTATATCGCTCTCAACGAATCCATCGAGCCTTTGAACGACGCGCGCGTCCGCAGGGCCATGCAGCTGGCGCTGGACCGGCAGACGCTGCTGGACGCCGTTTACAGCGGCCGGGGTCAGGTGGAAAACGGCGTCATGCCCCACGGCCTGAAGGGCTTCAATCCCGACGCGGAAGCAATTCCCTTTGACCCGGAGGAAGCCAAATCTCTGCTCCGGGAGGCGGGGTATCCGGAGGGGTTTGACCTCAGGATCAGCGTGAAAGCCTCCTCCATCCAGAAGGAAAAACAGCTGATGACGCTGGCCGCCTCCATGTGGAACCGGGTGGGCATCCGGGCGGAAGTGGAGCTTTTGTATGAGGATGATTTTTTCAGCCGGCGCAAGAGCGGCAGCCTCGCCTGCTATACGGCCACCTGGGCGGCGGACTTTGACGACCCGGACAATTTCTTTTCCACCTTCTTCGGCAGCCGTGAAAACGCGGTGTTCCGCAGCCTGTGCTACCAGAATGAACAGGCCATGGAGCGGGTTCGCAAAGCCCGCGCAATGACGGACATGGACGCGCGGACGCGGGAATACCAGGCGCTGGAGGAGATCATTGTGCGGCAGGACGCCGCGTGGATTCCCCTGTTCTCCCGGCTGCATTACTACGTGGCGGGAGAGCGGGTCAGCGCGTTCGAGGTTTCCTGGAACGGCTGGGTCAGCCCCAGGTACAGCGACATTGCCATCGGCGGAATATAAAAGGGGGAGGGCGGTCCTATGCATTCGATCCGCGTGAAAATCACGGCGATGACCATCATCGCCATCCTCACGAGCATCCTGTCTGTCATCGGCGCGAGCTACTATACCGTCGAAACGGAAAACGGCCGCAGCTCCGCCGAGATGATGCACCTGCTCAGCGAGAACGCGAAAAAATCCCTGGATGAATATTTGGAGAGCGTCGAATCGTCGGTGGAGCTGGCGGCGAACGTGGCCAGCGACGCGCTGGACGGCGTGAAGCTGGTGGAAAACGGCGCGGCGGGCGCGTTCGCCCGGCAAAACGTACAGACGCCCGAACAGGCGCGGCGGCTCGACGAATACCTGGTTTCGTACTGCGACAGCGTCCAGCCCACGCTTGGCAGCGTGGCGGATCACACCCACGGGGTCGTTTGCTATTATCTGTTCTTCACGCCGGAAATCAGCCGGGAGGCGCATGGCTTTTATTACGCGCGGCTGGGCAAGGCGGGCTTTGAGGCGCGGGAGCCGCTGGACGTGGGCCTGCTCGACCCCGAGGATCATACGCACAACGACTGGTATTTCTTGACGGTTCAGCGGGGCCGCCCCTCCTGGATCGGGCCTTATCCCGAACGGACGACGGGCGAAACCAGCACGGTATCCTATGTAACGCCGATCTATAAGGCGGGCGCGCTGGTGGGCGTGCTGGGCATGGATATTGAGATCGACACGTTCATTTCTTTGATCAAGCCCATCCAGGTGTACGACACTGGCTTTGCCGCCCTCTACGATGAGAACGGCAAGGTGCTTTACCATCCCGAGCTGGCGGCGGGCAGCACGCCGGAATTGACAGACCGTTCGGTGCATGAAAGAATGCTATCCGAGCAGACCAGCGGCGCGGAGCTGATCCGCTACAACGCGAAGGGCGGAAAGCGGCAGATGTCCTTCTCCACCCTGTCCAACGGCATGAAGATCGTGGTGACCGCGCCGGTCAGCGAAATCACCGCGTCCTGGCGGCAGCTGACGAAAATCATTTTCCTGGTCGCCGCCGCGATCATCGGCGTGTTTGTGGTGATCGTCGCGCTGGCCATGCGGCTGCTCACCGGCCCGCTGCAGCGCCTCACCTCCGCCTCCCAGCGCCTCGCCGCGGGGGACTACGACGTGGAATTGAAATATGAAGGCCGCGACGAGGTGGGCATCCTGACCCGCGCCTTCATCAAAATGCGCGACCATCTGAAACGCTATATCAGCGACCTGAACCGCCGCATCAACACCGACGACCTGACCGGCCTTCCCTCCATGCCGCGATTTTTTGAGCTCGCCGAAGCGGAGCGCGGGCGCATGAAGGCCGCGGGAAAGCGGCCCGCCTTCCTGTATTTCAACCTGATCGGCATGAAGAACTTCAACCGCCAGTTCGGCTTTTCGGAAGGCGATCAGCTGATCCGGGCGATTGCGAAGGTGATCGCCGGGCAGTTCGGCGGCATCAACTGCAGCCGCTTCAGCCAGGATCATTTCGCCGCCGTGACCGACGCGGAAGGCGTGGAAGAAAAGCTGAAAGCGGTGTTTGAGCAATGCCTCAGCGCCAATGGGGGAAACACCCTGCCCATTCACGCGGGCATTTACCTGGACCAGGCGGAGCAGGTGGAGGTGAGCGCCGCGTGCGACCGCGCGAAATACGCCTGCGACCAGCACCGCGAATCCTATCTTTCCAATTTCTATTACTTCGACCAGGGGATGCTGGAACAGACGGAGCACGCCCGCTACATCATCAACAACCTTGACCGCGCGCTTTCGGAGGGCTGGATCAAGGTCTATTACCAGCCCATCATCCGTTCGGCGAACGGCAAGGTCTGCGACGAGGAAGCGCTCTCCCGCTGGATCGACCCGGAGAAGGGAATGATTTCCCCCGGCGAGTTCATTCCCGTGCTGGAAAACTCCAAGCTGATTTACAAGCTGGATTTGTTCGTGGTGGACCAGGTGCTGCAAAAAATGAAAAGGCAGGCCGAAAACGGCCTGTATGTGGTGCCGGAATCCGTGAACCTCTCCCGGGCGGACTTTGACAGCCGCGACATGGTGGAGGAAATCTGCCGCCGCGTGGACGCCGCTGGCATCGAGCGGAGCAAGCTGACCATCGAAATCACGGAAAGCGTCGTGGGCAGCGATTTTGATTTCATGAAAGCCCAGGTGGAGCGGTTCCAGAAATCGGGCTTTGAGGTATGGATGGACGACTTTGGCAGCGGCTATTCCTCGCTGGACGTTCTGCAGAGCATCCACTTTGACCAGATCAAGTTCGACATGCGGTTCATGGAGCAGTTCGGCAACGGCGACGAAGGCAAGATCATCCTGACCGAGCTGGTCAGGATGGCCATGGGCCTGGGCGTCGGCACCGTGTGCGAGGGCGTGGAAAACGAGGAACAGGTGACGTTCCTCCAGGAAATCGGCTGCACCAAAATGCAGGGTTTCTACTATTGTAAAGCCATTCCTCCGGAGGAGATCATCCGCCGGAACGAGCAGGGCATCCAGATCGGGTTCGAGAATCCCGACGAATCGGAATACTATACCTCCATCGGCCGCATCAACCTGTATGACATGGCGGTTATCGCCAGCGAGGACGCGGAATCCTTCAGGCGCTATTTTGACACCCTGCCCATGGCCATCATCGAGGTAAACGGCACGAAGGCCAAATATGTGCGCTGCAATAAATCCTACCGCGACTTTATGCAGCACACCTTCGGCATGATGTTCTTTAACCAGGTACTGGACTGCGCCGAGATACCCGCGGGCCCCGGCTCCTCCTTCATGAACACGGTGCTGCGCTGCGCCAGGGAAGGCACCCGCGCCATCGTGGACGAAACCGTTGACGCCAATACCACCATCCATTCCTTTGTCCGCCGCGTCGCCGCCAATCCCGTCACGGGCACGGTGGCGGTCGCCATTGCCGTGCTGGCCATCATGGAGGAGCAGGACGCCGCGGGCACGACCTACGCCCACATCGCCCGCGCCCTGTCCGCCGACTATATGAACCTTTACTACGTCGATTTGGAAACGGAGCAGTTCATCGAGTATACCTCCGACCCGTCCCGGGACGACCTGGCCGTGGAGCGGCGCGGCGAACACTTCTTCAGCGCCAGCCGGGAGGACGCCAAGCAAATGCTGGTGAAGGAGGACAGCGCGTTCTTCATCGACGCTTTCACAAAGGAAAACCTGCTGCGCTCCATGGATGAGCACGGCACCTTCACCATCACCTACCGGCTGCTGATCGACGGCAATCCTACCTATGTAAGCATGAAGGCCGTGAGGATGCAGACGGATAAAAAGCACATCATCATCGGCGTGAGCAACGTGGACGCCCAGATGCGCCAGAAGGAAGCCCTGGCCCGCATCCAGGCGGAGCAGAGCACCTTCGCCCGCATCACCGCCCTGTCCGGGGATTATATCGTGATCTATACCATCGACCCCGAAACGGAACGCTACTATGAATACAGCGCCACGCAGGCGTACACCGAAATCGGCCTGGCCACGCAGGGCGAAAACTTCTTCGCCCAGGCCCGGAAGGAAAGCCTGCGCGCCCTGTTCCCGGAGGACGTGGAACGCTTCAACGCCATGTTCACCCGGGAAAACGTGATGCGCGAGATCGAGCAGAACGGCATGTTCGCGCTCAATTACCGGCTGGTGATCGACGGCGAGCCGAAATATGTCAGCGCCAAGGCCGTGCTTATCCGGGAGCAGGATACCACCCAGCTGATCATCGGCGTGAGCAACATTGACGCGCAGGTTCGGCGGGAGCAGGATTATGAATGCAAGCTGTCCGCCGCCCGCAGCCGGGCGAACCTGGACGAGCTGACGGGCGTGAAGAATATGAACGCTTACCTGAACATGTCCGAATCGCTCACGAAGCAGATCGAGGAAGGCCAGCCCGTCCGGTACGCGATTGTTCTTTGCCGCGTTTCCGGACTCGGTCATGTGACCGAAATGGGCGGAAAAGAAGCGGGCGACCAGCTGATTCGCCAGGCGTGCGCCATCATCTGCAACGTCTTTAAGCACAGTCCCGTCTTCCGCGTGGCGAACGACGAGTTCGCCGTCATTACCCAGCGGCACGACTATGAGGTGATCGACGAATTGCACGCGGAGATTCAGCGCAAAAACGAGGACGGCAGTATGCCGAACGGCACCGCCGTGGTCTGCGGCGTCGCGGCGTATAACGGCAGCGAAAGCGTCGCCTCCGTGTTTGAGCGTGCGGAGTCGTTTGTGAAGGAGATCGGAAAGGACGCAGTAAGTAAGGAAGAAAGGGAATAGGGATTAGGGAATAGGGAACCGTTCCAAAAGCCTTCCCCTTGAGGGGAAGGTGGCCTGCGCGGAACCAACTTTATCGGAGAAACCGAGTCATTTCGCGCAGGTCGGATGAGGTGATTTGCTGGATTGAGTACAAGCGACTTGGTTGAACGCAAACATCACCTCAGAACGCTTCGCTACGCCTTCGGCCGCAGTCAGGCGCGAAACGGCTATCTGCTTTTCCCTATCTTGGTTCCGCGCCTGACAGGGGCTGTGATTTCTGCTGTCTTTCCACAGCTTTTTTCACAGCCCCTTTTCTTTTATGATTTCCGCTGAAAACTTTTTTTCAATTTTCTTCCGGAAGGGGTAGCGCGAAAGCCGCGATTATGTTAAAATACAATGTGGCGTGCAGTTTACGCCATACCGGAAGGAGTAAAATCATGAGCAGAGTACAGAAAATGATGCAGGCGGCGGGCGTCGGCGCGAACGAAGCGGTGCTGATCCACAAGCCGTCCAATATCTTTTATCTCAGCGGCTACACCGGCGAAGGGCTCCTGGCCGTTGGCGAGGGCTTCCGGGCCATCGTGACCGATTTCCGCTACACCGAGCAGGCCGAGCGCCAGGCGCCGGGCTTCCAGGTGCTGATGGTGGAAAAGGGCGTCAGCCATGCCAAGCTGGCCGCGAAGCTGTTCGCGGAGCACGGCGTCAAGGCCGTCCGCTACGAGGACGACGAAGTGACCGTCCGCGCCTTTGAAAAATTGCGGCAGGACATTCCCGGCGTGGAATTTGCCCCGCTGAACGGCGCGCCGGAAAAAATCCGCCGCATCAAAGAGGAAAAAGAAATCAAGCTGATCGAGGAAGCCTGCGATATTTCCTGCCGCGCCCTGGACGTGGTGCTGGGCAAAATTCAGCCCGGCATGACGGAAAAGCAGGTGCAGCTTATGCTGGACTACACCATGCTGGAACTGGGCGGCGACAGCCTGGCTTTCAACACCATCGTGGCCTCCGGCGTGAACGGCTCCCTGCCCCACGCCATTCCCAGCGACAAAAAGATCGAAAAGGGCGAAATGATCACGATGGACTTCGGCGCGAAGAAGGGCGGCTACTGCGCGGATATGACCCGCACCGTATCCCTCGGCCAGCCCAGCGCTGAAATGAAAAAGATTTACGACACCGTGCTGCTCGCCCAGGAAACCTGCGAAGCCATGCTGGCCCCCGGCAAAGTGTGCTTCGATATCGACACGGAAGCCCACCGCATCATTGACGCCGCGGGCTACGCTGGCCGCTTCGGCCATGGCCTGGGCCACAGCGTGGGCATCGACATTCATGAGGAACCCCGCCTCTCCCAGATGTGCCACGACATCCTGGAAACCGGCACCACCATCACCGTGGAGCCCGGCATTTACGTGCCCGGCCTGGGCGGCGTGCGGATCGAAAACACCTGCGTCATCACCGAAAACGGCGGACGCACCTTAGTTCATGCACAAAAGGCGCTGCTGATCCTGTGATCGGCCCCTTATGCAAATAGACCAACAAGAAAATGGAGGAATTACAATGATTACTGCTGGCGATTTCAACCATCGAATGGGACGGCGGCGTGTGGAACATCGTGGATTTCCAGCACGTGAAGCCCGGCAAGGGCGCGGCCTTCGTGCGCACCAAGATCAAGAACGTGATGACCGGAGCCGTCGTGGAGCGCACCTTTAACCCCACCGACAAAATGCCCCGCGCCATCATCGAAACCAAGGAAATGCAGTACCTGTACAATGACGGCGACCTGTTCTACTTCATGGACCCCGAAACCTTCGAGCAGATGCCTCTGGGCAAGGACGCCGTGGAGGACGCCATCAAGTTCGTCAAGGAAAACATGAACGTGACCATCCGCTACTTCAAGGGCCAGGCCTTCTCCGTCGAAGCGCCCAACTTTGTGGAGCTGGAAATCACCAAGACCGAGCCCGGCTTCAAGGGCGACACCGCCACCAACAACTTTAAGCCCGCCACCACCGAGACCGGCTACGAAATCCAGGTGCCCCTGTTCATCAACATCGGCGACGTTATCAAGATCGACACCCGCACGGGCGAATATCTGTCCCGCGCGTAAGGACGAATAATTAACTGGGGGAAACCATTCTTTGGAGGTCAAAGAACGGTTTCCCCCAGACCCCTTTCCAAGAAAGCCATAAAGGGACGAACTTTCTATTCTCTTGAGAAAAATCGAGAGGACAAATTTGGAGGTTAAAATGAGCAATCTCAGCGATCGCGTTTCCTACCTCAAGGGTCTGGCCGAGGGCCTGAAGCTGGACACGGAAAAGAACGAAGGCAAGCTGATTGAAAAAATCCTGGAGCTGCTTTCCGACATTACCGCCGAAATGGATTCCCTCCGTGAAGATCACGACGACCTGAGCTCCTACGTGGAAGCCATCGACAACGACCTGAGCGACCTGGAAGACGTGGTTCTGGACGATGAGGAATTCGACGACGAGGACGAAGAATTCGACGGCAAGGACGAGGATGACAATCTGGTCGAATACACCTGCCCCCATTGCGGCGAGGAAATGACCTTTGAGGTCGATTCCTTCGATTTCGACGAGGATTACCTCTGCCCCAACTGCCATCAGCCCCTGTTCCCCGAAACGCCGGAGGACGACAACAAGGACTGATTGCGTTCCGTTTCTTCCCCGCGGCCATGGCGGATTTCCGCTGTGGCCGTGTTTGTTTTTTCGTAATTGTCCAGTCAAAATGATTGAATGAACAATTTTGATCAGATAGGAGAGAGAAGATAGGAGATAAGATTTCAGATAGGAGTAGGAGATTTATTTCGTCAGATGCAAATTAAGCAGACGCAACACTCATTCAATACAATCATGATCAATCTCCTATCTTCTCTCTCCTAACTCCTCTCTGAAATAAAGCGCTCACGCATTCACGCCGGCTGAACAGATACCAATTTTTCATAAAATCTTTATCTTTTTCTCGTCAACCTGTAATATAAACCGCGGAAACGCTTGCAAAACCGTGCTTTGTGTGGTACACTATAGGATAGTGCTTTATGCATCGCATGGAGCACAACCACGCCGATATGGCGAATATGGAGGGTGTTCCGGATGGGCTACACAGTAGAAAAGATTTCCAGCAACCAAGTCAAAATCAATTTTGAAATCGCGTCCGAAAAGTTCGACGATGCGGTGCAGAAGGCTTATTTGAAGCTGCGCGGCCGGATCAACGTGCCCGGCTTCCGCAAGGGCAAGGCGCCCCGCAAGCTGATCGAAAACATGTACGGCGAAGGCGTTTTTTACGACGACGCGTTTGATATTCTGTTCCCTGCCGAGTACGAAGCCGCAGTCAAGGAAAACGACCTGCAGGTGGTCGACCGCCCCGAAGTGGACGAAATGAAGCAGATCGGCGTGGGCAAGGATTTGCAGTTCTCCGTGAAAGTGTTCGTGAAGCCTGAGGTGGAATTGGGCAATTATAAGGGCCTCAAGGCCACCAAGTATGTCCACAAGGTGACGGACGAAGAAATCGACAATCGCATCCAGCAGGATGTGGACAAGGCCACCACCATGGCGGACGTGACCGACCGCGCCGTGGAGAACGGCGACACCGTGAACCTGAACTACGCGGGCAGCGTGGACGGCGTGGCCTTTGAAGGCGGCACCGCTGAAAACCAGACCCTTGAAATCGGCTCCGGCCACTTCATCCCCGGCTTTGAAGAGCAGATGATCGGCATGAACATCGGCGAGGAAAAAGATCTGAACGTCAAGTTCCCCGACGAATACCACGCCGAAAACCTCAAGGGCAAGGACGCCGTGTTCCATGTGAAGGTCAACGGCATCCAGGCCAAGGTCGTGCCCGCGCTGGACGACGACTTCGCCGCTGACGTGAGCGAGTTCGACACCTTCGCGGACTACAAGGCCAATATCACCAAGGAACTGACCGACCGCGCCGAGAAGAACGCCGCCACCCAGTTGGAAAACGAACTGGTGCAGCAGGCCGTGGACGCCGCGGACTGCGACATTCCCGACGCCATGATCGAGGATGAGATCGACCTGATGATCCGCGAACTCAAGCTGCGCATGATGTACCAGGGCCTCAAGTACGAGGACTACCTCAAGTACACCGGCCAGACCGAGGATCAGGTCAAGGAAATGTACCGCCCCGAAGCCAAGAACCGCGTGAAAATGCAGCTGGTGCTGGACGCGATCATCAAGGCGGAGAACGTGGAAGTGACCGAAGAAGAAGTGGAAAAGGCCACGGCGGAAGAAGCCGAGCGCTCCGGCCGCGAACTGGAGGACTTCAAAAAGTCCCTGAATGACCGGCAGAAAGAATACCTCAAGGACAACGCCAAGATCCGCAAGGTGGTGGACATGATCGTGGAAACCGCCCAGGTGGAGGAAAAGGACGAGGCGGATCGCATCGACGCCGCCGAAACCCTGAAAGCCGTCGAGGACGCGGCCGCGGCTGTTGCCGACGAGGAAGAAAAGGAAGAAGAATAACTCATTTTCATTCCGCGTAAATGTTCAGCCGAATTATCAAGATAGAAGTTAGGAGATAGAAGATAGGAGATCAGTCTGCTTCTAACGAACGGATCATGCAATTGCGATATGTTTGAAAGACGCGGTCAATCTTCTCTCTCCTCTCTTCTCTCTCCTATCTCCTGTCTTAACGAAAATTATCCTTTTCATTACGGCTGAACAGAAACCTTCCTGCATAGTTTCCTTCCCGCCGTCATATACTCATGACGGGGATGGACGATTGGAAGCAGACAGGCGGGGCGAAAACCCTGTCTTTCTGCGCCGTTCGTCTGATCCCGAATCCAGGAGGATAAGAAAAGAATGTCTCTGATCCCTTATGTCATCGAACAGACCGTGCACGGCGAACGCTCCTACGACATCTATTCCCGGCTGCTCAAAGACCGGGTGGTGTTCCTGGGCAGCGCGATTGACGACCAGGTGGCAAACGCCATCGTGGCGCAGCTTTTGTTCCTGGAAACTGACAATCCCGACGCGGATATCAACCTGTATATCAACAGCCCCGGCGGTTCCGTGACCGCGGGCATGGCGATCTTTGACACCATGAGCTACATCAAGTGCCCCGTGCGCACGGTGTGCGTGGGACTTGCCGCGTCCATGGGCGCGTTCCTGCTCATGGCGGGTGAAAAGGGCAAGCGGCTGGCCCTGCCCAACAGCGAAGTGATGATCCACCAGCCCTCCGGCGGCGCGTCCGGCCAGGCGACGGATGTGACCATCCACGCCGAATGGCTGCTGCGCACCAAGAACAAGATGAACGGCCTCATGGCCGAAATGACCGGCCAGCCCCTCGAAAAAATCCAGCACGACGTGGAGCGCGACTATTTCATGTCCGCCCAGGAAGCGCTGGAATACGGCATCATCGACGAGATTTATCAGCCCAGGAAGAAGTGAAAACAGGGATTAGGGAATAGGGATTAGGGATTAGACACGGAAAGAAGATAGGAGAGAGAAGATAGAAGATACAAGATAAAAACTCCTATCTCCTATCTCCTATCTCCTACCTCCAACCTACCTTATACCTAATCCCTCGTCCCTATTCCCTCCCCCTACTCCCTAAAAAAGAGGTAAACATGGCAAAGGATGATATCAGTTCCCGGAAGCTGCGCTGCTCCTTCTGTGGAAAAACCCAGGATCAGGTTCGCCGGATCATCGCCGGGCCGGGAGCGTATATCTGCAACGAGTGCATCGCGCTGTGCCAGGAGATCGTGGCGGACGACACGGATATTCTGACCGCGCCTTCCGAACTGGGCCAGATCCCTACGCCCGCTGAGATGAAGGACGTGCTGGACGAGTACGTGATCGGCCAGGACCGCGCCAAGCGGACGCTGTGCGTGGCGGTGTACAACCACTATAAGCGCATCAGCGCGCCGATCAAAAAGGACGGCGTGGAACTGCAAAAGTCCAATATCCTGATGGTCGGCCCCACGGGCTGCGGCAAAACTTATCTGGCCCAGTCGCTGGCCCGGATTTTGAACGTGCCCTTCGCCATCGTGGACGCGACCACGCTGACCGAGGCGGGATACGTGGGCGAGGACGTGGAAAATATCCTGCTGCGCCTGATTCAGGCGGCGGGCAACGATATCCGCGCCGCCCAGCGGGGCATCATCTACATCGACGAAATCGACAAGATCGCCCGGAAGGGCGAGAACGTGTCCATCACCCGCGACGTGAGCGGCGAGGGCGTGCAGCAGGCGCTGCTGAAAATCCTGGAGGGCACCGTGGCCAACGTGCCGCCCCAGGGCGGACGCAAGCACCCCAACCAGGAATGCCTGCGCATCGACACCACCAACATCCTGTTCATCTGCGGCGGCGCGTTCGATGGGCTGTCGAAGCTGATCGAGCAGCGCGTGGGCAAGAAGAGCATGGGCTTTGGCGCTGATCCGCAGGGCAAGCAAAAGCAGAACGTGGGTGAGATCCTGCGCGAAATGCGGCCCGAGGATCTGCTCAAGTTCGGCCTCATTCCCGAGTTCGTCGGCCGCCTGCCCGTGACCGTCACCCTGGACGCGCTGGACGAACAGGCGCTGGTCAAGATCCTGACCGAGCCGCGCAACGCGCTGGTGAAGCAGTATCAGAAGCTGGTCGACCTGGACGGCGCCGCGCTGGAATTTGAACCGGCGGCTTTGGAAACCATCGCCAAAAAGGCCATCGAGCGCAAGAGCGGCGCCCGCGGACTGCGCGCGATTATTGAGGACGCGCTGCTGGATACGCTGTTTGATCTGCCGGGACAGGAGAACGTGCGCAAGTGCATCATCACCAAGGACGTGATCGAGAACGGCGCGAAGCCCATCCTGGAGCGCATCGAGGTGCCCACCAAGCAGCCGACCCACCGTGTCCGCCGCCCCAAGGCGCTGCCGGAAGAACCCACGGCCAGCTGAACAATGTTATTTTACCCGAAGAAGCCAGAAGGCCCTTCGGGTTTTTGCATATTAGAAAAAGACGCTTGGTGTGAAAAAGCTCTTTTAGCAGAAATTCATGTAACTGTAGGGGCGGATATTATCCGCCCGTCTCTGCTGGAAATTACGATCGACTCCCGTTGACTCAACTGGACGATTTATGGGATGCGGGCGGATAATATCCGCCCCTACGGTTACGAGGCTTTGTCACTTAAAGTTCCCTATCAATCACAATAAACAACGTCGCAAGGAGAAATACAGCGATGAAAACAGGCCTGGTGATGGAAGGCGGAGCGATGCGGGGGATGTTCACCTGCGGGGTGATCGACGTGCTGATGGAGCAGGGGATCGCCTTTGACGGCGCGGGCGGCATTTCCGCTGGCGCGGTGTTCGGGTGCAATTTCAAATCCCGGCAGATTGGCCGCCCCATCCGGTACAACAAAAAGTATTGCCGGGACAAGCGCTATAAAAGCGTCCATTCCCTGCTGACGACTGGCGACCTGTACGGCGTGGATTTCTGCTACCGGGAATTGCCGGACGAATTGGACGTGTTCGACCGCAAAGCGTTCCGGGAAAATCCGATGGCGTTTTACGTCGGCGCGACGGATGTGGACACGGGAAAAATCGTGTATCACCGCTGCGCAGACGGGGGAGAGACGGACATGCGGTGGATGCGCGCGTCCGCGTCCATGCCGATGGTGAGCCGCGTGGTGGAGATCGACGGATACCGGCTGCTGGACGGCGGCGTGGTTGACCCGACGCCTTACTTTTATATGAAGGAACAGGGATACGACCGATGCGTGGTGGTGCTGACCCAGCCGGAAACCTACCGCAAGGAAAAAAGCGGGATGCTGCCCCTGATGCGCCTGGCGCTTCAAAGGTATCCCAAGCTGACAGAGGCGATGGCAAAGCGCCATGAGGTGTATAACGCGCATATCGCCGCCATCCGCGCGGAGGAAAAAGCAGGCAAGTGCCTTGTGCTCCGCCCGCCCGAAGCGCTGCCCGTCCATCGCACGGAGAGCAGCCCGGAAAAACTTGAACTGGCCTATCAAATGGGACGGAAGGAAGCGGAAAAGCGCCTCGGTGAAATCCGCGCTTTCCTGGAAAAATAATCCTTTCGCAGGCTAACTGTTATCAAAATGTGAAATCTTTTCTGTGATTATTACAATTCCATGACATGAATTGACAGACGGGTTGTTCTTTATTATAATATCATTTGTGAACAAAAAAGCGGCCAATTTATACAAAAAATGTGGCGCTTTTTTGATTGATGTTTTGCGCATACAAGACGCCCTATCAAAAAAACAGGAGTGGCATACCTATGCGGAAAAGACGTTTTGGATGGTTGATCGGAATACTGTGTCTGGCGGCGGCAGTCGCCCTGATTGTGCTGCTTGGCGGCGGCGCGCAGGACTTCCACGCCAAATACGAAGGGACGGATTTGTCCGCCGACGTGTCGGGCCTGGGCAGGGAGGACACCTATGCCAACTACCTGCTCAGGTACGCGGACGTGCCCAGCGGGGAAAAGGAAATCCCGGTGGACCTCACCGCCTTTGAGGGAGACGCCGAAGTCCGGGAGGAGGACGGCGTTCCCTGCGTGTACACCGCGGACGGGTCGTTCGTCACCTGGAAGGTGAATGTGGAAAAGGCCGGCATGTACAACATCCTGCTGGATTATTTGACGACCCCTGCCCGCGGCGTGGACATTGAACGGGAATTGTATGTGAACGGCGCGCTGCCTTTCTCCGGGGCGCGCTCTTTGTGCTTCACCCGCCTGTGGACGGACGCCGCGCCCGTGCGTCAGGACAACCAGGGCAACGATATCCGGCCCACCCAGGTGGAGGTGTTCGACTGGCAGCAGGTGCGCTGCAAGGACGATATGGGCTATGTGATCGAGCCGTACCAGTTCTATTTTGAGGCGGGGGAAAACACCTTGTCCCTGAAAGCGGTCAACGAGCCGATGATCATCCGCTCCATGCGCCTGACGCCGGTGGAGTCCTTCGCGTCGTATGACGCCTACAAAGCCGCCCAGCCCCAGGCCCAGATGAGCGAAACAGCCAAAGCGTGGCAGACCACCGTGCAGGGCGAAGCGTCCACCCGGCGCTCCTCCCCGTCCTTGTATGCCCGCTATGACCGTTCCTCGCCCGCGACCGAGCCCTACAGCGTGACCAACACCATCCTCAACTACATCGGCGGCGATCCGTGGAACAATGCGGGCCAGTGGATCGAATGGGAATTCGAGGTGCCGGAGGACGGCTATTACAACATTTCCATCAAGGGCCGCCAGGCGTACCAGCGCGGCAGCGTGTCCAGCCGCAGCCTGTATATCGACGGCGAAATCCCCTTCGACGCCATGAGCGTGGTGCCCTTTGACTACAACACCTCCTGGGATTTGCGCACCCTTTCCGATGATAACGGCACGCCTTACCAGTTCTACCTGGCAAAAGGCAAACACACCATCCGCATGGAAGCGACGCTGGGCAAGATGGGCCCGATTCTCCAGCAGATGGAGGACAGCATCTACCGCCTGAACCTGATCTACCGCAAAATTCTGGTGCTGACCGGCGTGAACCCCGACCGCTTCCGCGACTACGGCCTGGAAAAAGTGTATCCCGAAGTGATCCAGGCCATGGATTTGGAAAGCAAGCGCCTCTATAAGCTGGTGGACGACACCGTCGCCATCACCGGACAGAAGAGTGACCGCGTGGCCGTGGCGCAGACTTTGGCCGTGCAGATGGAAGGCTTCGTGGCGCACACAGAGCGCATCACCCAGTCCTTCGCCAACTTCAAGGACAACATCACCAGCCTTGGCACCGCCATGCAGAACATGTCCGAAACCAAGCTGGACGTGGACCTGCTGGTCGTCAGCGGCGAAAACGCCCAGCTTCCCGAGGTCAAGGACGGCTTTGTCGAAAAAGCCGCCCACGAGATCCGCTCCGCCGCCGCGTCCTATACCGTGGACTATAACGCGCTGGGCGACGTGTACGACGAGAACGACGATAAGCTGATCGAGGTGTGGATCACCACGGGCCGCGACCAGAGCACCGTGCTCAAGACCATGATCGACGACACCTTCACCCCCATGACCGGCATCCATGTGAACGTGAAGCTGGTGCTGGCGGACACCATCCTGACTGCCGTGGTCGCGGGTAACGGGCCCGACGTGGTGCTGAGCGTGGGCAGCTGGTTCCCGGTCAACTACGCCATGCGCAACGCCGTCGAGGACCTGACCCAGTTCAGCGACTTTGACGAGGTCACGAAGCCCTTCTATGAAAGCGCGCTGGCGTCCATGCGTTATAACGATGGCATCTACGCCTTGCCGGAAACGCAGGAATTCCCCGTGCTGTTCTACCGCGAGGACGTACTGGACGAGCTGGGGCTGGAGGTGCCCAAGACCTGGGACGAGCTGATCGCGCTGCTGCCCACCATCCAGGGGAACAACCTCTCCGTCGGCGTCCCGTATCCCGATATCCAAACCGCCGACATGTCGATCTTTAACTCCATGATTTACCAGAACGGCGGCCAGATCTACGACGCGGACGCCAAGCGCACCCTGATCGACAGCGAAAGCGGCGTCACGGCGTTTAAGCTGTACACCTCCTTGTACAACGACTACGGCCTGCCCACGGTGTACAACTTCGTCAGCCGCTTCCGTTCCGGCGAAATGCCCATCGGCCTGGCGAACTACAGCCAGTTCAACACCCTGGCCGTGTCCGCGCCGGAAATCCGGTCCCTGTGGGACTTCGCGCCTTTCCCCGGCACCGTGCGGGAGGACGGCAGCATCGACCACTCCGTGCATTGCAGCGGCGTGTGCTGCATGATGATCGCCACGGACAACGAGAACGTGAAGAACAACGCCTGGGAGTTCCTCAAATGGTGGGTCAGCGCTGACGCGCAGGTGCGTTTCGGCCGCGAGATCGAATCCGTGCTGGGCTCCTCCGCCCGCTATACCACCGCCAACCGGGACGCCCTCAAGCAATTGGCCTGGAGTGCCGATCAGCTGGCCGTGCTGGAGGATCAGATGGCCCAGACCGTGGGCTTCCGGGAAATCGCCGGCGGCTACTCCACCACCCGCCATATGACCAACGCCATCCGCCGCGTCATCAACAATAAAGAGGACGCCCGCGAGACGCTGCTCACCTACGCCCGCACGATCAACGAGGAAATCAAGGTCAAGCGGAAAGAATTCAACCTGCCCATCGACTGAGAACAGAGAGAAAGGAGGAAAACCGAATGCAATCGCAGTCTTTGCTCAAACGTTCCTGGAATATCAGGAAAGAAAAGATGCACTACGGCTGGGAAAAGGCCAAAAGGATGAAGATCTGCTATCTCTTCCTGGCGCCCTACGCCGTGCTGTTCACCACCTTCTTTATCCTGCCCATCGTCACGTCCATCTACTTTGGCTTCACCTACTACAACATTCTGGAGCCCGCCCGGTTCATCGGTTTCCAGAACTACATCAACCTCGTTTTACAGGATGAAGTGTTCCTGACGGCAGTGAAAAACACCTTCGTGATCGCCGTCATCACGGGCCCCATCGGTTATATCCTTTCCTTCCTGTTCGCCTGGTTCATCAACGAACTGCCCCGCTGGCTGCGCACCATCGCCGTGGTGGTGTTCTACGCTCCC
>CADAKE010000084.1 GCA_902788445.1 uncultured Eubacteriales bacterium
CATGGTCACCACCGTGCCCGTCACCTCCGTGAAGGGCCAGAACGCCAAGTTCTCCAAGATGAACGGCCTGTACGACGCCTCCGGCTCCTCCGCCGCCATCTCCAAGCGCCTGGCGGACGAGGGCGGCGAAAAGTACGAAGCCGCGCTGTATCTGCTGGATTGGATGTATTCCGAAGAAGGCCACATGATCAACTGCTTCGGCATTGAGGGCGAAAGCTACAACATGGTGGACGGCTATCCCACCTTCACCGACGTGGTGCTCCACAACGCTGACGGCCTGAACCTGGCCGCCGCCCTGAGCCTGTATGCCCGCGGCCACCAGAACGGCCCCGTGGTGCAGGATACCCGCGTGAACGACCAGTATTACAGCTACACCGCCCAGATCGCCGGTATGCATCTGTGGACCAAGACCGACTTCGGCGAATACATGTATCCCGCCGGCGCGGCCATCGCCACCGACGACGCGGACGATTTCGCCACCATCACCGCCAACATCAAGACCTATAAGGAAGAAATGGAAGCCAAGTGGATCACCGGCCAGGCGGAACTCACGGAAGAAGCCTGGAATGAATACGTGGCCCAGCTGGAAGCCTACGGCCTCAGCCGCGCCCTCCAGTACAAGCAGGCTGCCTACGACACCTTCATGGCCAACTAACATTTGATACCCGCGGGGGCGGCGCAAGCCGCCCCTGCATTCCGTGGATATGCTGCGGAAAAGCGGGCCGGAGGCTTTTCCAGAGCATGTCGCTGATTTTATGGAATCGGAGGGAATCTCCATGGACTGGATGGAAACGGTCATCGGGCTGACGAATCTGAACCGCCCGGAACTGAAAGAGGCCAAAGCCGCATTAGACAAGGGCGACAGGCAGGACTGCGCGGAGGCAATCCTCCGCCATTTCCGTACACGGCAAACGCCGAAGTATTTGTTTACCGTGGAGGACTTGCGGAAAAACGAGGACGCGCATCTGATCGAGGACGCCGAGGAAGTGATGCGCCATACCCTCTATGGCTATACCTTTCCCGGCGAGGTGGACTGGCATTTCAATCCCACCGACGACGCGGCCCACGACAACGAATGGAGCTGGAGCCTGTACCGCTTCATTTTCTGGCAGCCCCTGGCGCGGGCTTACGCGAAAACGGGGGACGAGCGCTACTCCAAAGAAGCCCTGGCCCTGCTCAAAAGCTTTTTGAAATCCTGGCCCATCGAGGATTTCTACGCCGACGAGGCGGGCTATATCGAGAAGCATAAATACCCCAGCTACCCCTGGCGGCACATCGAAACCGCCATGCGGCTCTACACCGCTTTCCTGCCTTGCCTGTGCGCGTTCCGGGAAAGCGAGGCCTTCGACGGGGAGGGCTGGGCGCTGTACCTGAACGCCGTGAAAATCCACGCGGATTACCTGGTGACCCACTACACCAACCACGAAAAAAGCTCCAACTGGCTCACCATGGAATCCGGGGCCCTGCTGCAAACAGCCATCCTGTTCCCGGAACTGGACAGAGACGGCGCGTGGTTCCGGCACGGCTACCAGCGCGTGATGCACGAAATGCGCTATTCCTTCGATAACGACGGCGTGCACATGGAGCGCACCAGCATTTACCACATGGTGGCGGCGATCAGCTATTTCCAGTGCGTGCGCCTGTGCGAACTGAACGGCATCCCCACGCCGCCCTACGCCAAGGACACCATCAGCCGCGCCTGCGAATTTATCCTGCGGCAATTGAAGCCCGACTTTTCCACCCCCATGATCGGCGACGCCGACCGGGACGACCTGCTGGCCCGGCGCAGCGACACGTCCTTGTACGAGGGCATGAACCTGTCCATGGACCCTTACGACCTGAACGAAATGCGGGCCTGGTTCCGGCAGATGGCGGAATGGACGGGCCGGGGAGATTTCCTCTGGGTCACCACGGGACGACGGCAGGGCCACGCGCCGACACAGCGCAATTTCTCCATGACCGAGGCGGGCATCCACATCATGCGCACCGGCTGGGGGCCGGAGGACAGCTACATGCACATCCACGGCGTGCAGCTGGAGCGCGGCGAAAAGAGCACCCACAGCCACAACGACACTGGGCATGTGGAACTGCATATCGCCGGGGAGGACATCCTGCTGGACGGCGGGCGCTACATTTATAATCAATCCATCTGGAAAAACTGGCGGCATTATTTCACCGGGGCCCTGGCCCACAACACCCTGTACTGCGACGACCTGACCATGGGCGCGGTGCCGGGCGTCAGCCGGGTGCGCGGCGTGCGGCTGTTCCTGCATCGGTTTGAGGAAAACGAGCGGTTCGCCGTGATCGACGTGAGCCACAACGGCTACGTGTTCACCGACGACCCGGTGTATCACCGCCGGGCGCTGGTGCGGCTGGAAAAGGATCTGTATGTGATCGACGACCGGGTGACTGGCCTGGGCCTGAATGATCACGATTTCCGCCTCACCTTCAATTTCGCTCCCGGCAGGCTGGCGGGCGAGGGAATGGCGCAGACTTATGAAACGCCCAAGGGACGGCGCTACGCCGTTTCCGCCGCCTGCGACCAGCTCATGGAAGCGTATACCCTGGAGGGAAGCGAGGAACCCATCGGCGGCTGGGTCAGCTATGGCTACAGCCTGCGGGTGCCCGCGCCGCAATGGACACTGCGCCGCATGGGCAAAGCGCCCTTCCGGTGCGTCACGGTGATCGCGCCGGAGGGCTGCCGGGCGGAGATTCAGGTCACGGAAGAACAGGCAATCATCCATTTTGACGGCATCTACCACACCACCCTGACCCTGACGGGGGACAGCATAGAAAGGAAATGAGGACAATGAAAATCGGATTCTGCGCAAAAATCGACCGGATCAAAGAAGTGGCCCAGGCGGGCTTTGACTATCTGGAGCCCCCGGTCAGCGCCGCGGCGGCCTGGACGGAGGAAGAATTCGCGGCCCAGCTGAGCCTGGCCAAGAGCGCCGCAATCCCCACGCCCGCGTTCAACGTGCTGTTTCCCAAGGATTTGCAGCTGCTTTCCAAGGATACCTCCGACCAGCAGATCGCCGATTACCTCCACCTGGCCCTGGCCCGCGTGCAGAAGTTAGGCGGCAAAGTGGTGGTGTTCGGCAGCGGCAAAAGCCGGACGCGGCCCGAGGATGTGTCCTATGACGAAGCGTACCGGCGGCTGGTGGAGGTCACCCGGCTGATCGGCGACGTGGCGGCGCGGTACGGCGTGACCATCGTGATCGAGCCCCTGAACCGTTCTGAAACCAATATGATTAATTCCGTGGCCGAGGGCGCGTGCCTGCGGGCGGATGTGAACAACCCTGCCGTGCAGCTTTTGGGCGATTACTACCATATCGCCGTGGAGCACCAGCCCCCGGAAGACATTGCCCGCATCGGCGGCATCGCCCACTGCCACATCGCCACCGAAATCGGCCGCAAAGCGCCGCTGGAAGCGGACGCGGGGTTCTCGACCATGTTCGCCGCCATGAAGCAGACGGGCTATCAGGGCTTGGTGAGCGTGGAGGGCAAGGCGGACGACCTGGCGGCCCAGGGCCCCGTCACCGTTTCCCTGCTGAAAAAACTGTGGGAGGAAGCGTGAGTTTATGGAACAGGTGCGTTACGGCATCATCGGCTACGGCAAGATCGGCAGCCAGCATGTGAAAAAGATTTTAGAGGGCAAGGTGCCCTCCCTCAAGCTCTGCGCCATCGCGGACACCGACCCCGCCCGGATTGAAGCGGCAAAGGCGACGCTGGGCGATTCCGTTCTGTATTTCGATTCCGCCGAAGCGCTCATCGTCTCCGGCGCGGTGGACGCGGTGCACATCTGCACGCCCCATTACCAGCACCCGACGCTGGCCATCCGGGCCCTGAACGCCGGGCTGCATACCCTGGTGGAAAAGCCTGCCGGGGTGTATACGAAGCAAGTAAAGGCCATGAACGAGGTTGCCAAAGCTCATCCCGAACTGCGCTTTGCCATGGACTTCAACCAGCGCACCGACCCGGTGTACGTGAAAGCCCGGGAGATCGTGAAGTCCGGCCAGTTGGGCGAGATTGTTCATACCCATTGGCTGATTACCAACTGGTACCGCAGCCAGAGTTATTACGATCAGGGCGGCTGGCGTGCCACTTGGAAGGGCGAGGGCGGCGGCGTGCTGCTCAACCAGAACCCGCACAATCTGGACATGTGGCAGTGGATCGTGGGGATGCCGAGCCGCGTGAAGGCGCAGGTGTATTACGGACGGCACCGGAACATCGAGGTGGAGGACGACGTGGTCGCCATGGCGGAATTCCCGAACGGCGCCATCGGCACCTACATCACCACCGTCATCGACGCGCCCGGCACCAACCGCCTGGAAATCGACGGCACCCTGGGCCGCATGGTGGTGGAGAACGGCGGAATTCATCTGGATCTGCTGGAGATGCCGGAGCCGGAATTTAACGCTTCTTGGACAAAGGGCCTGGGCAAGCCTAAGATGACTTCCCAGGAGATCAAGCCCGAGGGCGAATACACCGCCCATCCCGGCATCATGGAAAACTTCTGCCAGTCCATATTGACCGGCGCGCCCCTGTACGCCGACGGGCTGGAGGGCATCAACGGCCTGGAAATCTCCAACGCCATCCACCTCTCCGACTGGACGGGCGGCGGCTGGGTCGGCCTGCCTGTGGACGAGGAACTGTTCTGCAATCTGCTGCGTGAAAAGTGCGGCGGGAAGCTGCCGGAAGAACGGTAAAACGAGTATTCTGCAAGCAGGCGGAAAGGACAGTCTAAATCATAAGATAGGAGTTAGGAGATAGAAGAGAGGAGATAAATACACTCCTGTCAAACGAATCATGTATTTGTAATGTGATTGAAAGACAAAATCAATCTCCTATCTCCTCTCTCCTAACTTCTATCTTGATTTAATGTACCCTTAAACACCCGATCAACCACCCCCGTCAAAACCCAGGTTTCCCTTTTCCCGAATAAGGAGGCGACCCGTATGACCACCATTGCCCGGAAAAAATCCGCTGTACCGAAGCATCGCCTGTCCCTGGGCGCGCGCATCAAGCGGGACATGATGAAAAACTGGAAGCTGTACCTGATGTTCCTGCCCATCCTGGCGTATTTCATCATCTTCAAATACGGCCCCATGGCGGGACTGGTGATTTCCTTCCAGGACTTCAAGGCCGCGAAGGGCATCGCGGGCAGCAAGTGGGTGGGGATGAAGCACTTCATCAACTTCTTCAACGACCCCTTCCTGCCCCGGCTGCTCAGGAACACGCTCACCATCGCCCTGAGCACGCTGTTTTTCTCCTTCCCTTCGGCCATCATCCTGGCCCTGCTCATCAACGAACTGCGCTCCCGGAAGATGAGCCGCACGGTGCAGACGATCAGCTACATCCCGCACTTCATTTCCACCGTGGTGGTCTGCGGCATCATCCGCGACCTGGTGAGCCGCACGGGCGGCGTGACCATGCTGCTGCACGCGCTGTTCGGCCTGCCGGTGACAAACATGCTGTATGAGCCGAATTATTTCGTGCCCATCTACATTGTGTCGGACATTTGGAGCAACATCGGCTGGAACTCCATCGTGTACCTGTCCGCGCTGACGGCCATCGACCAGGAACTGTACGAAGCCGCGAAGGTGGACGGGGCCAACAAATGGCACCAGATCATCCACATCACCATCCCCTGCCTGGTGCCGACCATCGTGATCATGTTCATTCTCAAGGTGGGCAAGATGTTCGACGTGGGATACGAAAAGATCATGCTGCTCTACACGCCGCTGACCTACGAAACCGCCGACGTCATCAACACCTACGTTTACCGCCGCGGCTTTGCGGAGAACGTGAATTTCAGCTATTCCACCGCCGTGGGCTTCTTTAACTCCGTCGTCTGCTTCCTGCTGGTGTTCGTCACCAATAAGATCACCAGCAAGCTGGGCGGCAACAGCCTGTGGTGAGAGGAGGAAAACGCAATGACGGATATGACCCGGAAAAACGCCCACGCGAAAAAGACCATCCAGATCCCGACGGGCGAGCGGATTTTCTACATTGCCGACGACGCGCTGATGATCCTTTTGTGCGTGCTGATCCTGATTCCCCTCATCCACGTGGTGGCCGGATCGTTCAGCGACGGCATGTCCTATATGACCCACTCCGGGCTTTTGCTCTGGCCCCTGAACCCCACGCTGGACGCTTACCGCTCGGTCATCCACAACCAGAATATCTGGACGGGCTATGGCAACACCCTGTTCATCGTGATTGTGGGTACCACGCTGGATATGCTGGCCTCCCTGATCGCGGCCTATGTGCTGAGCCGCAAGGACTATATGCTGAAAAAGTTCTTTAACCTGATGGTGGTGTTCAGCATGTATTTCTCCGGCGGCATGATCCCCTTCTTCCTGGTGGTCAAGGAAATGGGCCTGTACAAGTCTATCTGGGCGCTGATCATTCCGAACCTCATCAACGTGTTCAACCTGGTGATCGTGCGCACCGCCATGACCGGCGTACCCGACAGCCTGGAGGAAAGCGCGCAGCTGGACGGCGCGGAGCATTTCACCATCCTGTTCCGCATCATCACGCCGCTGATCCTGCCCTCCGTGGCGGTCGTGGCGCTGTACTATGCCGTGGCGCACTGGAACAGCTGGTTCAACGCGCTGCTGTTCATCAAAGACCGGAAGCAATATCCCTTGCAGCTGATCCTGCGCGAGATTCTGATCCTGTCCGACACGGACGAGGATTTCACCATGAGCGAAACCATCCAGTTCGCCACCATCGTGGTCGCCACCCTGCCCATCCTGTGCGTGTACCCCTTCATCCAGCGGTACTTCGTCAAGGGCATTATGGTCGGCGCGGTGAAAGGATAAAACCGATCATCATTGGAAAGAGCACAGTGTATGTGGGCTGAGTGTACAGAGTTCAGAGTTCAGAGTGCAGAGGATAATGTTTGCTAATGAGATGAATCCCGCGAGTGTCCTCTTTATTCTCTGAACTCTGTACTCTGAACTCTGAACTCTTTTCAGACTCAATCCTGTTGATAATTGATTCTAAGGAGGGAAAACCCATGCGCGTCCCTTATGAAACCATGCGAAACGAATTCATCCGCGTGCTGAACAAATACGGCGTCACGGGCGAGCGGGCGGAGCTGTCCGCCACGCTGTTTGCCGACGCCAGCCGGGACGGGATTTATACCCACGGGCTGAACCGGTTCCCGAAGTTTATCAAATCCATTGAAAATGGTTCGGTGGACGTGAACGCCGAAGCGGAAATGGAAGCGGGCCTGGGGATGCTGGAACGCTGGAACGGCAACCGGGGCTGCGGCAACCTGAACGCCTACCGCTGCATGGAGCGCGCCATCGAACTGGCCCACCAGCAGACCATCGGCGTGGTGGCCCTGCGCAACACCAACCACTGGATGCGGCCCGGCAACTACGGCCTGATGGCGGTGAAGGAAAACTGCATCGGCATCCTGTGGACGAACACCGTGCCCAACATGCCCCCCTGGGGCGGGCGGGACGCGCGGCTGGGCAACAACCCCGTGGTGTTCGCCGTGCCCAACGGAGAGGACGCGCCGGTGCTGCTGGACGTGGCGGTTTCCATGTTCAGCTACGGCAAGCTGGAAAGCTACGCCCGGCAGAACAAGCCCCTGCCCGTGGACGGAGGCTTTGCCCCCGACCAGACCCTGACCCGCAATGCCGCCGATATTTTAGCGACCCATCAGGTGCTGCCCATCGGCTATTGGAAGGGCAGCGGTATTTCCCTGATGCTGGACTTGATCGCTTCCGCCCTCAGCGGCGGGCGCACCAGCCAGCAGGTGGGCCAGCTTCCCACGGAAACGGAACTGAGCCAGGTGTTCGTCGCCATCGACTTGAACCGTATGCCGGACGCGGAAGCGTTCGCCCAGCGGGTGAAGGATACGCTGGCCGACATGATGACCTCTCAGCCCGTAGACCCGGCAAAGCCCGTGTATTACCCCGGCTTTAACATGATGCGCACCCGGCGGGACAATATGAAAAACGGCGTGCCGGTGGAGGAAAGCGTGTGGGAAGCGGTGCGGAAGCTATGAGCGTGAAATGGATTCCCGGCGCGGTGTCCGCGACCTTCAAAAAAATGCCGCTGACTGCCGATGATGTGATTGCCCTGCTGAGCGACTGCGGCTTGCAGGCGGTGGAATGGTCGGAAAACGTGCATGTTTTTCCCGGCGACCCGGAAGGCGCGGCCAGCCTGCGGAAACGGACAGAAGCGGCCGGACTGCGGGTGGCGGCCTACGGCAGCTATTATCGGCTGGGCGAAAACGAAAATCCGGGCCAGGCGTTCCAGCAAAGCCTCGTTTCCGCGGAAGCGCTTGGAGCGCCCGTCATCCGCGTGTGGGCGGGCACGAAAGCGTCCGCCGAGGTGGGGGAGATGGAACGCTGCTGCCTGACCCAGGAAGCGGCGCTGATTGCCGACATGGCGATGCGGAAGCGGATCAAGGTGGCGTTCGAGTGGCACAAAAACACCCTGACCGACACCAACGAGAGCGCGGCGCGGCTACTGAACGAAGCGAATCATCCGAACCTTTCTTGCCTCTGGCAGCCCACGGTGGCGCTGACGCCCAGGGAACGCGCGGCGGGCATCCGCAGGATGGGGGAGAGGCTGGTCAATTTCCACGTCTATTCCTGGCCGGACGGCAAGCGCGGCCCCCTGAACGCGACGGAATGGCAGTACTACTTCGACGCGGCGGAAGACATAGGCGGCGAACACTGCGCCCTGCTGGAATTTGTGCGGGACGATAGCGTAGAGCAGTTCCGCCAGGACGCGAAAACCCTGCTGAATCTATTGGAAAGCGGTGAAAGCAATGGCTGATTTATATGTGAAATCTTTGGATATGATCAACCCCTTCGTGGTCGCTTCTTCTCCCGCCACCCAAGGCGCGCGGAACGTGCTGAAATCGTCGAAGATGCGGCCCGGCGCCATCACCATGCGCAACTTCGGCCATGGCAGCGGCGGCGGCAGCTTCTTTTCTCCCGGCGCGGCGGCGGCCTACAAGGGCGAAGCGTGCTATCACAGCCACGCCGTGGGGCGGCAGATTCCGGACACGGTTTCCACCCTGGAGCAGTATTGCGAGGAAGTGAAGGAAGCCCGGCAAAAGCTGGATTCCGACATCAAGCTGTGGGTGTCCGTGGGCCATTACAGCGACATCGTGAAGGGCGGCGACTGGGAAAAGGACTGGGTGCGGCAGGCCAAGGAACTCTCCCTGGCGGGCGCGGACGCGCTGGAGCTGCACTTCAACACGCCCGGCGTGGCGGTGGCGAAGGACCGCATCTTCGATTACTATGAGTTGGTGCGCCATTGCACCGCGATGATCAAAAACGCGGCGGGCCCCGGCGTGAAGGTGATGGTGAAATTGGCCGTGGAGGGCTGCGACGTGCTCACCTCCATGCGCATCGCCCAGGCGTCCGGCGCGGACGCGGTGGGCCCAACCGCCCGGTGGAAAGCCTTCTGCATGGATTTGGACTGGCGGCGCACCCAGCCCCGGCCCGGCGCGGGCTATGGCGGAACCCAGGCGAATCCCATCGTGTGCTACGCGGTGGCGGAGGGACGGAACAACGGCATCACCCTGCCCATGTACGCGGGCGGCGGCGTGTTTTCCTTCGACCAGGCGGCCCGGTTCATCATGGCGGGCAGCGATTGCGTGCAGCTGGGAGCCCTGGCCTGCTCCGGCGGCACCATGGCCTGCAAGAAGCTCATCGCTGACCTGAGCAAATGGATGGACGAGGCGGGCTATCCCGATATGGACAGCCTGCGTGGCGACGCCCTGACCTTGTTTAATATGTCCGGCGATTTCGCCAAGGCCCGGCAGAACGCTCTGGGCGATGCCTACCAAACCGCGCAGGTAAACGCGGACAAGTGCATCGGCTGCGGGCGGTGTGTGGACGTGTGCTGGCACGAGGGCATCGAAATCAAAGACCGCAAAGCAGTCAAAACCGACAAGTGCATCGGCTGCGGCTATTGCTTCCAGGTGTGCCCCACCGAAGCGCTGCACGTGAACGCCGGGGATATCCTGGCCAAGCGAAATGCAGTCACAGGGCTTTTTTACAAAGCGGAAAACAGTCCATCATCCCATGATAACGCTGCTCTGCGCTTTCTCCCGATCTTTCAGGAACCAGTCGAGGACGTGGGGAATCTCCCGATCCCAGAAGTTCCAGTCGTGCGCGCCGGGGCCTTCGGAATACGTCAGGTCGCAGCCCATCGCGCGCAAACGATCCCGTGCTTTCAGGTTCATCTGGTAGAGGAAGTCCTCCGTACCGCAGGCCTGATACAAAGCGGGCACGCAATTTTTTTCCACGCATTTTTGATACTGGGCGAACAAATCGCTGCCGCTGCCTTCCAGCGCGTCGGGATCGGCGAACATCGCGTTCCAATGGAAGGGAGAATGGGGATGGGGCGTTACTTTCGCGTCCTGGACGAGCGACACGATGTCCAGCGCGCCGGACATACTGGCCGCTTTCCCGTATACTTCTGGCGCGGCCAGCCCCAGGTGCCACGCGCCGTAGCCGCCCATGGAAAAGCCGCAGATGAACGTGTCCTCCCGCTTGGGCGAAACGGGGAACAAAGCGCAGATATAAGCGGGCAGTTCTTTCGTGAAGAAGGTTTCATAGGCCAGGCCGTCCGGCAGGTTCTGATAGAAGTTGTTCCCCGCCGAGCACATGACCAGGGCGATGCGCCTGTCCTGCGCGTACCGATCCACATTGGAAAAGCGCGTCCAGGAATTGGCGTCGCCGTACATGCCGTGCAAAAGGTACGCGACCGGCAGGCCCTGTTCATAACCGTAATCGCGTTTTAAAGTGGCGTAGTTAACCGTGTCCCCGCTGGTCGGCGTGGGCAGGGAGATGTTAATCGTGATGTTGCTGAACAGCGTGTGGCTGTAAATTTGACAAGTGAGAAAAGCCATGGGAACCTCCTGATTGATAAGTGATTTGTATAAAGGGCACTTTAACGCAGATAGGAATTAGGAGATAGGAGTTAAATAATGTTTTCAAAAATGCGAGCCGGACTTCCGTCTTTTGATCCGGCTATATTTATCTCCTATCTTCTAACTCCTATCTTAATGATTTAAAGTTCCCATAAAGGGAAGAACCGAACAGAAAAAGGGGCTGCCTATCACAGCCCCTGAAAGGGAACAATTATCCCTTGATACCGGTGGTTGCGATGCCTTCCACCAGGGACTTCTGGAAGATGAGGAAGATGATGGTGGCGGGCACGATGGAGAGGGTGGACATAGCCAGGGTGGAGCCAATGTCCGAGCCAGAGGACGGGTCGCTGAACAATTGCAGGGCCAGAGCCACGGGGCGCATGTTCGCACGGTTCACGTACAGCAGGGCGGACAGGTAATCGTCCCAGCGCCAGATGAAGGAGAAGATGGCGCTCGTCACCAGCGCGGGCACGATCAAGGGCAGGATGATGCGGAAGAAGGTGCCGTAATAGGAGCAGCCGTCGATCTTGGCCGATTCATCCAAATCCTTGGGAATGCCGCCGATGAAGTTCATGATGAGGTACACGAAGAAGCCCTGAATGGCGAAGAAGTAGGGCAGGATCATGGGATAGTAGGTGCCGACCCAATTCAGATGGCGGTACCACATGAACTGCGGGATCATCAAAATCTGCGCGGGCAGCATCATGGTGGACAGCACCAGGGTGAACAGCAGCTTCTTGCCCTTGAATTCCAGGCGCTGGAGGGCGTAGGCCACGAACGCGGAGGAGATCAGGGTGCCGAAGGTGGCGGTGAACGCGATGATGAACGAGTTGAGGAAGAAGGTGCCGAAGGTGTAGCCCATAAAGCCTTTCCAGCCGTTCACGTAGTTGTCCAGCGTCCAGGTGGCGGGGATCAGCTGGGAGGACGTGGGCAGCACCTGGTCGGTGGGCTTAAAGGAGGAGAGCACCATCCACAGCAGGGGATACACCATGATCAGGCCGCCGATGGAGACCAGCACATGGAAAACGAGGGTTTTTACTTTCTTGCTTGTCATTCCGCTCATCCCCTTCCTCAGCCGTCATAGACCCATTTTTTCCGGGTCCAGAAGAGCAGTATGGTGACGAGGGAAACGATGACGAGCATGATCCAGGCCAGCGCGGAGGCGTAACCCATCTGGCTCTTGCCGGAAGCGGGGAACGCCTTGTTGTACTGGTACACGGTGTAGAACAGCGTGGAGTTGCGGGGCGCGCCGTTGGTAATCAGCTTGCTTTGCGTGAACGCGAGGAACGAGTTGATCGTTTGCTGCACGAGGTTAAAGAAGATGGTGGGGGTCAGCAGGGGCAGCGTCACCGTCCAGAACTGGCGGGTCTTGGTGGCGCCGTCCACGTCCGCCGCCTCGTACAGCTCACGGGGAATCTGCTTTAAGGAGGACAGGAAGATCAGCATGGAGGAACCGAACTGCCACACCGTCAGGATAATCAGCACCCAGATGGCGGGGCCTTCGCTGAACCAGTTGTAGCTGGCCATGCCGGGGAACACGGTGGACAGGATGGCGTTCAGGGTGCCGTTGGATTCAAAGATGCGCCGCCACAGGATGGCCACAGCCACGCTGCCGCCAATGATGGAGGGCAGGTAGTACACCGCGCGGTACAGGCCGATGGCCTTGGACTTGTGGTTCAGGATCAGGGCCACGATCAGGGCGAAGATCACCTTCAGCGGCGTGCCGACCAGGGCGAAATAGCAGGTGACGCCCAGGGCTTTGGTGAACACCGTGTCCTTGGTGAAGATGCGGACGTAGTTATCCAGCCCGATCCACTGCGGCGCGGTCTGGATATCGTACTTACAGAAGGAGTAATACAGGGAAAGGCCCATGGGAATGGCCATGAACATCAGGAAGCCGAAAATAAAGGGCAGGCTGAACACCAGGCCCGCAGTGGATTCCTTTTGCAGCCATGCGTTGAAGGATGACCTTTCCTTGCGAATGGTTTGCGTAGACAAGGCGCGGGTACCTCCTTTTGAGAATAGGCATTAGGCATTAGGGAATAGGGAGAGTGCCGACTGCTCTATCCTGGATTGAGAAAGGAGGGCGTCCAGAGGGCGCCCTCCCTTATTTGTGCGGGGAATCAGTAGTTGGCGGCCAGGTCGTTGACGGATTCAACGAAGTCCGCGCCAGCCTGTTCAGCGGTGATGGAGGGATTCTTCACCAGCACTTCGTCGCTCAGGCGCTTGATGATATCGTCATTGGCGGTACCGGCGTAGTTGGGGAGCGGCGGGAAGATGGGGGAGGAGCACTTTTCAACCACGGCCAGGTAAGCCACAGCGATGCCGTAGGTGGGGTCGATCTCGTTCACGGCGTCCGCGATTTCAGCGGCCACGCTGGAGTTGGCGGGCACGCCGCGCTCGGCCTTGAGCAGGATGTTGGCCTGGGGATCGTTGATCAGGTAGTTCAGGAACGCGACGGCCAGGTCGGGATTCTTGCTGTCGGTGGTGACGGAGAAGAACTGGCCGGGCTTCATGTAGTTGGAAGCCTGGGGATCAGCGCTGGCCCAGGAGGTGATGCCCAGCTCAATGCCGTTGGCGTTAGCCGCGTTGGTGAAGGCGGACAGCTGGTTGGAGAAGGCGAAGGCGCACCAGGTACGCACGTCGTCGGTGGCGCCGAACACGAGGGGATGGCTGTTAATGTCGTTGGCGTTCACGTTGGCGATCTGGTCGTTGTCATACAGCCAGCCTTCTTCGATGCCCTTCATCAGGCGGGCATAGTAACCGGCGGCTTCTTCAGCGGTCAGGCTGGTGCCTTCCGCATCCCACAGCGCCTGATGGCCCAGGCCGCGGGCGTAGTAGGTGATGTGGTTTTCGGAGTTGCCGTCGCCGTAGATGACGCCGATGCCGCGGGCTTCGTAGATCTTCCGGGAAATTTCTTCAAATTCGTCCCAGGTGATGTTGTCCGGCACGGTGATGTCCAGGGAGTCGGTCAGGGTCTTGTTGTACAGCAGAGCGGGGGCGTTCACACCGGCGCACAGGGCGTACAGGCCGTCGCCGACCTTGCCGCTGGCCAGGATGTTTTCAGAAAGGCCGCTCACGTCCAGCGCGCCGCTCTCCACATAGGGGGTCAGGTCGAGCAGGTCACCAGCTTCCACCCACTGCTGCAGGTAAGCGTAGTCCTGCTGCATCAGGTCGGGCAGGTCGTTATTGGAGGAATAGGTGCTCATCAGCGCCCAGTAGTTCGTCCAGTTCTGGGCGTTGGGGTTGAAGGTCACGTTCGGGTAGTTCTCGGTGAAGAAGTTCATGGCTTCCAGGGTGGCGGCGTCGCGCACCTGGTTGCCCCACCAGCCAAAGCCCAGTTCCACGGTGCCAGCGGAAGCGGGATCATAGGAACCGACCTTCAGTTCCGCCAGGGCGGAAACAGCGGTCAGAGCCAGCATCGCGGCCAGCGCAAGAGCAAGCAGTTTTTTCATGAAAGAAGCCTCCTTCAAATATGATGGTTTGTTGGTTATATTATACCGGGATTGATTTTCTCTGTCAAGCGGAAGAATCAAAGAAACTGGCTAATTTTTAGCCAGAATGAATAAAATAGAATTGTCCTTTCGGGAATACGAACGTTTCGGAACGGATGATTCTTTTTTGGAATGAATAATCTTACGGGAAAATGAAATGATTTTCATGTTTTTTATTTTCCGCTTTTCGGGAGTTGCCATTTTCGGGTTTATCTGGTATATTTGTTGTATCTGGAAATTTCTTTCGCATGTATGCTGTTCCGAACAAAACAATCAGGGGGTGCTTTTATGGCTGCGCTGCCGCATACGGGGGAAACGACGATCGGCGAACTGGTGCAGAGCGGTTTATACGGCGACTTCGGGAAATTCATTTTTACCTATATGACGCCCGACCACTGGCGGAATAAGCTGTCGGCCTACGGGTATGAAAAGGTCGGCTTTGAAGCGGGCCTGCAAAGGATGCGGGAGCTTGCGGCCGCGGGAGAAACCTGTCATTTCCAAATCTATCCGGAAGATGAGCGGCTCGCCTCCTGGGACAAGGGCGCTGATTCTTCCGGGCGGCGGCTTCAACCGGCAATGGGGCTTCATCGAGGGCCAGGCCATCGCCGCCCGGGCCAACGCGCTGGGGCTTCCCGCGTTCGTGCTGTACTACCGGGTGAAGCAGGAGCCGGTGATGCCCCTGCCGATTGAGGATTTGTACAGCGCCGTTCAGTTCATTGCGAAGAACGCGGATTCCTTTGGCGTCGATCCGGAACGCTATCTGCTGGGCGGCTTTTCGGCGGGCGCGTCCCTTGCCGGATGCCTGCTGACGGAGCGCTTCGGCTGGGAGCGGGGCGGCATTCCCAAGCCCACGGCAATGTTCCTGGGCTACGCGCCGACGCGGTTCAACGAGTTTTATCAGGCATGGCAGGACGCGCCGGAGGGTTCCGCGGCGAAGGAGAGCGTCGCTGTGATGCTTCGCCGGGTGGGCGGCCCCAATTTTTCCTTGAACACATTATCGCCCTATCATCTTCCGGCCCACCTGAACCCCGACGCCCCGCCCGTTTATATCACCGTCAACCGGGACGATCCCGTTGTGCCCGTCGTGAACAGCCTGTCGCTGATCGACGCTTTGAAAGCCCGGGGAATCGAATACCGGGCGAAGATCGGCAAGACCGGCGGGCACAGCTACGGCCTGGGCAACGAGCTGGAGGTCGCGGGCTGGTTTGACGAAGCGGTTGAACTGTTCTCCAGCCATTTGAAATAGGAGGGAACGGATATGAAGGTTTGCTATCAGGCAGGAGCGGTCACGAAGAAAGAGAATTATTTTTCCATCGCCGCGGACGGCGCGGAGATCCGCCTCTGGTTTTTGACGGACGATATCCTGCGCATCCGCGTCGGATTTGACGGCGACTGGGACGAGGCGTCCTACAGCCTCGTCATGACCGCGTGGGATTCCCGCACCGACGCATTCATGCAAAAGGAGCGCCGCCGAGTGGAAACCGCGCCCGCCGCGCTCACGGACGGAGAACAGGAAGCGGTGATTCAGGGGAACCGCCTGCGGGTCGCTGTTCATAAGAATCCCTTCTATCTGTCTGTGTTTGACCGGGACGGCACGCTGCTGCATGAGGACATACCCGATCTGGCTTACCGGGAGGACGGCAACCGCCGCCGGATGCACACCCTCCGCATCGAAGCGGACGATCACTTTTACGGCTTCGGGGAAAAGGGCGGGGAGATCGACAAAGCCGAATGCTTCCTCACCATGGCGCCTGGAGACGCCATGGGCTACGACGCCGAAAAGACGGATTCCCTGTACAAGCACATCCCGTTTTTCATCCGGCTGAACGAAACCACGAAGCAGGCCATCGGCTATTTCTACCACAACACCGCCGAATGCACCTTCAACCTGGGCAAGGAAAAGCGCAACTACTGGCATCGCTACGCCACCTATACCGCCGATTCCGGCGACGTCGATTTATTCCTGATCGCCGGGCCCGCCATCCGGGACGTGATCATGCGGTACACCGACCTGACGGGCAAGTCCGCCCTGCTGCCCAAGGCCGCGCTGGGGTACCTGGGCTCCTCCATGTACTACCCCGAACTGCCCCAGGACTGCGACGATGCCATCCTGGACTTCATCGACACCACCAGGGAAGAGGATATTCCCGTGGACGGCTTCCAGCTTTCCTCCGGCTACTGCGCGGTGGAGACCGAGGAGGGCGTCAAGCGCTGCACGTTCACCTGGAATCACAAGCGCTTCAAGGACCCCGCCGCCTGGTTCGCGGAAATGAAAAAGCGGGGCGTGGTGGTGTCGCCCAACATCAAGCCGGGGATGCTGCTGGTGCACCCGCTGCTGGATGAAATGATGGAAAAGGGCATGTTCGTCCGCGCTGACCCGGCGCTGCCTGTTGGTTCTCCCGGCAATTACAAGGGCTTTGGCGTCGGCTCCTGGTGGGGCGGCAGGGGGATTTTTGTGGACTACACAAAGCCGGAAGCCCGGGAGCACTGGAAGGAATACATCAAAAACGCGCTGCTGCAATACGGCTGTGAATCCATCTGGAACGACAACTGCGAATACGATTCCATGGTGGACAAGGACGCGCTGGTCTGCGGTGAAGGGAAGGAAACCACCATCGGCGCGGTGAAGGCCGTCATGTCCAATTTGATGTGCCGCCTGTCCAACGAGGCCATCGAGGAATACCATGGCAACGTGCGGCCCTACACGGTCTGCCGTTCGGGCCACGCGGGCATCCAGCGCTATGCCCAGGTGTGGGCGGGGGACAACCTGACCAGTTGGAAAACGCTGAAGTACAATATCGCCACCATTTTGGGCATGGGCCTGTCCGGCGTGGCGAACCACGGCTGCGACGTGGGCGGCTTTTACGGCCCCGCGCCGGAGGCGGAACTGTTCGTCCGCTGGGTGCAGAGCGGCATATTCTTCCCGCGCTTTTCCGTCCATTCCACGAACACGGACAACACCGTCACCGAGCCCTGGATGTACAGCGGCATGAAGCAATATATCCGCGACGCCATCGACCTGCGCTACCGCATGAGCCCCTACCTGTATTCCCTGGAACGCCGGGCGCATGAAACCGGCCTGCCCATCATGGAAGCGCTGTGCAGCGCGTTCCAGCAGGATTCCGCCGCCTACCGGGAGGGCGTCGAATTCATGTGGGGCGACAGCGTGCTGGTCGCCAACGTGGTGGAAAAAGGCCAGACGGCGCGGCCGGTCTACCTGCCGAAGCTGGCCGATAACGAATATTGGTATGATTTCCGCACGCGGGAGCAGTACGCGCCCGGGCAGACCATCGACGTGCCCGTGGACATTTCTTCCATTCCCATGTTCATTCGCTCCGGCGCCATCCTGCCCATGTCCGGCAACCGCCTGACAAACTTAATGACGCAGAAAACGACAGCCCTGGATTTGCTGCTGGTGCCGGATACGGACGCTTCCTTCACCCTGTACGAGGACGACGGCGTCTCCAATGATTACCAGCATGGCGCGTATCTGAAAACGAAAATCGACATGCGGGCGGGAGAGCAGACCCGGATTTGCTTTACCCATTCCGGCGATTACGAAACCGCTGTGAAAAGCATTCACCTGGACGTTGTTCATCGTGAAAAGTCGCCTTTCTACGTTCAGCTGGACGGCGAAATCCTGCCGCATTTCCTGCACCGGAAAAAGTATGAAGCGGCGTCCTTTGGCTGGTATTACAGCCAGACGCTCAAATCCGTCCAAATCAAATATCCGAATCCCCAAAAAGAACATACCGTCACGGTCTGCTTCGCCGTGTTTGATTTGATCGGCATGTGACATTTCAGCCCGGCATTCGGCAGGAAAAAAGAAACAGTTTCGTTTTTCGCGCTTCGGCATATGATAAAACGGATGATGGCAATCATCAATTCATGTGAAGGAGGAAAAGCGAATGAACATTCTGTTGTGGCTGGTGCTGGGCGCGCTGGCCGGCTGGCTGGCGGGGCTGATCATGGGCGAAAAGCGCGGCTGGGCCGGGAACATCCTGGTGGGCATCCTGGGCTCGGCGGTGGGCGGCTTTGTGGCGTCGCTGCTGGGCTGGGGCGGCGTGGACGGCTTCAACCTGTACAGCCTGCTGCTGGCCGTGGGCGGCGCGTGCATCCTGCTGTGGATTTACAACATGGTGCAGCGCAGGATGGCCAGAACCTGAACAAAAAAACAGGGAGCGGAAGACGGGAAATCCCCGGTCTTCCGCTCCTCTTTTTCGTTCTTTCAGGCTCACTTCCTGCTTCGATAATCCTCCTCAATGTCCCGTTTCCAATCCGCGCCGAGCGGGGCGGAGTGGCGCACGCAATGAATGGCCTTCTCCAGCACCTGGTAGTTGAGCGCGGTACCCCACGCGTCGGCGTGGTAATCCACCGCCCGATCCGCGCCGATGCCGAAATGCGCGGCCGTCTCAACGGCGTCGATGTTCGCGGCCAGGAACAGGAACTCCCAGCCGTACTTGTCCTTCTCATGCTGGATCATCTGCCTCACCCTGTCCGCGCTGTACAGGCGGCTGGCGTTCTCCATGCCGTCGGTGGTGATAACGAACAGGGTGTGCTCGGGCCGATCCTCCTCCCGGGCGTACTTGTGCACGCTGCCGATGTGGTGGATGGCCCCGCCGATGGCGTCCAGCAGCGCGGTGCAGCCGCCGACCGTATACTGCCGGTCATTCATCGGCTCAATCTGTTGCAGCGCCACCCGGTCATGAATCACCCGGCTCTGGTTCGCAAAAATTACCGTGGACACATACGCCTCGCCCGGCTCCTTCTTCTGCTTTTCGATCATGGCGTTGAAGCCGCCGATGGTATCCTTTTCCATGCCCGCCATGGAGCCGCTGGCGTCCAGGATAAACACGAGCTCCGTCAGATTCTTTTTCATGAAAAATCCCTCCCATGCTGCTAATTGCTTGCAGGTTTTTCAACCTTGCGAAGCCATTGTACAGCAAAGCGGAAGGGATTGGGTCGCCTGAAAAGCGACAAATCAGCAAGCGGCGGAGCCCAGCAGCGGCAGGTCAAACTGGAAAAGCACCTCGTTGATTTCCAGTAAATTATACATCCGGTTCATGATAAAGTATTCCAGCACGATGTCCATTTTGCTGCTGTGGCTGAACGAATAGCCCGCCTTTTCCAGCATTTCCCGGGTTTCGTCCAGGCTCAGCTCCAGCGCCACGGCGAAGGCGAACACCGTTGGCTTGCTCGGCCGATAGCCCGGAATGATTTTGATTTTGTTGAACAGCTTGCGGTCTACGTTCGCTTTCTTGTAGCACTGGGCATCGGTCATGCCTTTCTCGTCGATCTTGCGCAGGAGCATCTGGGAGAAGCCTTCGTCCGTCTGTTTCAGCATTTTTTCCCAGTCCGGCTTCGCGGCGCCGGGAAGCGGCGTCAAATCAGGCATGGCGTTGAAGGACATTTCTTCCGCCAGCTGCTGGTCGTACCTGAGGGCGCTTTCCCCGTCCCTTTGCCAGAGCGCTTCGCGGCGGCGGTCCTCTCGGCGGTCCACATGCTCGGCCACATAGTTTTCATCAATGTACTGCCTGACGTTGTCAAACAGCTTCAGGCTCACCGCCAGCGCGCCCGCGCCGAACACGACCAGGTATACCTGCATTTCGTTTTCCATGAGGAACTCGGTGATCGTCCGCGTGGCGATGGGCAGGGCCAGTTCCTTGGGGTAGCCGTACACGCCGGTGGAAATCATCGGAAAAGCGATGCTTTCGCATTTCAGCGCCCGCGCCAGGCGAAGGGAATTCCGATAGCAGGCGGCCAAAAGCTCCGGTTCGCCGTCGCTGCCGCCGTGCCACACGGGCCCGACTGTGTGGATCACATACCGAGCGGGCAGGTTATAACCCCTGGTTGCCTTGGCCTGGCCCGTTTCGCAGCCGCCCAGCGCGCGGCATTCCGTCAGCAGGCCCGGCCCCGCGGCGCGATGGATGGCCCCATCCACCCCGCCGCCGCCCAGCAGACTGCGGTTAGCGGCGTTCACGATGGCGTCCACCCGCATTTTCGTAATATCATTCCGAACGATTTGCAGCGGCATGTCCGCGTTCCTCCTGTTCCTTGTGATAAAAAAGGAGTCAGCGAATCGTCGCCCAACTCCTGTTTTTGGCCGTGATCAATGATGCCCATTCGGGCTCTTGTTCTTGTCGCGCGCCTGTTTGATTTTATACAGCTCTTCGTCCGCCGCGGCGATCAGATCCTTGCTTTGCATCCCGCTGCGGTAGCCCGCCACGCCGATGCTGACCGTCAGGTCATACGGCGCGTTTTCCTTTTCCTGGCTTTCCTGCAAATGCTGGCGGATTTTGCTGCACAGCATATCGGCGTCCTCCTGCGTTCCCTCCAGCACGATGATGAATTCATCGCCGCCGTACCGGGCGATAAAGGGGCGGCGCTTGAAGGAATTGCAGGAATGCTTTAAAGCGTTCGCCACGCGCATGAGCGCGTGGTCGCCCTCCAGGTGGCCGTAAGTGTCGTTGATGGGCTTGAAATAGTCCACGTCAATCATCAGCGCGTAGAGGCGGCTTTCGTGGTTGATGAGCTTGTAATTGATAAATCCGATCAGGTTCTGGCGGTTGTTTACCTGGGTCAGCTTGTCCATCGAAATCTGCTGCCGGTTCGTGCCGGTATAAATGCACAGCAGGTTCAGCATCACGCACACGCAGATCACGGGCACGGATTCCCCCGCGAACGAGAAGACCCACGCCAGCAGGATGCACAGGGAAAAGGACGCGGTGACCAGCATATGCGCCTTGCGGTTCGGGCCGAACTCCCGGAAGGAACGGTGCACCAGCCGCACCGCGAAAAACGCGGTGAACGCGAACAGAGACAGCATCAGGAGGTGATAGTACGGCCCCCGGACGTAGCGCAGGGAATCATCAATCTGGAAGAACTGATGGTTCCACAGGTTCAGCAGGATGGGCACCATGGATAACAGGCTGGGAACAATAAACATCAGGTGCACTTTCTTGCGCACCATGTCGCCCTGGCGAATCTCCGTTTCCGCGTACCCGCACCAGCACATCACGCTGTTGCTGAACAGCAGGAAGAAAAACGTTTTCAGGAGATAGGAAATCTCCTTCGTCCAGGGCGTTTGGATAATCCCCCGGTTAAAGACCGTAAAAAGGAAATTTGCCGTGAAGGTCGCCAGGAAACCGGCATAGCAGCGGATCAGCCATTGATCCGACGCCGAGCGGGATTCGCTCCGCACGCTCCAGTGCAGCAGCAGCCCCACGACAATCATGCAAATCAGGTATATCTCAGCGTATAAAAGCGCTTCCATCATGTTTTTCAATCGCTCCTTGACGTTTCTTCTTATCGGTCTGGGAAAGGCTTCCTGGGCCGGAAGCAGCGAAAAGGATTCCCCCTCGTTGTGGTTCATGCATTCGGGCGGCGGATGCTCCGTTCTGCGAGGCCGAAACCATCACGGAATCATCAGGCGCAGAATTACACATGTAACTACATTCGACGCTTTCTTCTATTCTCCTGCGTGATTTTCAAAAAAATCAAAATTTAAACAAAAATTTGCTTTCCGGCGTTGGGGATGTGAGAATTGTTGGGAGGTTTAAGTCAGGAACAAGGGAAGAGGGATTAGGGAATAGGGATTAGGCCGCTTATAAGCGAAATTGTTCGCAGAATAGCAAAAGTGGCTTGCAGAGAGTACAGAGTTCAGAGTGCAGAGATTTTAGCGTCCAATAAGACGGACAGTTGATTTTTTAGCAATCTATATTCTCTGAACTCTGTACTCTGCGCTCTGAACCCTCCTCCCTAACCCCTAATCCCTTATCCCTATTCCCTCCTCCCTTTTGCCCCTAATGCCTTTCCCTTCATCCACCTTCCAATTCCCCGAATCAGCCGCCTGACGCCCAGCCCGTACACCGCCGCGCCGCAGGCCAGGCCCAGCAGGGCGAACAGCCGGGGCTGGCGTTCGCCGCCCATTGCCAGGGCCAGCGCCGTCATGCCGCCCGTGAGCAGGCACCAGAGCGCGTCCAGCGCAGGCTGGAAAAACCGGGGCAGCCGCCGGCGGGGAATCCCCAGCAGGTCATAGAGCAGGCCCGCAAGGAATCCGGCGTACAGCAGAAAAAGGAACATCCGGGCCTGCCCCGCCGTTTCAAAAAAGATCATGCTTCACCGCGGCGGAACAGGCTCCGGCGGCGGCTCCGCTGGGCGGCGTACTGGATGCCGTCGATTTTTCCCTCCACCGCCAGCTGCCCATCCTCCAGCGTCAGCTTGGTCACGTGCAGCCCTTCCCCGGTCAGGGTCACTTCCCCGTTCTCCGTCATCAGCGACACCTGATTTTCGTCAAACCCCAGCACCTCGCTGACCCCGGTCAGCGCCGCGCGCCGCCGGTTGTCCAGCGTCAGCAAATGGCTTTTGACAGCGCCGCTTCGATTCTGGCCAATCTCCTTCTCCATCCCGCTCACCCCTTTCAGGAAAAGGTATGCGACGGGGAAGCGCGGTATGACGGAAAGGGACGCCTTAAGCCACGATCGTCCCCAAAAACAACGTCCGCCGCCGAAAAACGATCTTCGGCGGCGGGGTGATTATTCAAACGCTTCGATGCGGATGTCTTCGGGAAGAAGGCGCCTGACGCGGCTGGCGGTGCCGGTGCGGTCGGGGCCGAGCACCAGGAGGATGGCTCCGGCTTCCTGGGCGTAGCGGGCGATGGCGGCGGCCACGTCCTGCTCATAGAGGATGTCCATGTCCGCGCTGCATTCGTGGGCCAGAGAAAAGAGTTCGTTCAGGATGTTCGCTGAATCCGGGCTGGTGAGCGAGGTGCTGCCCATGTTCACGTGCAGCACGCGCAGGGGAACGTCGGCCGCTTTTGCCAATTCGCTGCCCTTGCGAATCAGGCGCGCACAATCCTTCTGCGCTGTCACACAGGCCAGCACACACTGGTTTTCATTCATTTTTCCGTTCCTTCTTTCAGGCTCTCACCCATGCGCCGAGGGACTTGTCGTGGGCGGTCACGGTGAGCATATCGCCATTTTTCCAGTCGGGCCGGGGCAGGTTGGCGTCGTAATAGAACAGCCGGTCGTCCTCCGGATCGTCCATATTGCCGACGCTCAGCATCATGGGATAATACTTCACGCCGTCGCGCATCACGGCAACCTCTTCCATTTCCTTGAACGCGCCGGTGGTGGTGCGCGTCCTGCCGTGCAGCACCTCGTCCAGGTGCCTGCGGTACGCCGTCAGGGGAGAAATCAGCATCCCCTGGCAGAACACCAACGCCGCGCCCAGCAGCAGCGACAGCGCCGTGGTCAGCCATTTGATCCGAAACACAAAGGAAACAATCACGCCCGCCAGCAGCATCGCCATCGGGATGGCCAGCGCCAGCCTGCGCTGCTTGATCTGCGCGCAAATATCAGAATAATCCTGCTCTGTATACAAAGTGTGTTTTCCTCTCTTTGCCAGAATGGGAAGCCGTTCCCGCAACTTTATTTTACCGCAAATCCGCCCAAAAGTACAGCCCCAAACGGTGGCGATATTGTGACAGGATTCGCCCGG
>CADAKE010000085.1 GCA_902788445.1 uncultured Eubacteriales bacterium
TAAATTGAAACAGATTTGTAGCTTAATTGCAATAAACGATTGTTCTGCCGTGCCCCGCAGAAGCCGTTGCATTTCGGCGCTGGGCGTGATAGAATACCCAGGGAAAAAATTCGGTTTCAGGATACGAATGGGGGAACAGAGATGGAGAAAAATGTACGGGACTTTTTTGAGCAAGCCTATACCCTGAACGCTTTTCAGGCCCTGCTGGGCATCGACAGTACCACCGGACAGTTCCGGGAAGTGCAGAACTGGATCGTGGAAGAAGCAAAGCGTCTGGGCTACGCGCCGCGGGAAACGCACAAAGGCGGCGTGATCGTCGACCTGGGCGGCGAGGGCGACCCGCTGGTAATCTCGGCGCATCTGGACGACATCGGCCTGATGGTGCGCAAAATCAACGCGGACGGCACGCTGAACGTGTGCAACGTGGGCGGGTTATATCCTTTCTACTGCATGACGGAAAACGTGCGCGTGTACACGGGCGACGGCCAGGTATACACCGGCACGGTGTGCCGCACGCCCAATTCCGTTCACGTAACGGAGGAAGAACTGCGCGCCACACCGGGCGATTATCGGAAAAACGTGTGCGTGGTGCTGGATATGCCCGTGCACAGCGCGGCGGAGACCCGCGCCCTGGGCGTGGAAACCGGCGATATGATCGCGCTGGAGCCCCGCTTCACCCTGAGCAACGGCTATATCAAGAGCCGGTTCGTGGACGACAAGGCGTGCGTAGCCGTGCTGCTGAACGTGATGAAAACCATCAAAGAGCGGAACCTCACGCTCCGGCGCAAGGTCTACGCCTATTTCGCCTGCTACGAGGAAATCGGCCACGGCACCACCTACCTGCCCGCCGACACGAAGGACTTCCTTGCCCTCGATATTGCGCCTACCGGCCCGGATCAGAACTCTGAGGAGCATCTGGTGTCCATCTTCTGCAAGGACAGCCGCTTCCCCTACCATTATGAAATGACCGCCGAACTGCGTGAAACCGCGAAGCGCGCGGGCGTCGATTACGTGATGGACATTTTCACGCCCCACTACGGCACGGACGGCGACGCGTCCGTCACCGCGGGCTATGACATTCGTCACGCCGCTATCGGCCCCGGCACCGCCAACAGTCACGGCTATGAGCGCACCCACATCGACGGCCTGCGCAATACTTACGCCCTGACCCTGGCCTATATTCTCCCGCAGTTCAAGCCTTGAACATACGCCGTAACCAAAAGCCTTCCCACCGCAGGGAAGGCTTTTGATTGTCTCGCGCAAGGCAAGGACGCTCTTAATTCGCTTCTCGTTTTCTCCTATTCTTTCCCCTGCCATTGCGCCAGCAGTTCCCGCATCCAGGCATACACATCCATTTCATAAACGGCTTCCAAATTCTCCCGTGAAAACACGGCGTCCACCGTTCCATAGGCCACGGTCTTCCCGCGGTTCAGGAGCAGCGCGTGGGTGCCGTATTTTTTTGCCAGGCTTACATCATGCATCACGGAAACGACCGCCCGGCCAGGCTGTTTCAGCCACTCGGCCACCAGGTCCAGCGTGTGCTGCTGGTACTTCAAATCCAAATGGTTGGTCGGTTCATCCAGGATCAGCAGCTGCGGGTTCTGCGCGAATACCTGCGCCAGAAACACGCGCTGCACTTCGCCGCCGGACAGGGAAAGCACGCTTGCGCGCCGGTACTCCGCCATGCCCGTCAGGGCCAGCGCGGAAGCGATTTCCCGTTCATCGTCCTCCGCCTGCCTGCTGAAGAATCCGCGGCGGTACGCATAGCGCCCCAAGCGAACGATTTCCTCCACGGTGTAGGCGTACTCCGCGCTGTTATGCTGGGATAATACGCCGATCATCCGGGCGCGTTCCGCGGCTTTTATTTTTTTCAGATGATGCCGGTTGAGCAGGAATGTGCCTTCATAGGGAACGGTCTGCGCAATCGCTTTGATAAGCGTGCTCTTTCCGGCCCCGTTCGGCCCGGCCAGCATCAGCCATTGCCCGGCCAGCAGTTCAAAAGAAACGGCATCCACGGCGGGCTTTCCGTCATAGCGCACGGTGATTTCCCTGGCTGTCAGCATCAGGCGCCCTCCTTCCTGCTGCGGTAAAAGATCATCACGAACGCCACCGCGCCCACCAGGGACGTCACCACGCCGATGGAGAGCTCGATCGGGCGCAGGATGGTGCGCGCGATCAAATCCGCCAGCAGCAGAAAAATGGCTCCGGAAAAGAGGGAAGCGGGCAGCAGCTTGCGATGGTTCGGGCCGACCAGCATCCGCGCCATATGGGGCGTCACCAAACCAACGAAAGCGATCGTGCCGCCGATGGATACGCACACCCCGATGAGGACGGAAACGGTAATCAGGATGGTCAGCTTGACGCGCCGGACGTTCACCCCGACGTGGCGCGCGTTTTCCTCGCCCACGGCAAAGGCGTTCAATTCCTCCCGGTGGCGCAGGATCACCGCGCCGCACAACAGTAGGGCGGCCGAAAGAATCGCGGCGTAGGGATAATTGCTGCCGGACAGGGAACCCATCGTCCAGAAGGTGATGGACTTGATTTTTTCCCCCGCGAAGGAAATCACCAGGCTCATCAGGCTGGAGGCGAACATGGAGAAAATCACGCCGATCAGAATGATGGAATGCGTGGCCAGGGAACGGTCGAGCGCGTAAGCCAGGGTCAGGATCAAAAGAAGCGAACCAAACGCGAACAGCATCGCCATGACCATCGTGCCGCCATACGGGATGCCCGGCAGCGCGACGCCAAACGCCAGCGCAATCACCGCGCCCAGCGACGCGCCGGCGGACACGCCCAGCGTGGAGCCATCCGCCAGGGGATTGCGCAGCAGCCCCTGCATGGCCGCGCCGCAGAGGGACAGGGAAGCGCCGCTCAGCGCCACGCAGAGCACGCGCGGCAGGCGCACCGACAGGATGATGGACTGATACGCGCCGCCGTCCTGGGGCTTCCCCCAAACAGCGTTCCAGATCACGCGCACCGTATCCCCCAGCGGCACGTTCACGCTGCCCACGCAAACGCACAGCAGCAGCACCCCCATCAGCAGCAGGGAACACAGCAGGTATTCCCGGCCTGTAAAACGATCGTGTTTCATGGATTTTCTATTATTCCTTGAAAAGCGTTAAACATGGCGCGGTCCGCAAACGGCTTCTTCTTTGGGGCGGTCGGTTCCTCCTCCGCGACGCCCACGGGCAGGAAGCACACCAATTCGTATCCATCCGGCACGCCGAGGATGGCCGCCATCTCGTCGCCGATCCTGTCCGCATCGGTGATATGCCCCTCCACCCAGCAGCTTTGATAACCCAGCGCGGTGATTGCCAGCAGCATGTTTTCGATGGCGGCGGCGTAATCCTGCACGGCAAAGCAGCGGTCACGATAGGCAATGACGCGCTTTGTCAGCACGCAGATCATGGCGGGCGCGGTCTCCCCCACGGCGGGTTGAATCACCGCGTGGAGCTTTCGCATCGTGTCCGGGTCGTCCACCGCGATCAGGCTCGTGGTCTGCTTGTTGCAGCCGGAAGGCGCCGCGAGGCCCGCTTCCATAATCGCCGTCAAATCCTCCCGAGGCACTGGGATCGGCTTGTATTTGCCCCGATAGCTGCGCCGGTTTTGAATGGTTTCCAATACGCTGTTCATATCCCCGCCTCCTGATGAAAGAAAAATATCATAACGGTTCACGTTCATGCCGGATTCCTCCCCATGGATCATGTCCACCAGCACGCCGCCGTTGGCGCGGATGACCCGGTTGCTGCCCGCGTTGGTGTCCCGGCAAATGAGCCTGACCTTTTCCAGCCCCAGCGCCCGCGCTTCTTGCAGGCCCAGGCGCAGCTGCTCTGTGCCGTACCCCTTGCCGCGCTCGCCGGGACGGATGGAATAGCCGATGTGGGAAGCGAATTCCTCATCGTCGTCGTCATATTTCAATTCGTGCCGGAGGCAGAGAAAGCCGACGGTTTTTCCGTCCGCTTTGCGCCGGGTCTGATACCAGGTGATTTTTCCGGCCATTTCAGCGCAAAAGGAGAGCCAGTCCTCCACGCTGTCAAACGCCTCCAGGCGATCCAGCCCGGGGATTCTGTACGGGTCGTAGGTAACCCGCATCCCCGACGCGGGAAACTCCGCGCGGTACGCTTCGATTTCCTCCGCGTCCAATTGGGACACTTCCCGTAAATAAAGCCTGTTCATAAACATCCATCTTTCTGATTCTGTTCCCCTCCCAGAACCGCGAATACCGAACAAGACAAAGGATTTCCTCCCTGACGGAGCCGCGTCCGGCGCTGCGCCTTTCAAGGGGAAATCCTTCGGCTATGTCTTTTATTCAACAGTTTTCGGAGGGCACCGCGCATGACCAGTATACCCTATATCGGAATGAATGTCCATACCACAAATTGCGCTTTGCAACGGAAGGTGGCAGGCGCTTTCTTAAAAACGATCACGGCGCATCTTCGTCAGACAAATACGTATCCGCTTTCTGGGCGAGGGTGACGATGGCGTGCGCGCCATAGTAGAGGCCGGCGGTGGAGGCTGGCACGATCGTGACTGTGTAGCTCGCCTCATCCGTTTCGCCGTCCGCAGACGCTTCCCCAATCCGGGAGATGGCTTCGACCGTGCCGCGGACGGTGATCGCGCCGTTGTTCAGGTAAAAGAACTCTGCCGTCACGGCGTCGCCCTGGCGCAGGTACGCAATATCGGATTCGGAAACCGGGGCCTGGATGCGGATGCCTTCGTCCGGATACACCGTGGCGACCGCGCCGCCAGCGGAGATGGACGCGCCTTTGCTCACGTTCAGGGAAATGATGGTGCCTTTGACGGGAGAAAAAATCTCCGTCAGGTTGTCCGCCGCGCCTTCATATGAACCTTCGAGCGTTTCAAACAGCACGTCGCCTGACAAAGCGCGAAGGATAAGCCCAGGCCCAGCGCCACGCCCAGCAGCCCGCCGATCATGGACAGCAGGAACGATTCCATCAAAAACTGCAATTGAATCTGCCAGGGGATGGCCCCCAGCGCTTTTTTCAGGCCGATTTCCATGGTGCGCTCGGTGACGGTGGTGAGCATCATGTTCATGATGCCGATGCCGCCCACCACCAGGGCGATGGACGCGATGCCCGCCAGCAGGGTGCTGACCATGGACAGCATGGAGTTCATGGTGTCCTCGATGCCGCTCATGGTGGTGACGGTGAAGCAGTCCTCCTCAAAGCTGAACATCCGGTCCATGGTTTCGGTGATCGTTTCCGAAGCCTGGGTGGAATCCGCGCCCTCCGCCAGATACACGGTAAAGGACGTGACCACGTTGGCGTTATTCATTTTGAGGGCCGTGGTGTAAGGAATGATCACGCTGGCCGTGCCGGAAAGCAGGTTGATAACGCTGGCGCCCTCGCTCTCCGCCAAAACGCCGATCACCAGGAAAGGAACGCCGTCAATGTACATGGTTTCCCCGACGGGGTCAATGCCGTAAAACAATTCTTCCATGATGTCGTGGTTGATGAGGCACACGAAGGTGCGGCTATTTTCATCGGTGGGATGAATCGTTCGTCCGCGCTCCACCGCGTCGGCGGTCTTGATAAAATAGAAAAAGTTCTTGCCGGAAATGGAAACATTGGTTTTGTATTTCCCCGACTTGGAAAGGCGGCTGCGCAGGGTCACGTTCGGCGTGATGCCCTCCACAATGTCCAGTTCCGTTAGTTCCTCCAAATCCTCCGTGGTCATGCCGGGCTTCAGGTCGCTTCCCGTCACGGTCACGGACAGCGTGCCCGCGCCCATGCTCATGAAGGAGGAGGACAGCGTGCCCGAAAAGCCGGATACCGTGGTAATCAGCGCGATGACCGCCGTCACGCCGATCAGGATGCCCAGCACCGTCAGGAAGGAGCGCACGCGGTTATTCAGGATATTGCTCAGGGACATGGAAAAGCATTCGCCCAGCATCATCAATTTTTTGCGGAGGTTTTTAAGCATAGCTCCCTCCTTCCGACGAGGTGAGCTCGCCCTCGCTCAGTTCCCCGTCAATGATGTGCACCACCCGGCGGGCATAGGAAGCGATGTTGATATCATGGGTAATCATCACTACGGTGCGGCCTTCCGCGTTCAGTTCCTGAAACAGGGCCATCACCTGCTTGCCGGTTTTCTGGTCCAGCGCGCCGGTGGGCTCGTCGGCCAGTAATAAGGAAGGATTGCCCACCAGCGCCCGGGCGATGGCGACGCGCTGCTGCTGGCCGCCGGAAAGCTGGTTGGGGTAATGCTCCATGCGGTCGCTGAGGCCCACGCGCTTGAGCATTTCCTGGGCCCGCCGCCGCCGCTCCTTGTGGGAAACGCCCGCGTAAATCAGGGGCAGCTCCACGTTTTTTTCCGCCGTGAGCCGGGGCAGCAGCTGGGAATTTTGGAACACAAACCCGATCTCCCGGGAGCGGAGGTTCGCCAGTTCCGCGTCGGTCAGTTCCTCCACGGCCTGGCCGTTCAGCTTGTAGTCCCCGGAGGTTGGCGTGTCCAGACAGCCGATGATGTTCATCAGGGTGCTTTTCTCGCTGCCGGAGGGGCCGAGGATAGAAAGGTATTCTCCCCTGCGCACCACGAGGTGGATATTTTTCAGGATGTGCGCCTGCTCGTCCCCCATGGGATAATACTTCTCAATGCCGCGCATGGAAAGCAGCACGTTTTCTTCCATCATCGTCCACCGCCGTTTCCGAAGGAAGGCTGGCTGTTGGTGCCGGGCGCGCGATTGGTATTGGTATTGGTGCGGGTGGTGTTCTGGGTATTGCGGGTCCCGCCCGTGCCGTTGATGCGCTGGGTGCCAAAGCGGCCGGTGAGCATACTGGCGATGCTCTGGTCGGCGGCCTTCACTTCCTTATAAACGGAATCCCCCGCCCGCAGGCCGGACTTGATTTCCACATAGTTGCCGTTGCTCACGCCCGTCGTGACCAGCGTTTCCGTCATTTCGCCCTGGGCGTTCATCATATACACCACGGCCTGGTTATAATCGTTGAAGCTGAGCGCGTCCTCGCGCAGCACCACCACGTTGGCGGCTTCCTCCTGGGGCACGGTCACGGTCACCTGCATCCCGGGGTACACCCCGTCCGACACGTCCACATAAGCCGTGGCGGTATAATAGGCCACGGAGCCCGTGGAGGAGGATACATAGTTAATGTCCGCGATACTGGAATCAAACACGTTTTCCGTGGCCGTGGTGGTCACGCGGCAGGCGTCGCCGGTATGGACGGAGGAAATATCATATTCATCCACCCGGATAGACACCTTCATGTGGGTAAAGTCCACCACCTGCGCCAGCAAATCCCCGGCGGAAACCTTGTCCCCTTCCTGCACAGGAAGCTGGTTGATCCGGCCGTCAAATTCCGCTTCCACGGTCTGGCCGTTGTTCAGCCGCACAAGCTGATCGCCGGTTTTCACATCCTGGCCTTTTTTCACCAGCACGCTCTTCACCGTGCCGGAGGACGATGCCGTGTATTCCGAGTTGTCGATCACCTGCAGCGTGCCGCTGAAGGAGAGCGCGTTGGAGATGGTGCCGGTGGTGGCGGTGTACTCCTGGTAGGTGACGGTGTATTCCTGCCGCAGGCGCAGGTACGCAAAGCCGCCCGCCCCGGCGAGCAAAAGGAGAATCAACAGAATCGTGAGGATTTTTTTGACGATTTTCTTCTTTTTCTTTGGTTTTTTCGGTTTGCCCGGACGCGCCTTGTCCGCCCGCCTCGCTGTTTTTTCGCTTACTTCCAGCTCCATCATAACCTCCAATCAAATCCACAAATAGGAAATCATTCCCGAATTTCCGTCTTTTGTAAAACTCCATTTTGATTTTACCGCGCCATCCTTAAATGAACCTAAAAAGATGCCGCTTCCGATTATGTTCAAAAAATGCCGGCAGTTGTTCAGTCGATTGGCGATAGGGAACTTTAAGTAACAGAGGAGAGTACAGAGTGCAGAGTACAGAGTGCAGAGAATTTAGATGAAAAAGTCGAATCGCACTATTGGTTGACTATATTATCTGATCTCTGTACTCTGAACTCTGCACTCTAAAACGTTAGTGACTTAAAGTCCCCTTTCAAAGCTGACTAATCAGCGAAGCCTGAAAGAATTCTTCTTCCCGGTTCCACGAAAAAACATACCGCGGCGCGCTTCAACCGATTGACGGAACCCCTCAAAAAGTGGTAGTATATAGGCAGTAAAACAGGAGGATGAACCGAAATGAACGGAAATCTCACCTTTAGCGACATTGCCCACGGCTCCACTTTCGCGGATTGGTTCGCCGACCAGCTTTCCAACTTTACTCCCTTTAACGTGGTCGTCGCGCTGCTGGTGGCGCTGGCGGCTGGGCTGATCATTGCCGCTGTGTATAAGGCCACCTACCGCGGTGTGCTCTATTCCCCCTCCTTCACCCTGACCCTGATCCTGCTCTGCCTGGTCACCACGCCCGTGGTCATGGCCATCGGCAGCAACGTGGCGCTGTCTATGGGCATGGTGGGCGCGCTGTCCATCGTGCGTTTCCGCACCGCTGTGAAGGACCCGCTGGACACCGCCTATATGTTCTGGGCCATCACCATGGGCATCCTGGTCGGCTCCAACGCATACGTCATCGCCATCGTTGCCTTGCTTGGCATCGGCGGCATCCTGCTGGGCATTTCCTTCTTCCGCCTGCGCACGCCCAACAGCTACCTGCTGGTGCTGCACTATGACGAGGGCGCGCAGATTGAAATCGACAACAACTTAAAGCGCAAGGCCAAGACCTACCGCCTCCGCTCCAAGACCATCACCCGCTCCGGCGCGGAAATGACGGTGGAGCTGCGGCTCGATCGGAACACGAACATCGTGTCCGAAATGCTGGACGTCAACGGCGTGTACGACGCCACGCTGGTGGCCTGCCAGACCGAAGCGGGGGCGTAAGCAATGGCCCTTCCCCTTCGCCATGAATTGAAATTCCTCATCACGCGCACGCAGCTGGAAGTGCTGCGCCACACGGTGGGCCACGTGCTGAGCCTCGACCCCAACGCCGCGCGGAACGGCGGGAGCTACCATATCCGCTCCCTGTATTTCGACACGGTGTTTGACGACGCGCTGTACGACAAGATCGCGGGCGTGAAAGACCGCGACAAGTACCGCATCCGCATCTACAACCTGACGGACAAGAACATCTTCATGGAATGCAAAACAAAAGTAGGAAGCCTGATTTCCAAGCGTTCCGTGAAGGTGAGCCGCGACCTGGCCGAGCAGCTGATCGCCGCCGACCCAACCGGCCTGGAAAACACCCAGAACGGCTTGCTCCGCGACATTTACCGCGAAATGCGCACGCGGCTGCTCCATCCCGTCGTGATTGTGGACTACGAGCGGGAAGCCTACGTGCACACCGCCGAAGAAGTGCGCATCACGTTCGACATGCGCGTGCGCTCCGGCCTGAACAGCATCGACCTGTTTAACCCCGACGTGCCCACCGTGCCGGTGCTCGACCACGATGAAACCATTCTTGAAGTGAAGTATAACCGCGTGCTGCCGCCGTATATCCGCGACGTGCTGTCCTGGGCCTGCCCCGAGGCCGTCCAGACCGCCGTTTCTAAGTATACGCTGTGCAGGCAGTATGAGGGGAAAGAGTAATACAGGTAGGAGGCAAAAGGCATTAGGCATTAGTTCAGGGCAATCGCTTATTGCAATTAAGTTACAAATCCGTTTCAATTTAGAGAACAAATGTAGGGGCGGATATCATCCGCCCGCATGGTCGGGCAAAATGCGGATGATATCCGCCCCTACAATTACATGGTTTTTATTTCCAGGTCTCACATTATTTCGTAAGCGATTGCCCTGGGCATTAGTTGGATACTTGTTGCTTGCTGTCAGTCCTATTTCATCTATTTTTCATTTCCTATTGCCTAATGCCTATTGCCTAATGCCTTTTGCCTAATGCCTAATCCCTAATACCCGAAAGGAGGCTCCCGCCATGACCCAAGCCGCCGCGCATTACAAGTGCCCCTGCTGCGGCGCGTCCCTGACCTTTGGCAGCCAAAGCCAGCAGATGGACTGCGCCAGCTGCGGCAATTCCTTCCCGCTGGAGGCCATCCAGCAAGCTGCCGAAATCGACGTGCAGAACACCACCGACGAGCAGATGAACTGGCAGTTCGCCAGCCATTCCGACTTCGACGAAGCGGAAAGCGCCCACCTGAAAACCTACCGCTGCCAGAACTGCGGCTCGGAAATCGTGGCGGACGAAACCACCGCCGCCACCGAATGCGTCTACTGCGGCAGCCCGTCCATCCTGCCCGGCGTGCTCTCCGGCGCGTACCGCCCGGACGCGGTGATTCCCTTCCAGAAGAGCAAGAAGGAAGCCATGGACGCCCTGCGGAACCATTGCAAGGGCAAAAAGCTGCTGCCCAAGACGTTCATGAGCGACAATCAGATCGAAAAAATCACCGGCGTGTACGAGCCCTTCTGGCTGTTCCAGGCCGACGCGGAGGGCGACTGCACCTTCAACTGCACCCGCGTTTCCGCCCGCCGGCAGGGGCAGTACGAGGTGATCAACACCGCCCATTTCCTGGTGCGGCGCGGCGGCGGCATGAGCTTCAAGCAGGTGCCCGTGGACGCCTCCACAAAAATGGACGACACGCTGATGGAATCCATCGAGCCCTACGACAGCGACAAAGCCGACGATTTCAACATCGGGTATCTCAGCGGCTACCAGGCCCAGCGCCACGACGTGGCGGCGGCGGACTGCCAGCCCCGCGCCAACGAGCGCGTCCGGGAAAGCGTGCTGTCCACGCTGCAAAGCACGGTGATCGGCTATTCCTCCGTCGTCCCGGTCAACACCCAGGTGCAGCTCAGGCACGGCCAGGTGCGCCAGGTGCTCATGCCCGTGTGGCTGCTCAACACCCGCTGGCAGGGCAAGACCTACACCTTCGCCATGAACGGCCAGACCGGCCAGTTCGTGGGCGACCTGCTGGGCATCACCGCGGCGGCCTATGGCATCGCGTACCTGCTGTTCACGATGGGGGTGCTGTAAGATGATGAAAAAAGCGCTTGCGGTTCTGCTGCTCCTGCTGCTCATGGTCTCCCCCGCGCTGGCTGAAATGAGCCGCGTGGTGGATCAGGCCGATGTGCTGACCGACGCGGAAGAGCAGCTGTTGGAGCAGGAAATTGCCCAGATCCGGGAAAAGTACAAGTTCGACGTGCTCCTCCTGACCATGGACTCCATTGGTGACCGCCAGGGCGACTACTACGCCGCCGACTATTACGACAATAACGGCTATGGCGTCGGGCCCAACCACGACGGCATCTGCTTTTTCTACGTGCCCCAGGGCGACCGGAACGGAAACACCGTGTTCTTCGTCAAAACCGGCTCGGGGGAAAGAATCTTCACCGACGACGTGGACGACGAAATCGCCAACCAGATTCGCGGCTACATGCGCCAGCAGAATTACGGCGGCGCTCTCGCCCAGTATGTCCTGGCCGTGATCGACCAGCTGGAAGAATCCCGGGCCATCAACCGGGCCACCCGGCTGCTGCCCATCTTTGCCATCGCCGGTCTGGCGGTTGGCGCGGCTGTGGCGTTTAGCTTTAAGAGCCAGATGAAAAACGTGCGGCGCAAGGTCGGGGCAATGTCCTATGTCCGGGACGGCTCCTTCCACCTCTCCCGCCAGCAGGATATTTACCTGTATACCACCACCACCCGCCGCCGCATCGAAACCGACAGTCACCGGGGGGGCGGCGGAGGCGGCAGCCATGGCAGCTTCACCAGCTCCTCCGGCAGCCACCACACCAGCAGCAGCTATAAGATGTAAATGTATAGGTGCATGTGCGCTTTCTTGAATCCATAAACGCATTAAAGCAGATAGGAGTTAGGAGAGAGGAGAGAGAAGATATTTCACATTTTCAAAAAACGCAGGTGATACTTCCGTCTTTTGATCTATCTATACTCATCTCCTATCTTCTCTCTCCTAATTCCTATCTGTCATCTTGCTGATTTAAAGTTCCTTGTTCCAGCCCTCAACCAGCCTGCCGCAAAGGACGGATGCCCATGAAGCTCGAGGAAAACAAAAAGTACATCAAAATCGCCCTGACCGGCATTGCCATTGCGCTGGGGGCGTGCGTCTGCCTGTTCACGTTTTATCGGTTCGATGAAGTGCAGGCTGTTTGGCATAAAGTGTTTTCCATCCTGCGCCCGTTCATCTACGGCGGCGTGCTGGCTTTCCTGCTTACGCCCATGTGCCGGGAACTGGAAATGACCTTTGATACCTGGCTGGGGGCCGAAGGGCAGAAAAAAAGCAAGGGGCTGGCCATCCTGATTTCCATGCTGTTCGCCATCACGGTGGTGGGCGTGCTGGGCCTGATCGTGGTGCCCCAGGTGGTGCGCAGTCTGGTCGGCGTGGTGAACGCGCTGCCGGGACAATTGCGTTCCCTCAACGCGCAAATCGACCAATTGCTGGTAGACCAGCCGGAATTGCAGGAACAGTGGGAGTCCTTCTCCAAGCAAATCCTCAACGAAATCGAAATCTGGCGGAACAAAGACCTGCTGCCCCTGGCCCAGACCGTACTGTCCGGCACCGCCACGTATGTGACCGGACTGCTCGTGTTCATCAAAGATATTCTGCTCGGATTGGTTATCTCCGTGTACCTGCTGGCCACGCGGGAACAGTTTGCGGCGCAGGCCCGGCTGCTGGTGCGCAGCATTTTCAATGACGTGTGGGCGGAGCGCATCGCGGACGAAATGCGTTATGTGAGCCGGATGTTCAACGGCTTCTTCACCGGCAAGCTGCTGGACAGCCTGATCGTCGGCGTGATTTGCTTCGCGGGGTGCGCCATCATGGGGTTTAGCTCTCCCGCGCTGATTGCCGTCATCGTCGGCGTCACCAATATCATCCCCTTCTTCGGCCCCTTCATCGGCGCTATTCCGTGCGCTTTGCTGCTGCTTCTGAGCAACCCCGTGCACTGCCTGATGTTCGTGATCTTTATCCTCATCTTGCAGCAGTTGGACGGCAACGTGATCGGCCCCAAGGTGCTGGGCAACACGACCGGCCTTTCCGGCTTTTGGGTCACGTTCGCCATCCTGCTGTTCGGCGGCCTGTGGGGCATCACGGGCATGATCGTGGGCGTGCCGCTGTTCGCGGTGATTTACGACATTGTTCGTCGGCTGTGCTACCGGAACCTGCGCAGGAAATCCAAGGGCGATATGATCCGCAACTACCAGGAAACCTTCCATCCCGTAACGCCGCCCAAGGTGAAAACGAAGAAGAAATAAACGTAGAGGAAAAGCCGCGCTGTGCTCGATGGCACCAGCGCGGCTTTGTGTTTGCAAGTGGATTGAATCAGTATGCGCCCTTCCCAGCGTTTTCAACGGGCTGCAGGGGCTGGTCAGTCAGCGTGCCGTTTTCCAGGCGAGCTTTGGCTTCCTCCATGATCTTCACCGTGGCGGACACGCCGCAGCGGGAAGCGCCCGCGTTCCGGCAGGCCAGCACCATGTCCAGCGTGCGAATGCCGCCGGAGGCTTTCACGCGCACCTTGTCGGACACGGCGGCGCGCATCAGCTTCACATCCGCGACGGTCGCGCCCGCGGAGCCGTAGCCCGTGGAGGTTTTCACGAAATCCGCGCCCGCTGCTTCGCTGAGGCGGCAGGCCAAGGCTTTCTGTTCGTCGTTCAGGTAGCAGGTTTCCAGGATTACTTTTAAAATGGCGTCGCGGCTGTGGGCTTTCTGGGCCAGCTGGGCGATTTCATCCTGCACGTAGGCCGCGTCGCCATGCAGCATCCGGCCGATGTTCAGCACCATGTCCAGTTCCTGGCAGCCGTCGTCCAGCGCTTTTTCCGCTTCAAAGACCTTGACGCTCGTGTGGTGCGCGCCGTGCGGGAAGCCGATCACCGTGCAGGGCTTGACTCCGCTGCCGGACAGCAGCTTCACCACCAGCGGCATGTCCCCCGGCCGGGCACAGACCGTGGCGGTGTCGTATTGCAGCGCAACGTCGCATCCCTTGCGAATGTCGTCCTCCGTCAGGAAGGGCTGCAGGGTGGAATGATCCAGGGTCTTGGCGATGTCGTACAGGGTAATGGACATGCATTCCCTCCTCCATTCTATGCTTTATTTCTTAGAAACGATGGCCGATTCCACTTTGTTTCATGATTTCATTGGCTGTAAATCTTGATTTGATTTTTCAATCAACAGTGACATTGGTATCCGTAATCGGGCTGTACCAAATATCATGATCGCCTTTTCCATGCCTGACGAAATAGCACCCGTTTTTCTTTAATACTTCTCTTACTTTCTTTTCATATTCAGCCATTGGCAAACACCCGATCATGCCTTTCAGAAAGGAAAGTCAGATTATAAAAAGGAGCTTTTTTACTATTCAGTTCCAATAATTCGGGTATCGCATGACGGACTCTTTCAATCAGCGCGTCGCACGAACCTGACTCTAAAACCAGTCCGGGCACATCGTTGCTCGTTGCAATCCAGACGGACGCTTCATCATCCCAAACCAATTGAATCCTGTAATCCATGCTTCCCTCCATGTTCACTGATGCTATTTTCCCTTACAATACTTCCCCACATACGCCTTGGCCAATTCATATTCCTCCGGCGGAAGGCGCAGCACCAAGGGGGCGACGTGGGGCGTATGGTAAATGGCGATGGCAGCGCGGGCGGGGCGGTACTGCACCTGAGCCACGTCCTTCCACAAAAGGTGGCGCTCCTGGCTTAAGTGCACCACCGATCCATCCTGCTGCGGCACGTTCTTATTCGGGTCGGCGCTTTGCAATCTCGCCCAGCTTTTCCATTTCTGCGGGCCATGCCAGGTGCGCAGGTGCGCGCCCTGGGCGTCCAGCCGGAACACGTCCACCTCCTGCCCCTGGACGAGCAGGAACAGGAAAGCGATCGCCATTCCCACAGGCACCAGCGCTAAAATCATCCGGGGCAGGGAGCCGCGGAACAGCACGCCCGCGGCCTCTCCCCCATTGATAACGGCCTCCATGCCGAACACCACGACCATCAGCAGCAGCGCCGCCGCGAGCAGCGAAAACAGCACGGACCGCCAAATCCGTCCATCCACCAGGGGATTGACGGCGATGCTCCACTGATCCATCTGCGCGGACACGGCGGCGCGTTTGCCGCAGCCGGCGCAGGTGTCGCCGGGGCTTTCCAGGTTGCAGCGTTTACAATAGCTGTAGATCATTCAATCAGGCTCTTTCCGGTCATTTCCTTGGGCACCTCGACGCCCATGCTGGTAAGCATGGTGGGCGCGATATCCGCCAGCCGCCCGCCGGAACGCAGGGTCTTGCCGATCAGCGCTTCGTCGCAGGCGATGAAGGGCACGGGGTTGGTGGTGTGGGCGGTGAAGGGCTCGCGGGTGATGGGGTCGATCATCTGGTCGGCGTTGCCGTGGTCGGCGGTCACGAAGGCGCGGCCGCCCTTCTTGATGATTTCGCTCACCAGCGCCGCCACGTCCTTGTCGATTTCGCGCACGGCCTCGATGGCGGCGGGAATGACGCCGGTGTGGCCCACCATGTCGCAGTTAGCGTAATTCAAAATCATCACGTCATACTTGCCGCTGTCGATCAGTTCCAGCGCCTTGGCGGTCACTTCGGGCGCGCTCATTTCGGGCTTCATGTCGAAGGTCGCCACCTTGGGGGAATCAATCAGGAAGCGTTCTTCTCCCTCGTTCGGGGCTTCCACGCCGCCGTTAAAGAAGAAGGTGACGTGGGCGTATTTCTGGGTTTCGGCGATATGCGCCTGGGTCATGCCCAGCTTGGCGAGATATTCGCCCAGGGTGTTGTTCAGGTTCTCCGGCGGATTGACCACCTTGAGGTTGGTGAACGTGGCGTCGTACTGGGTCATGGACACATACTGCACGGGGATATAGCCCTTCTTGCGCTGGAAGCCGCTAAAGTCCTCCATGATAAAGGCGCGAGTGATCTGGCGGGCACGGTCGGGGCGGAAGTTGAAGAAGATGATGCTGTCGCCGGGCTCCACGGTGGTGAGGGGCTTGCCGTCCTTTTCAATCACGGTGGGGAGCATGAATTCGTCGGTCTTGCCGTTGTCATAGCTGTGCTGCACGGCGTCCACGGGGTCGGTCTCCCGCACGCCCTCGCCCAGCGCGATGGCGTCGTAGCCCTTCTCCACACGATCCCAGATGTTGTCACGATCCATGCCCCAGAAGCGGCCCTGGATGGACGCCACCTGGCCCACGCCGATTTCCTTCATCTTAGCGACCAGCTGGCGCATATAGTCGATGGCGGAGGTGGGCGGCACGTCGCGGCCGTCCAGGTAGCAATGCACAAATACTTTGCTCACGCCCCGGCGCTTCGCCATTTCGAGCAAAGCGTACAGGTGGGTGATGTGGCTGTGCACGCCGCCGTCGGAGAGCAGGCCCATCAAATGCAGGCTGCCGCCGTTTTCCTTCACGCTGTCCATGGCCCAGATGAGGGGCTCTTTTTCAAAAAACGCGCCGTCCTGAATGTCCTTGGTGATGCGGGTCAATTCCTGATACACGATGCGGCCCGCGCCCATGTTCAGGTGGCCCACCTCGCTGTTGCCCATCTGGCCGTCCGGCAGGCCCACGTCCATGCCGCTGGCGCCCAGTTGGGTGTGGGGATACCGCGCCATCAGTTTATCCAGTTCGGGCGTGCCCGCCATATAAATCGCGTTGCCGTCGTGGTTCGGGTTGATGCCGAAGCCGTCCATGATAATCAGGGCTGTCATTTTCTTATCCATGTCTTTATCTCCTTTGCAATTGATTCCAATGAAAGCGGGCGAACCGCCCGAAAACATTATACCCAAATTCCGGCTGTCCTTCAAGCCCTTTCCCATGAAAAATCAAGATCAGAAAGGCCACAGGTACAGCGACCCGTCCTCGCCGCTCATGTCCACGGCATAGCGGCAAAGCGTGCCGTCCTCCTCCACGAAGGAAATGCCATTGTTGGGGATATCACCGTAGAAGGATAAAGAGACGGTAAGCGGCGTGTCCGGCGTCATCGTCCCCAGTGAACAGACGGCCTGAGTGTCAAACTCATACTCATCATTCATCTCCAGCGCCAGCACCTGGAAATCCGTCACCGGCCTGCGGAAAGTAAAGTAAACCCAGGTAGAATATTCGTCGTCGCTGACAGACACAGCGCGGACATTCTCCGCGCCGTCCCAGTCGCTGACGCTGACCGCGGGCAGCGGGCCGAAGGAGACGGTTTGCAGCGTATGAATCAGGCGCGCGCCCCAGCCCTCCCAGGCTTCCGCCGGGCAGGAGATAAAGATTGCCACTTGCTCGCCGTCGCCCGAGGCAGCGGCATAGAAGCCCTGGATGATTTCATCATTGAAGTCGGCGGGTTTCGTATAGCCCAGGATTTCCGTACCCGCTTCGGTATACGCGCTTTCATATTCCACGCCTTCAGTGGCATTTAATCTCAGAAGCTCCCATGCCGTCGTGCCGATCGCATCCGGCAGCATGAATTCCATGTAGACAGGCAGATCGGATGCCGCAGGATAGAGCATCAGGCTGTATCCGCTTTCCGACTGTCTGTCGTCCACAGATAGCAAGTCCGCGTCGTACCAGAAGGAAAAGCCCCAGGCTGTTTCATACAGCGTTTCGGTGATGAATTCCGGTTCGCCCTCCAGGTAAATCACGCTCTGCCGCGTTTCGGCGCAGGCGGCGCACATGAGCAAAACAATCATCAAAAAGGCCAGCATCATTCGTTTCATGTTCATTCCCCCTTTGTGGATTGTCCGATTCCATTATACTGTATTTTGCGGCTTTGCGCAACTTATTGCAAAACAATCAACCAAGTGGCTATAGAATTACCAATAATCATTGTCATCCCGAGCGGAGTGGAGCGCCAGCGGAACGGAGTCGAGGGACCTGGAAGTTGGGTGTAAAGTTGCTTGGTTAAATTCACTTCTCTCAGGTCCCTCGACTGCGGCTCGCGTCCCGCTTGCCTCCGCTCGGGATGACATCATTGCGATGTCACTTCAAAGCTGCTTGATTGAAATTGTTTGGCTTTACGCTTACAGTATCGCCCTCGCGAAGAAAACCTTTTGATACCCATCCATCTTCAAGGAATTGCAATTCCCCTCATTCCGTGCTATAATCACCGCAGGAAAGGGCGCTTTCCCCTTTCCAACGCAAGCGCAAAACTGGAGGGAACGTATTTGGAAGACCCAATTGGCCGATGGTTGATTGAAATTGGATTGATGCTGCTCTGCGCGCTGCTGGCCCTGTGCCAATCAGCGCTGACCCACGCCAACGAAACAAAACTCCGCGCCGCCGCCCAGGAGGGC
>CADAKE010000086.1:0-8233 GCA_902788445.1 uncultured Eubacteriales bacterium
TGCTGCGTTCCGGCTGGGCGGGCAGCCAGAAGTACGGCAACGTCCTCTGGAGCGGCGACGTGCCCTCCTCCTGGGAATCCCTGCGGGATCAAATCGTGGCGGGCCAGAACATCGGCCTGGCGGGCATTCCCTGGTGGAACACCGATATCGGCGGCTTCATGGAGGGCAACGTAAACGACCCGGACTTTCGGCAGCTTTTGCTGCGCTGGTACGAATGGGCGGTGTTCACCCCTGTCATGCGCCTGCACGGCGACCGCGAGCCCTTCACCATCCCCGCCCTGGACGACCGGGAGCGCGGCGGCGGCTACCTGCACACCGGCCAGCCCACCGAAATGTGGGCGCTGGGCGAGGAGATTTTCGATGTGATGAAGCAGGGCTATGACCTGCGGATTTCCCTGAAACCCTACCTGAAACAAATCTATCAGGAAGCCCACGACAACGGCTCCCCCCTCATCCGCCCCATGTTCTATGAGTTCCCGGAGGACGAGAAGTGCTGGAACCTCCCCGGACAGTACATGTTCGGCCCGGATTACCTGGTGGCCCCCGTGTTTACGCCCGACACCTTTGAACGCGATGTGTATTTGCCCAAAGGACTCTGGCAGGAAATCCATACGAGGGAAACCGTGACGGGCGAACAAACCATCACCGCGAAAGCGCCGATCAACTATATTCCGGTATATAAAAAATATAATGATTGACGCTGTTGTGTAAACAGGATATAATTATTCTGCCAGCTTGAAAAGGATGGCAGACAGGGAGTTTATACGCGGAGCTTGCGCCTGCTGATCTACAAAAGAAAGGCAGGTGATGGACATGAGTGCTTACGAAATCATCATGATTTGTTTGACCTCCATGGCCCTCTTGCTGAAGCTTTTGAAAGTCTTTAAGATGATTAAAAGCAAAAAACATAAGTAAGCAATGAAAAAAGCTGCCGCGTATCGCCAAATGCGCGGCAGCTTTGCGTTCTTCATCACCCGTGGGTGATAAGCTATGCGGAGCATACCAAACTCCTTGTCTTTATTATATGCGGAAAGACCGATGCTGTCAAGTATACGATCAAAGATGGAGGAGAAACACCATGCTGAAACTGAGTGAACAGGGCCTGCAAAACCGCGCTGAATGGGAACAGAAGGGCTACACCCTGCCCGCGTTTGACCGGGCCAAAATGATCGAAGCCACCGCGAAGGCCCCGGTGTGGGCGCACTTTGGGGCGGGGAACATCTTCCGCGCGTTCCAGTGCGCGGCGGCGCAGAAAATGCTGAACGCGGGCGACATGGACACCGGCATCGTCGCCATCGAGGGCTTCGACTACGAGATCGTGGAAAAGGGCTACCGCCCCTGCGACAACTATTCCCTGATGGTCACGCTGAAAGCGGACGGCCAGGTGGAAAAGACCGTCATTGGCAGCATCGCCGAATCGTTGATGCTGGACAGCGAGAACAGCGCGGAATACAGCCGCCTCAAGGAAATCTTCCGCAATCCTTCTTTGCAATTCGCCACCTTCACCATCACCGAAAAGGGCTACAGCCTGGTGAACGGCAAGGGGGAAACCCTGCCCGCCGTGGCGGCGGACTTTGCCGCTGGCCCGGAAAAACCCATGAGCTACATCGGCAAGGTGGCCTCCCTGCTCTACGCGCGCTATCAGGCGGGCGCGTACCCCATCGCCATGGTGAGCACGGACAACTGCTCCCACAACGGCGAAAAGCTGTGCGCCGCCATCACCGCGTTCGCCAAAGCCTGGAAGGATGAGGGCTTTATTTCCTACATCAGCGACCCCAGGAAGGTGTCCTTCCCCTGGTCGATGATCGACAAGATCACCCCCCGCCCCGATGCTTCCGTGGAGCAGATGCTGCGGGAGGACGGTTTGCAGGGCCTTGACCCGGTGATTACCTCCAAGAACACCTACATCGCCCCCTTCGTGAACGCGGAGGAGAGCGAATACCTGGTGATTGAGGACGATTTTCCCAACGGTCGTCCAGCGCTGGAAAAAGCGGGCTTCATCTTCACCGACCGGGATACCGTGAACAAGGTGGAGCGCATGAAGGTGTGCACCTGCCTGAACCCGCTGCATACCTCCCTGGCCGTGTACGGCTGTCTGCTGGGCTACACCCGCATCTGGCAGGAAATGAAGGACGAGGATTTGGTGAAGCTGGTGAAGCGCGTGGGCTATGTGGAGGGCCTGCCTGTGGTCACCGACCCCGGCGTCATCAACCCGAAGGAGTTCATCGACACGGTTGTGAACGTGCGCCTGCCCAATCCCTTCATGCCCGACGCGCCCCAGCGTATCGCCACCGATACTTCGCAGAAAATCCCCATCCGCTTTGGCGAAACCATCAAGGCGTATCTTGCCAGCCCCGATTTGGACGCCCATTCCCTGAAAGCCATCCTGCTGGTGCTGGCGGGGTGGATTCGTTACCTCATGGCGGTGGACGATGAAGGGAACGCCTTTGAGCTGAGCAGCGACCCCCTGCTGGATACCCTGCGTCCCATGGTGGCGGACATTCATCTGGGCGATTCTTTCACCCCCGCCGCGCTGAAAGAAAAGCTGAACGCTCTGCTGAGCAACGCCGCCATCTTTGGCGTTGACCTGATCGAAGCCGGACTGGCCGACGCGGTGTGTGAGAACCTGAGCAAACTGATCTCCGGCAAGGGCGCGGTACGCCAGGCCCTGAAAGCGCTGTAAACGGCCCTGCCCGCGATCCGCCATGCCGCCTTCCCGATGGCATATCTGTGCCGATATCGCCCCAGCGCGGGGATTGACTTTTCCGAACATATCGGGTATAATGCATCGAAATGTACGGAAAGGGAGTGGGGACAGGCGTGCGCACGTTGCTGACAGGCGGCATGGTGTATCAGCAGGGCCGGTTCATCGCGGCGGACGTGGCGGTGCGGAAGGGGCAGGTGGAAGCAGTTTCCACGAACATTCTTGCCCGGCCCGGCGACCGCGTTTTGGATTTTTCCAATTGTTTCCTCGTTCCCGGTCTCGTGGATGTGCATGTGCATCTGCGGGAGCCGGGATTTGTTTATAAAGAAACCATCGCCACCGGTACGAAGGCGGCGGCGCGCGGCGGGTACACCACCGTGTGCGCCATGCCGAACCTTTCCCCCGCGCCGGATACGCTGAAAAACCTGAAAGTGGAATTGAAAGCCGTTCAGAAGGACGCGAAGATCGAGGTGCTGCCTTATGGCTGCATCACCATGGAGCAGCGGGGACGGGGCCAACTGGCGGACTTTACCGCCCTTGCGCCGTATGTGTGCGCCTTTTCCGACGACGGCAAAGGCGTGCAGGACGAGGGCCTGATGGAGCTGGCCATGATGGCGGTGCGAAAGACGGGCAAAATGATCGTGGCCCACTGCGAGGACGAAAGCCTGCTGCGGGGTGGGTATATCCACGATGGGCCTTACGCCAAAACTCACGGCCACGCGGGTATCTGCTCAGAAAGCGAAACCGCCCAGGTGGAGCGGGATTTACGCTTGGCCGCGCGGACGGGCTGCCCCTACCACGTGTGCCATGTTTCGGCAAAAGAAACGGTCGCCGCCATCCGCGGCGCGAAGAAAGCGGGCGTGAACGTGACCTGCGAAACCGCGCCGCACTACCTGCTGCTTACCGACATGGACTTGCAGGAGGACGGGCGCTTCAAAATGAACCCGCCCATCCGCGAGGCAGCCGACCGGGACGCGCTGATCGAGGGTGTTTTAGATGGCACGATTGACATGATCGTGACCGACCACGCGCCCCATTCCTTCGACGAGAAAGCCAAGGGCCTGGAGGGCAGCGCCATGGGCGTGGTGGGGCTGGAATGCGCGTTCCGGGTGTTGTATGATCGGCTGGTTCGGGAGCAAAAGATTCTGTCTTTGGAAAAGTTAGTCGAGCTCATGTCCCTGAACCCGCGCAAGCGCTTCGGCATCCCCGGCGGCATCGAACCGGGCCAGCGGGCGGACATTACCGTCATTGACCCGGAAAAGCGGGGCACCATCGACCCGCGGCAGTTCTTCTCCATGGGCACCGCCACCCCCTTCGACGGCTGGGAAACCACCGGGGATGTGGTGATGACCGTGGCGGGGGGAAAGATCGCCTGGGAAGCGGGAAAGAAATAGAGTTAAGAGTAAAGAGCGCAGATAGATCATGATGACACGAAGCAGCTGTTAATGCGAACGTTATGATGTCATCCCGAGCGAAGTGGAGCGAGAGCGGAACGAAGTCGAGGGACCTGAGAGAAACTCCTTCGGTCAAGCAACATGATACCCAGCTCTCAGGTCCCTCCACTACGCTGCGGCTCTCGCCTCCGCTTCGGTCGGGATGACAGCAAGAATTGATTGATAAACATGTTGCTTGATTGATTTTGAAAGATTATTAGCAAGTATTTGTTGTCAGCATTGCCCTTGCAGAGAAGGGCGTAAAAAGTGACAATTCATAAGAAGGGCAGATGAGCAATGGACGAACAGCGCAAAATCGTGATGGAAAACGGCCTGGAAATGCTGGGCCGGGGCTTCGGTGCGAACGTGGACGCGGTGAACGAGATCGTGTTCAACACGGCGATGGCGGGGTATCAGGAGATCGTGACCGACCCCAGTTACACGGCGCAGACCGTGGTGATGACCTATCCGCTGATCGGTAACTATGGCATCACGGACGAGGACTACGAAACCAAAACGCCCACCATGGGCGGCATGATCGTGCGCGAGTACAACGACATGCCCTCCAACTTCCGCTATACCAAAACGCTGTCGGAAATCTTGGAAGAAAACGGCATCCCCGGCATCCAGGGGGTGGACACGCGCAGGCTCACCCGCGTCATCCGGGACGAGGGCAGCCAGAAGGTGCTGATTACCAGCGCCGACACGCCGCATGAGGAAGCCATGGAAATCCTGAAAAGCTACCAAATGCCCACCGACCAGGTGAAGCGGGTTTCCTGCAAAAAGAAGTGGTACGCCCGCACGGCCAACCACCGCTTCAACGTGGTGGCCGTGGACTGCGGCATCAAGCTGAACATCATCCGCAAGCTGAACGAGTATGGCTGCAACGTGACCGTCGTGCCCTACGACACCCCGGCGGAGACCATTCTTTCCTTCGCGCCGGACGGCTTGTTCCTGTCCAACGGCCCCGGCAACCCGGAGGATGTTGTGCCGGTGATTCACCTGGTCAGGCAATTGCACGGCAAGCTGCCCATCTTCGGTATCTGCCTGGGCCACCAGATGATTTCCCTGGCCTTCGGCGCGGAGACGTACAAGATGAAGTTCGGCCACCGGGGCGGCAACCACCCGGTGAAAAACCTGCTGACGGGCAAAATCGAGATCACCAGCCAGAACCATTCCTACGCCGTGAAGCCCGCGTCGCTGGCGGGTACGCCGCTCAAAATGACCCACGTCAATTTATTGGACGACACCTTGGAGGGCCTGCGCAGCGACGAGGAGCGGCTCTTCTCCGTCCAGTATCACCCTGAATCCGCCCCCGGCCCCCAGGACAGCGCCTACCTGTTCGGGGAGTTCATCGCCATGATGGGCGCGAAATCCTAAGAATTTTCCTTGAGGGCAATGTTGTCAACTTAGGGAAGAAAAAAGAATGATCGGAATCAACGAAGTTACATTTTTATCAACCAACCTCCATTGTCATTCTGAGGCACGCTGCGCGTGCCTCAGAATGAAATTGGAAGTTGATGACGATTAAGCTACTGGCTGAGTTTGAAAGTATGAAGTGAGGAAAGCCATGCCCAAAACCGTCCACCTGCTCCCCATGACAGCGGAGATGTACCACGCCTATTTCCAGGAATACCAGAACGACCCCGACCTGTACCTCGACAAGGCAAAATACGCGGAGTATGTGTACGACCCGGAGCGGGTCAACCGCTACATTCAGCGGCAGATTGACCTGAACCGCGTCTGCCTTGCCATCATGGAGGGGGACAACATGGCGGGCGAACTGATCCTCAAAAATATCGAGCCGCGCACGGCCGCCACCCTGAGCATTTGCATGAAGAACGACACATACAAGAATCGCGGTCTGGGCACGCAGGCGGAACGGCTGGCTATCCAATACGTGTTCCACGACCTGGACATTCCCGTGCTGTACGCCGATGCCCTCCTAAACAACACCCGCAGCCAGCGCGTGCTGGAAAAAGCGGGGTTCCAGCGGGTACGGACGGAAGGAAATTTTATGTATTACCAGATCGAAAGGCCAGCGGGGATTTGAGGAATCGGGCCGACTTCCGGAGGATTCAATTCTCGAACAGCGGATTTCCTGTTTAAATGATTCCGTGATACTTTTCGGCAGCGGCGCGGAAAGGCGGCAGGACGCGCTCCAAGTCCCGGCGAAGGGAAGCCGCATCCGTCTGGGTCAGCTTCCCATCCCGGACGCGAAGCACGCCGCCCGTCATCACCAAGCGTACATCCGCCGCGCAAGCGCCATAGACCAACGCGGAATAGGGGTCATAGAGCGGGAAGAGCGAGGGCCTGTCCGTGCCTACCAGCACAAGGTCGGCCCGGAAGCCGGGGCAGAGCGCCCCGCTTTTTTTCATGCCGAGCGCTTCCGCGCCGCCGCGGGTGGCGAGGCGCACGATTTCCCGGGCAGGGAACAGGCTCCGGTCGTGGTATTTGGTTTTCTGGCACACGGCGAACAGGCGCATCTGGTCAAACAGACTCAGCGTGTTCCCGCTGGAAGCGCCGTCCGTGCCAAAGCCGAAGGGGATGCCCGCCCGCGCCGCGTCCCGCATGGGGGCGATGCCCTTGCCCGCTTTCGTGTTGCTGCCGGGGCAGTGGGCGATGCGCGCGCCGCGTCGGGCCAGGAGGGCAATGTCTCCTTCTGTCAGATGGATGCAGTGAACCGCCAGCAGATGCGGCCCGCACAGGCCCAGGCTGTCCAGATAGGAAATCGGCGTCTGGCCCCGTTCCGCGAAAAAGCGCATTTCATCATCCATTTCGCAGGCGTGCAGGGTCAGCAGCGCGTCATATTTCTCCGCTAAAAGCTGGCACTTTTGCAGGAACTCTGCGGACACGGTGGTGGTGCCGTGCGGGGCGAGGAGGGGATGAATCCATTCGTTCCCGGCATATTGCTGGAAAAGCGCTTCGGATTTTTCCAGCGCCTCCTCCGGTGTGTCGCTGCCCGGCGCGCGCTGGCAGATCACCGTTTCGCCCAGGTATCCCCGCATCCCCATTTCCAGGCAGGCGCGGGCCACCTCGTCCTCATAATAGTACATGTCCGCCACCGCCGTGATGCCGGACAGCAGCATTTCCCCGATGGCGAAGCGCGCGCCAAGATAAGTTAGTTCCTTCGACCACGCCTCCTGCTCCAGGGGAAACAGGAAGCGCCGCAGCCGGTCGGGGCAGTCGTCGCCCATGGTGCGGAAGGGAATCATGCTGGCGTGGCAATGGGTGTTCACGAAGCCGGGCAGCAGGATGCCGCCGCCGCAGTCGATGGTTTCATCAGCGTCCCCCGGCGCGTCCCCTTCGCCCAGGGCGGCAATCCAGCCGTCCTCCTGCAAAAGCCAGCCGGAGGCATACTGGGTGTAGGCGTCGTCCATGGTCAGGACGCGGGCGTTCGTCAGCAGGGTTTTCATCCTTCCGCCTCCTTCATCACGTCTAAGACAGCGGCGCAGAACACCTTCACGCTTTTTCCAATTACCGCTTCGTCCATGTCGAAGCCGACGGTGTGCTGGGCGCTGGCCATGGGCGTCATCACGCGCATATAAGTCGCCAGCCCGCCGTGGGCCTGCACGCGGTTCATCATGATGGAAATATCCTCGCTGCCCCAGTTGCGGGCGTTCTGCTCGGAGGAAAGGGTCAGCTCGGGCAAATCGCGCCGGACGGTTTTGCCGACGCGCTCAATCAGCGCAAGGTCGCTGTGCTGGCCCTCCGCTTCGCCCACCACCGTGATTTCGCATCCGCAGCCCTGCATGGCGGCAGCGCCCTGGCAGATGTTCCGGGCCTGCCGCGCCATGTATTCGTTGATTTCGGTGGTTTCCCCCCGCACCTCCAACTGGATCGCCGCGCGGTCCGGCACTACGTTGCGGCCCGTGCCCGCCCGCAGGACGCCCACGTTCACCCGGCTCTGTCCGCCAGAATGGCGCGGGATGGCGTGGAGCGCCAGCGCCGCGGACGCGGCGGCCAGCAGCGCGTTTTTCCCCTGCTCGGGATAGCCGCCCGCGTGGGCCGCGAGGCCGGTAAACGCCACGTCCAGCTTGGTGGTCGCCAGGGAGCCCCAGGTGCCCGCCGTCACGTCCCCGTCGTCCAGGGAGCC
>CADAKE010000086.1:8294-17991 GCA_902788445.1 uncultured Eubacteriales bacterium
GTGGGCGTCATGGCCGCAGGCGTGCATCATGCCCGCGTTCCGGCTGGCAAACCCTTCCCGGGCGGGACGGTGCGCGTCGTCTGTCCGCTCCTCCATGGGCAGCGCGTCAATGTCGAACCGCAGCGCCACCACCGGGCCGGGGCCGCAGTTCAGGAGGCCGATCACCCCGGTCAAGCCCTGCCGCATTTCACCGGTCAGGTATTCGGCGGGCGTTCCCGGCTGCGCCGCCGCTGCCTTCGCGTGGGTGGCCAGGGTTCCGCTGTCTGGCACCCCCATGCGGGAGGACGTCGCCATCGCCCTGCTGCCGGTCAGCACGGTATAGCCCAGATCGGAAAGGGCTTTGTGGATAATGGCGCTGGTGCGCATTTCCAGCCAGCCGGTTTCCGGATAACAGTGGATGCTCCTGCGAATTTGAATCAGTTCGGGTTCCATGGTGTCCACCATCTGTTTCATGGCGTTCACAGCGTCGGGCATCGGCGTTTCCTCCTGTAAAAGAAGCGTTTGACAGATCAGGGCGGGTCTTGTATACTTTGGACAGATTGATCGGAAAAGAAGGGTTTGTATGGGCAAAAGTGTTTTGGTGATCGGCTCCACCTGCGTGGATGTGATTATCCGGGTGGAGCATCTGCCGAGAACGGAAGAAAACCTGCATCCTCAGAGCCAGCAGTTCCGCGTGGGCGGATGCGCCTACAACGTAGCCAACATCCTGGGCCGCGGCGGAGCGGACGCCGCGTTCGTGACCCCCGTGGGGATGAAGGGCGTGTTCGGGCCGTATGTGCTCCCGGAGTTGGAAAAGCAGCCTTGGAGCCATCCGGTGATACTTGCGGACAAAGAAAACGGCTGCTGCTATTGTCTGGTGGAAGCGAGCGGCGAAAGGACGTTCCTTTCCATCCACGGCGTGGAATACACCTTTTCCCCGGACTGGATGGCCCCGTATGCGGGCAGGCATTTTGATTACGCCTATGTCTGCGGACTGGAGGCGGAAGAAGAAAACGGCGGTGCGCTGGTGTCCTGGCTGGAACAGGCGGACGTCGGAACGCTGCTCTATGCCCCCGGCCCGCGCGGAGGCCGCGTTCCCCAGGCGCGGACGGACAGGCTGCTGCGCCTCCATCCCCTGCTCCATCTGAACCGGGCGGAGGCGATGGAACTGGGCCAATCCCAGGAACTGCGCGAAGCCATGCGGAATCTGTACGAGAAAACGTGGAATGCCCTGATCGTTACCTTGGGTTCGGACGGCGCATTGGTTCAGGAAAGCCCAGACAGCGTTCTCCACGTGCCCGGAATCCCCGGCGTTTCCGTCGTCGATACCATCGGCGCGGGCGACGCCCACGCGGGCGCTGTGCTGCTGGGCCTCTCCCGTGGGCAAACGCTGCATGAAGCCGCCGCCTTTGCCAACCGGGTCGCCGCCCAGGTGGTCGCCCAGGCCGGGGCGACGCTGGAGAGCGAGGATGTTTTGGTTCGGTGAAGAGAGATTAGGAGGCAATAGGCATTAGGCAATAGTGATTTACCTACATTCTGAACAAGATTTCTGATAATAATGCCCTGATTTCCAATTTCTAATGCCTAATGCCTAATGCCTAATGCCTATTGCCTATTGCCTACTCCCGCCCCCCATGCCACGAAAAAAGCCTTTGACCACACGGCAAAGGCGGAATCGCGGCATGTTTTCTTTTTATACGACGGTTTGCAGGCCCAGCGTTTTTTCGATGAGCAGCATCACGCCCAGCGTGACCAGCATCATCACCGTCGCCAGCGCGGCGATCGTGGGGTCAAAGTGGTACTCCACATAGCCCATGATTTCAATCGGCAGCATACTCACGCCCGGCGCGGTGAGGAACGTGGACAGGGATACGTTGTTGAAGGAATTGATCACCGCCATCACGCAGGCTGAGGCGATGCCGCTTTTGATGTTGGGCAGCACGATGTGAAAGAAGGCGTAGCCCTTGGGCGCGCCCAGGCTGCCCGCCGCTTCCTCCATGGCAAAGTCAAAGTTCGCCAACGAGGACGTGACCACCCGCATCACGTAGGGAACGGAAAGGAGCGTGTGGCCGATCAGCAGGCTGGGGATGACCGACAGGTTCCACTGGTTCACCACGTAGCGCAGCATGATGAAGCCCAGCACGATGCATGGAATGAGCACCGGGGACAGGAACAGGGTTTTCACCGCGTTTTTGCCGGGGAACCGATACCGGTTCAGCGCATACGCCGCGGGTACGCCCAGCAGCAGCGCGATGGCCGTCGCCGCGAACGCGATCTCAATCGACAGCAGCGCCGCCCGGAGGAAGGAACTCATCTGGAACACCTGGGCGTACCATTTCAGGGTGAACCCCTGCCCCGGAAACACCAGCGCGTTCTGCTCCCCAAACGACGCCGCCATGATGATCAGCAGCGGCCCGATCAGAAACACATACACCAGAAAGGTGATCAGCCCCAGGGCAATATGATGCTGTTTCTTCATGGGCATTGACTCCTTTCATATGTGAATGTATGATCATGAAGAAAGGGCTACGCTGGGGCCTTCGCGGCCCCAGCTCCCGTCTCGTTCTTTTATCAGATGCTTACTGCACAGAGAAGGTTTCGTTCCACTGTTCAGTCCAGGCGGCGAGGTTCTCGGTGACGAAATCCCAGTCAGGCAGGATCAGCTGGCTGACCATGTCGCCGTAGGTGAAGTTCTGGGCGTGTTCCGCGTCCAGTTCGATGTCGGTGCGCACGGGGCTGTCCACGCCGTCCATGGCTTCGGCATACTGCACGTCATAGCTGAGGTAATAGTCGATGAAGGCTTCGGCCAGATCCTTGTTCTTGCTGCCCTTGATGATGTTGAGCATGTTGTAGCCGCCGTACATGCCTTCGGCGGGATTCACCCACACATAGGCGGGATTGGCGCTCTTGGCGGTGGCGTAGGAATAGTCCAGCAGCACGGCGACGCAGATTTCGCCCTGGTTCAGCATGGTGATGGTGTTGTTGGCGGAGGTGTAAGTGCTCTTCACGTTGGGCTTGAGTTCAGCCAGCTTAGCGAAGATCGCGGCGTCGTCCTTGCCGGGTTCCAGGCCGAAGGCGGCGGCCACGCCATAGTAGAACAGGGGGCCGGAGGTGTTGGTGATGGCGGGGATGGCGATGTAATCCTTGAGTTCAGGATTCCACAGGTCGGCAAAGCTGGTGATTTCCACGGGGCAGGTGTCGGGGGCGTACACGATGCCCAGGCGGTTGAAGGTGTAGGCGGGGCCGTAGCCTTCGCCCATGGGGGCCTTGGCGTTGTCGTAGATGCCGTCCAGGTTGGTGAGCTTGGAGGCGTCCAGGGTGTCGATCTTGCCTTCGGCCATCAGTTGCTTGACGAACATATCGCCAATGATAACCACGTCGTAGTCGCCCTCGGCGGCTTCAGCCAGCTTGGTCACGCGCACGGCGTTGGACGCGCCGTCCGCCACGATGGTGCAGCCGGTCATTTCCATGAAGGGATCATAGATGTTCTTTTGCAGCAGTTCCGCGTTGAAGGCGAAGGTGCTGATGGTGAGGGTCTGGCCGGCGTAGGGCTTTTCCTCGGCGGCGGCGAAGCAGGCGACGGACGCCAGCATAGCGGCGGCGAGAATCAGGGCGACGAGCTTTTTCATGGTGGTTTCCTCCTGTCAGGTGTTGATGGGGTCGATGAAGATGATTTTATTCGCGCTCAGCTCCAATTGCACCTTGGAGCCGATGGAATAAACGACGCTTTGATCCGTTTTCACGGTGAATTCGCCGATGGCGGTGCCCACGTTGTACTGGACGTTGCGGCCCAGGAAGGTGGTCACCAGCACTTCGCCGGGAACGGCGTTTTCGCACGGTTCGCCCTGGGGATGGATTTTCACGTCCTCGGGACGGATGCAGGCGCGGTACGTGCTGCCGGTTTTTTCCTCCGGCACGCGGAGCGGATCGCCGCTTTGCGTTCGCCACGCGCCGTCGGAACGGATGAGGTCGAAGAAGTTTTCAAAGCCAACGAACCGGGCGATAAACTCCGTGCGCGGACGGTTGAAAATGTGCGCGGGGGAATCCATCTGCTCGATGACGCCTTTGTTCATGATAGCCACTTCATCGGAAATGGCAAAGCACTCCTCCTGGTCGTGGGTCACATAGATGGCGGTGAAGCCCAGTTCCTGCTGGATGCGGCGGATTTCGACCCGCATCTTCACCCGCAGCTTGGCGTCCAGGTTGGACAGCGGCTCATCAAAGAGCATGAGGTCGGGATTGATCACCATCGCCCGGGCGAGGGCCACGCGCTGGCGCTGGCCGCCGCTCATTTCGCGGGGATAGCGCTTTTCAAAGCCGTCCAGGTCGACCAGGGAAAGCATGTCCAGCACCCGCTTGCGGGTTTCCTCCTTGCCGACCTTGCGCATTTTCAGGCCGAACGCCACGTTGTCAAACACCGTCATATGCGGGAACAGGGCGTAGCTTTGAAACACGAACCCGAAATTCCGCTTGTGCAGCGGCACGTGGGTGATGTCCCGCCCGTCGAAAATCACGCTGCCCGCCTGCGGCTGGGAGAACCCGGCGATCAGGCGCAGGGTGGTGGTTTTGCCGCAGCCGGAGGAGCCCAGCAGGCTCACGAAATGCCCGCGCTCCACCTGCAAATTGAAGTCCCGCAGGATGATGTTTTTGTCGTACCCGGCGGTAATATCCTTTAACTCCAGCAGGGCCATCCTGCTTCCCTCCCTTTCACACGGCGGTTATCAAATCAGTCAGGTTGCCATGGGATTGATTTTCTTGCTCAGGCGGTTGAACACGCTGGAAATCAGCATCGTGACCACGATCATCACCATGGCGACGGCGGAGGCCTGCACCCAGTCCCGCAGGCTCATGGCGTACTGGTACACCATCGTGGAGAGTACCTGCGTGTCCGTCGCGCCGAGCAATTGCGGCGTGGTGTAGGCGGTCATGCAGCCGGTGAACACCAGCACAGCCCCGGTCACCAAGCCGGAAACGCTCAGCGGGAACACGATGCGCAGGAACGCCACGAACCGGGGCGCGCCCAGGCTGCCCGCCGCCTCGGTCAAATCCTCCGGGATGGAATCCATGATGCCCAGCAGGGATAGAATCATCTGCGGCAGGAAAAGCTGCACAAAGCCCACCGTCATGGAAAATTCATTATACAGCAGGGACTGCGGCCGGGAGAACAGGCCGACGTTCACCAGAAACTGGTTCACGATGCCTTTCCGGCCCAAAATAACCATCCAGCTGAACGAGCGGATGACCGGGCTGGTGAACATCGGGAACACCGCCAGCGCCATCATCAGGCCCTTGCGCTTGGAGTACCGGCTGATATAGTAGGCGCAGGGGAAGCCGAGCACGGCGCACAGGACGGTGCTCAGCAGGCTCAGCCGCACGCTGCGGCCAAACACCTGCTGGAAATATACGCTTTGGATCAGCTTGCCATAGTTGTCCAGGGAGAAGGAACCGTCGGCGGAAAAGGTGGAAAACAGAATGGAAAACAAAGGAATGAGCATAAATACCGTGATGAACAACACGCCGGGCAAAATCAGCGCCAGCCATACGCCGCCCCGCAGCGCCCGCTTCTTCATAGACTGCTCCTCCCTCCGTCAAACGTTCGGAAAACAAGGAATATTCTATCATGAATCTCCATAATCGTCAATCGTTTTTCAGAAAAGAAAAGAGGAGTTCGGAATGTTCACGAAGCGGAAATTGAAATCGTTCGGAAACGATTCTGGAAAGCAGGACAGAAAAAGCGCCCTTCCGCCAGGACGGCAAAAGGGCGCTTTGAATATCCTTTTTTATTCAGCGGGCACGAAATCCATGTTGGTCAGGAAGTCCATCGCCAGCTGCATCTGTTCATCGGTCACGGGAACGTAGGTGTCGCCCACTTCGTTCACCATCACGATTTCAACCTCATAGCCCTTGTAGACGGTGTAGAAATCCACGAAGTCCACTTCGCCTTCGATTTCCTTGGCCACCAGCACTTTGGTGCCGTAGGCGGTTTCCATGAAGGAGAATTCCACCTGGTATTCATCGGTGAAGGTTTCCTTGAGCAGTTCCATGTCCGCGTCGCTCAGGTCGTTCAGCCGTTCCACGTTAGAGTACATTTCATTGAAGGCGATGGTCAGGATCATTTCGGGCCGTTCGGGATCGTCAGAGGAGACGACGCCGGAATAGCTGTTGGGCTCGATTTCATTAGCCACGAGCACATAGCCCTCGGGCAGGGCGCACTTAAGGGTAAACTGGCCGTTCATGTTGACCTGGCCGATCACCGTTTTATCAGCGGCTTCCGCCATCGCGGCGGCGCAGCCCAGCAGCATGGCCAGGCACAGCAGGATCGCAACTGTTTTCTTCATCATTTTATTCTTCCTTCCTTATTCATTCAATGATTGACCGCATACGCTGATTACTGCCTGGTCACATACTGGCGGCTGATGAAGCCGATCATGCCGGTGGCGGGGTCTTCGACCTGGTACCAGTTCGTGGTTTCAGCCAGCACGGTCAATTGTTTTCCCTGGTTGCAGGCGGCGATGCGCTCCGCCTCGGTGGAAGGCGCCCAGCGCAGGTTCACCCAGCCGGAAGCGCGGGCGGGACGGGCCACCACGGTGTAGGGGCTGGTCACTTTCTTGGCGCTGACAAATTCCTTGTTCATAGCTTCGAAGGCTTTGTCAGTTTCAACGGGCTTGGCGGTGGGGCTGGGCTTCTTGGTGGGCTTGGGGCCGGGGGCGTAATTCTGCAGGAAACGGCTCTGCACGTAGCCGACGTAGTTGATGCCCTGGGACCAGACAATGCAGGTCCAGCCGTTGCTCATGACGCCGCGCACGGTTACGGAGCCGCCGTAGGGAACCGTGCCGATGATGTTGTCAGCGACCACCGGCTCCATGCGCACGTTCAGGCTGCCACCGTTTTCCGTATACACGTACATGGTCCAGTCGGCCTTGGCGTCGGAAATCGCGGGAATGCACATCGCCACCATCACGGCGATGAGCGCCAGGGAAAGCAGTCGTTTGATCATAGAGTTTCTCTCCTTTTTTCAATTGATGATGATTTCCTGGGACCGGATGCTATGATGAAGCGCAGGCAGTGCACTTCCTTCCGGGGAAAGCGCCGTTCTGTTATTTCCTGCGCTGTCAATGGGAATTATACCAAATAAAGCCGCTCTTTTCAATGGGAGGAAGGAAAAAACATGCGGCAGATTGGCACAATTGTTACAATTTTACATCACGTGATAAAGGATGATGCGCGGTAGTTATGAGTGAAAGGGCACTTTAAATCAGGGACGAGGGATTAGGGAATAGGGATTAGGGGACCGGCCCACTTCTGTCATCCCGAGCGGAGCCTTGTCATCCTGAGCGGAGCGCAGCGGAGTCGAAGGACCTGGCGAGGCGGAGTCGAGGAACCTGGGACCTGAAAGCAGGGTATAAAGTTGCTTGGTTGAATACGTTTCTCTCAGGTTCCTCCATTCCGCTTCGCTCCAGTCGGGATGACACCTCTGATTCTCCTAATCCCTATTCCCTATTCCCTACTCCCTCGTCCCTGACTTAAAGCGCCCTTGAACCGAGCATCTGTCCATCTCCGTGTAAAATTCCTGAAAGCCCTTGCGAAATAGGGGGAAAACACGGTATACTGAAAGGGTACAGAGGGAGATTCTCATTGGAGGAAACACGGATGAAGCGATTCTTGGCGTGCCTGCTGACGGTGATGTTTTTGCTGGCCCCGCTGCCTGCGGGCCAGGCGGAGGAAATCACCTATACGGGCACGGTGAATACCAGCAGCCTGCATCTGCGCAAGGAGCCGAACGCCTCCGCCAAGGTGCTGAACACGTACAGCAAGGGCAAGGAGGTCACTGTCCTGGAAAACGACGGCACCTGGTGCAAGGTGCAGGTGGGCAAAAAAACAGTCGGCTACATGATGACCCAGTACCTGGACATCAAGGCCAATTACGACCACCTGGGCTGGGGCAAAACGCTGGACGACGGCACGGTGCTGAACCTGCGTTCCGGCGCCGGTTCAGGCGCGTCGGTGGTCTATAAGACCATGAGCGGCGCGGCGGTGGAGCTGATCCAGGAGCAGGGCGCGTGGTACCGCGTACGGCTGGACGATAAGATCGGCTGGGTGGAAAAGCGCCAGGTGACGCTGCTGACCGGCGATTATTCCCCGGGGTATACCGGCCAGGACGACGCGGAAAAATACACGGCGGCCCGGTTCCGGAACGCCGCCAGGAGCTATGGCAGCACCACCACCGTCAGCCGCGGCGAAGGGGATTTCACCTATTCCATCACCTACCCCGTCACCGGCATGGCCGTGGCGGATGAGCGCATCAAGGCTTGGACACAGGACACGCTGAAGACCTTTGAAAAGGATTATAACGAGTTTCATCCCGGCACGCCCGGCGCAAGCTACACCGTGGAATACCAGGCCGTCAGCATTGACAGCCGCTACAAGAGCGTGCTGCTGTTCGGGGAATATAAAGTAAAAGAATGGACGTGCGAAACGCTGCTGGCCCTGAACCTGGACACCGTGACCGGACAGATTTTAAACCATGAAAACCTTTTTTCCGCCAATCCTCTGCGGGCGATGTTCTGTCTGGAAAGCATGGCGGCGAAGGCGCTCAGCCGCCCCACCGACGGCTACGACATGAAAACGGACGTGTCCTGGCTGAAATACGCCGTGCTGGGCAAGGACGGGCTGCAATTGTTCCTCCCGGCGGGATTGTATACGCCCGTCGGCATGGGCACCCGGCAGATTCTGCTGCGTTACAGCCAGGTGGCCGAGTGCATGACCCTGGATTCCCAGACCATCCGGGGCAATGTGCGCGTGATCGACCCCAGCAAGCCCATGATCGCCCTCACCTTTGACGACGGGCCCTCCGAGGAAACCGACCGCATCCTGGCCGTGCTGGCGGAATATGACCAGCGGGCCACCTTCTGCGTGATCGGCAACAAGGTGGAGTCCTACGCCGACGTCATCAAGCGCACCATCGCCGGGGGAAACGAAATCGCCAGCCATACCTGGAACCACAAAAAGCTGACGGAGCTTTCCGCCTCGGGCATCCGTTCCCAATTGGAGCGCACCAGCCAGGCGGTGGCCGACGTGACGGGCGGCTATCAGATCAAGGTGCTGCGTCCGCCGTATGGGAGCTTCAATAAAACCCTGCGCTCCGTGTGCGCGGATTTGGGTCTGGTGATTGCCGAATGGGAAATCGACACGCTGGACTGGAGCACCCGCAACGCCACGAAAACCTACAACGCCATCATGAAAGGGGCCAAGGACGGGGTGATCATCCTGTGCCATGACCTGTATCAGACCACCGCCGACGCCGTGGAACGCGCCATCCCCGACCTGGTCAACAAGGGCGTTCAGCTCGTCACCGTGTCCGAACTGCTTTCCTTCCACAAGGACGGCGCACAGCCGGGAACCGTGTACGCCAGGGTCGATCCGGAGAACAAAATAACGGGGGAGTGAAATGAGTTAGGTAAAAACGGATCTATTCAATCATGTTAATTTTTATACGTTTGTTGGAAGAACAACGTGTAGGGGCGGATATCATCCGCCCGTGGAGCAAATCATTACGTTTCGCTGCATTTCCCCGCGTTGTCGCAATTCTGCAATGCGGGCGGATAATATCCGCCCCTACAATATATTGTATAATTTCTATGTGCGATGAATTAATCAGTGGTTACTTAGGAGATAGAAGATTTATAGTGTTTTCAAAGAGTGTAAAACCTGGCACAAC
>CADAKE010000086.1:18007-24645 GCA_902788445.1 uncultured Eubacteriales bacterium
GCTCCCGCCATCAGGCTTCCCGCCAGCCACGCGATCAAGGCGCAGGGGATGATGTGGCGGGATTTTTTTACGCCTGCGGCGGCAAGGTATACCCCGCAGGTGTAGAACACCGTTTCGCTGCTGCCCATCATCACGCTGGCCGCCAGCCCCGCCCGGCTGTCTGGGCCGTATTCGTTCAGGATTTCCCGCAGCATCGCCAGCGAAGCCGACCCGCTGAGCGGCTTGAACAGCATCAGCGGCAGCGTTTCTTTGGGCAGGTTCGCCCAGGCCGCGGCCGGTTCCAGCAAGGCGCACAGGCGCTCCATCAGTCCGCAGGCGGAAAACGCCCGGATGGCGCAGAGCATGGCGACGAGGGAGGGCAGGATATACCGCGCGGTTTCGATGCCCTCCCGCGCCCCTTTCAGAAAAGCGTCGTACAGCGGCACGCGCCGGAACGCGCCAATCCCCAGGCACGAAAGCAAAAACACAGGCAGCGTTTTCTCATCCCCCTATTCTTTCCGCGCATTTGCAGCACAGGACGCCAACCGCTGTCGAAACCCCTGTCGCCACGAGCGTGGGCAGTGCCACAGAGCCGGGATTCATCGACCCTGCCGCGGCCCGCAGGGCGATCACCGTGGCTGGGAACAGCTGCACCGAGGAAGCGTTGACCACCAGGAACAGACACAGCGCGTTGCTGGCTTCCGCCGCGCCTTTGCCCATGCGTTTTGCGGCTTCAATGCCCATGGGCGTGGCCGCGTTTCCCAGACCCAGCAGGTTGGCAGTCAGGTTCATGGTCACGGGTTCCAGCGCGTCCTGCGGCAGGCTGCTGCCAAACAGTCTTTTGAGTAAGGGGGAGAGCGCTTTCCCCAGCCGTTCCGCAGCGCCCGCCTCCCGCACGATGCCCAGCATCCCGCAAAAGAAAGCGTAAGCCCCGGCCAGCGCCAGCGCCGTCTGCACCGCTTCCTCCGCCGCTTTCAGCATCGCGGAAACAACTTCCCCGGCGTTCCCCGCCGCCAGCCCCCAGAGCAGCGAACCCCCGATCATCCCGCCGAAAATGATTTGCAGCATTGTATGACCTCCATGCGGTTTTTATGGTTTTTAAAAGGGCGCTTTAAGTAAGAAAGGCATTAGGCATTAGGCATTAGGAAAGCAAGACGAAACCAGTGCTTTGAGGCGACATTTTGTCGATCATTATTTACTAATGCCTAATGCCTATTGCCTTGATGATTTAAAGTGCCTTTTCCCCTGCTCCAAGCCCTTTTCAAAAAACTGCTCTTTTCTGCAAAAAATGTCATGTTTCTCCGCGAAAAAAGAAGATATGACAATAATACTTGACATTATTACCAATTAATAGTACAATGCAATTTGGCGTAAGAAAAAAAGCCTTGGGGAGGGGAAACAATGAAGTCAACAGGGGTAGTGCGTAAATTGGATGATCTGGGGAGAATCGTGATCCCCATTGAACTGCGGCGGACGATGGATATCGCTCTGCGGGATACATTGGAAATCTTCGTGGAAGATGATAAAATCATTCTGAAAAAGTACCATCCTGCCTGCATATTCTGCAATGACGCCCGGGATGTGGTTCGCTATAAAGACAAGCTGATCTGCAAAAACTGCCTGGAGCAACTGAAAAAGGAAGCGTGAAAGCGCTGAAAAGCCGCGCGGTTTTTTTTGTGCCCTGAATAAGGTATGCGGGAAAGCAAAACCATAGAACCGGCTTTTGATGCTTTGGCGGGCAGAAAACGCCGCAGCGGGCGGAAATTGCCCCGATGAAACACTGGACAAACTCCCATGAATTGGGTATAATACAAGAAGGTGTGGCACAACACCCGCCATTTGAATTTTAAGGAGGAGATCCCCATGGTGAAAGTTGCTATTAACGGTTTCGGCCGCATTGGCCGTCTTGCTTTCCGTCAGATGTTCGGCGCTGAAGGTTACGACGTCGTCGCCATCAACGACCTGACCAGCCCCGCGATGCTGGCCCATCTGCTCAAGTACGATACCGCCCAGAAGGGTTACTGCGGCGTGATCGGCGAAAACAAGCACACCGTTTCCTCCAAGGAACCCGTTTTTGAAGAAGACGGCAAGACTGTGAAGGTGCCCGGCTCCATCACGGTGGACGGCAAGGAAATCACCATCTACGCCGAACCCAAGGCTGCCAATCTGCCCTGGAAGGCCCTGGATGTGGACGTGGTTCTGGAGTGCACCGGCTTCTACACCAGCAAGGCGAAGGCTCAGGCCCATATCGACGCTGGCGCCAAGAAGGTTGTTATCTCCGCTCCCGCCGGCAACGACCTGCCCACCATCGTGTACAACGTGAACCACAACATCCTCACCAAGGATGACACCGTTATCTCCGCCGCTTCCTGCACCACCAACTGCCTGGCTCCCATGACCAAGGCCCTGAACGACGCCTTCCCCATCGTGAGCGGCATCATGACCACTGTGCACGCCTACACCGGCGACCAGATGATCCTGGACGGCCCCCATCGGAAGGGCGATCTGCAGCGCGCCCGCGCTGGCGCCGCCAACATCGTGCCCAACAGCACCGGCGCTGCCAAGGCCATCGGCCTGGTCATCCCCGAACTGAACGGCAAGCTGATCGGTTCCGCTCAGCGCGTGCCTGTGCCCACCGGCTCCACCACCATCCTGGTCGCTGTTGTCAAGGGTAAGGACATCACCAAGGAAGCCATCAACGCCGCCATGAAGGCCCAGAGCAGCGAGTCCTTCGGCTACACCACCGAAAAGCTCGTCTCCTCCGACATCATCGGCATGACCTACGGCTCCCTGTTCGATGCCAACCAGACCATGGTCACCAAGATCGACGACGACACCGCCCAGGTGCAGGTCGTGTCCTGGTACGACAACGAGAACAGCTACACTTCTCAGATGGTCCGCACCATCAAGTACTTCGCGGAACTGAAGTAATTGAGGCGTAAGGGTTTGCGGGATTTTGAGAAACCAAGAGACCGCGCCCGACTGTGAAAAAAGTCAAAACACTGGTATAAACTGAACCAAGTGTTCAGGGATTGACTGTGATAGACATTTCCCCACTTTCTTATCAGAAAACTGTGAAAGAAAGTGGGGTTTTCTTATGCAAATTCGGGAAGCTATTACAGAGTTCCATTTCGACTGCCAAGTTCGCAAGCTATTGCCCAAAACCATCAAGCTGTATGACCGACAACTGGAATACCTGGCGGCATACATGGAGCAAGAGACTGGTATATATAAGTATGGGGTAATTGTTCAGTTGGACCATGATAGGGCACTTTATGTCATGAAGTTCTAAGTTCAAAGTTCCAAGTTCTAAGCTGAATTTAGTTTATCACCATTGGCTTAGAACTTGGAACTTAGAACTTGGAACTTAAAGTGTCCTTTCATAGACGACTGAACAGATACGAATATGGATGTATTACTCATGAATTTCCAGCGGCAGACCGTCCGGGTCGAAGAAAAAGGTCATGGGTTTTCCGGTGAAGGTGTCCGTGCGGATGGGTTCGCAGGGGATGCCAAGGGCTTCTAATTCCTGTACCGTTTGCTCCACGCTGTCCACATGGAACGCCAGGTGGCGCAGGCCGCAGGCTTCGGGCCGCGTCACGCGCTTGGGGGGATGCTTCACGCAGAAGATTTCGAGTTCGGTGTCTTCGTTCAGCCGCAGGTCGATTTTCCAGTCGTCCCGGTCGGCGCGGTAGTTTTCCCGGATGATGGAAAAGCCCAGCTTGTTTACATAAAAATCCTTCGCCGCCTCCCGGCTGGAACAGATGATTGCCACGTGATGGATGTGTGAAAGGTTCATCGTCGTTTCCTCCTTGCGTGTCAGAATTGATCCGCGATGGGAATGTCCAAGGTCAGGGGCAGCCAAGCGCGCAGGACGGGATCTGCCGTGGACAGGGCGCGCAGGGGGGAGAACAGCGCCTCCATGGCCTGCAATTCCGTCCAGGTGGCGTCGGGCTGCTTCTGGCTCGGAGACACTTCCGCGGCGCCATGCTTTACTTGCAGAAGATACGTGCCCGCGTTTTCGATCTGAACGGTTCTTTCGCCATCCGGCAGGGGGCGGGCGTTCATGGCGGCCCGCAGTACGTTTTCCCAATTCAGCACCTTGATCATGGCGGAGGGGCCGAGGGAATAATACTCCGCGATGGCGCTGAGCGCCATGATCCGCTCCATCCACTCGCCGCCGCAGAGGACTTCACAGCTTTTGTTCTCCCGCAGCCAGGCGGAAAGCACGGCGGGCAGGTCGGCTTCCCGGACGAGGCAAAGCTCCGTGATCCGGCTGTCCATTACGATCATGTATCCGGCAAAGGCGTATTCGTCCAGAATCACATACGGAACGCCGCCGTAGGTGCGCAGCGTTTCCAGGAACCGTGGCCGCTCGCAGAAGAGCGGCTGTTTCGCGTGCAGCGCAGCCATGTTTTCCGCGCACCGCTCCTCCGCCGGGACGAACGAGAAGGGCGTTTCCTTGGGCAGCGCGTGCCGGGCGTTTGCCTGGTTGAAAGAAAAACTGACCGCGCATCCATACTGCGCAAAACCGAAATGCTGGTAGCGCTGGCGCTGGCCGCCCAGGGCCATGAAGTCCAGCCCCTGCCGCTTCGCCGCCTCGATCTGCATGTTCATGAGTTCAATCATATACCCCTTCCCACGGAACCGGGGATGTACGGAGACGGAGCCGATGTACCCCGCGCGGAGGATACTTCCGCCCAGATGCACGGTCATCGGCAGCATGGCGACGGCGCCGCGAATGCGCCCGTCCTCCACCGCGACGGCGTGCAGCGCCGAAAAGCCCGGATGCGCGTACACCTTCGGGATCAGCTTTTCAAAATCGTGGGGCCGGGCGGCCTGGCTGAAAACGGAATTGATAAAATCCAACACCTCCGGCTCCTCATCCGGACGGGCAAAACGGTATTCTGTCATGGGGCTGCCTCTCCTTTTCGGCTTTCTCACGGTAAATATTCAGTCGCGGTCAGGAGAGTTCTAAGTTCAAAGTTCTAAGTTCTAAGATATTTCGTCATGCTTAGTATAAACGGAAAAGATATGCATCGATGATAACAAACTAATGGCTTAGAACTTGGAACTTGGAACTTAGAACTTTGATGCTTCTGAATACGACTGAACAGTTATTTCTCACGGTGAAACGGATGCAAAAAGCGTGGAAATCAACCGATCCAATTGAATTCCACGCTGCGTGATCTTTGCCTGGTAAGCGTATTACTTCTTTTCCACGGCGTCCTTCATCGCTTTGCCGGGCTTGAAGGCGGGGGCGCGCTTGGCGGCGATCTTTACCTTTTCGCCGGTGCGGGGATTGCGGCCTTCGCGGGCGGTCTTGTTGCGCACTTCAAAGGAGCCGAAGCCGGGAATGACGACCTTGCCTTCTTTGACCAGGCCTTCGATGATGGCGTCCAGGGTGGCGTTGACCACGGTGTCGGCTTCCTTCTTGGTGATCGCGGCGTTGGCGGATACGGTTTCGATCAGTTCGCGTTTGTTCATTTCTCAGGTCTCCTTTCGTTTCCCTGTTGGATCATTTATTGCAAGGAGATAGGGTTGCTCCATGCTTTCCGTCCTTGCTTGTCCGTGATTTGGAACCGGACGTATTTTTCGCCGGGCTGGGCCTGGTACACCCGGCGCGTCAGCCCGTCGCCCTCGATACAGCGGCCGGCCACCCAGTATTGATTGGAGCAGGCCGTGATGCGGCAGACCGGCGAGGTTTCGATCAGGATGCTGTTGCCATCCTTTTCGATGTTTTTAAACTCCGGCCCCTGGGAGGCGTAGAAGCGGCCCTTCTTTAATCCTTCCAGGATGGCGGGCCCCGTCAGTTCCTCCGCCTGCACCATGGTGTAGGAGACGCACTGCTCGCCTTTGTAAAAGTGGGAATCGTCCGCCGCGACGAGATTGAACAGCTTTCCGTTCGCCGCCGCTACGTCCAGGATGCCTTCGGAATTGGCGCGCGGCCCGTTGTGGGGTTCGCCGGACAGGGTGTTGTACACTTCCGAAATGTCCACGCCGTCCAGGGAGCAGAGGAACTCCGACGTGTTCAGCGACCAGGCGGGATGCGCCGCAATCGCCACGCCGCCCGCGGCGTTGACCTGGGAAATCACATCCATGTGGTTTGCTCCCCGCCGGATGCCCTCGGCGTGTTTCGCGTCGCGGAACAGGCACACCAGGTGAAGCACCTGCGTGGGGAAGGTAAAGTCATACTCCACGCCGGGCAGGATCAGCATTCCGTTATAAGCCTGCTCTTCCCCGACGAACCAGTGATCCGTGATCGCCAGGAAATCATAGCCCGCGGCGTGATACATACGCATGGCTTCTTCCGGCGAAACATGGCCGTCGCTGTTGTTCGTGTGCGCGTGCGTGTTGCCTTTGAAGAATTTTAGGCTGGGATCAAACAGCTTCATGCCGCTCTTTCATCCTCCTCGTATGCGGGGCTCTTTATCATGTTCATTGTACCATACGACCGGGCATGTTGTAAACATGCATTTTCGCGTTCCCAGGGCAATCGCTTATTGCAATTAAGCTACAAATCTGTTTCAATTTAGAGAATAAATGTAGGGGCGGATATCATCCGCCCGCATGACCAAGCAAAATCATCGACACCAAATTGGCATAAATGAATGATTTACAGGATGCGGGCGGATGATATCCGCCCCTACAATTACATG
>CADAKE010000087.1 GCA_902788445.1 uncultured Eubacteriales bacterium
AACGCTTCCTGCTTCCCCGCCTTGGCCGCTTCGATGAACTGCGCCTTCAATTCCTGGCTTCCCATGATTTCGTTATACAATTCCTGAATGGTTTTCATATTGAGTTTTCCTCCTTTCTTAGTCTTTATTACAGAGGCGGCCTTCCGATTCATTGTTCTGGCCGACGTGATGATTCTTCATGGCAGCGCTTGCAATCGCCCACGCTGCACATGCTAACCCGGCGCTGGCCATCGAAGCGATTCCTTCCATCTCGGGGCTGCACCCGCCCGCGGCGTTTTCCAGCTCGTCAACAGACAGGGGCGCGTCCTTGTTCTGCTTGGCTTCCAGGAAGGCTTTCACATCCTCCAAGGTGGCTTCGCATCCGTGTTCTTTCAGGAATTCTTCCTGCTTGCCCGCCTTGGCCGCTTCAATGAACTGGGCCTTCAGTTCCTGGCTTCCCATGATTTCATTGTACAGTTCCTGGACGGTTTTCATGGTGAGTATCCTCCTTATTATTTGTTGCAGTTACGGCCTTCGTTCTTAATTAAATAACCCCTGCTGCGTACACGCAATAGGATTCATGACGCTTGTAAAAGCAATCTTGTCTGATTCTGGATCAACCTCGCACCCGCCGCCGGCAGCGTTTTCCAGCTCGTCAAAGGACAGGGGCGCGTCCTCGTTCTGCTTGGCTTCCAGGAAGGCTTTCACATCCTCCAAGGTGGCTTCGCAGCCGTGTTCTTTCAGGAATTCTTCCTGCTTCCCCGCCTTGGCGGCTTCGATGAACTGGGCTTTCAGTTCCTGGCTTTCCATGATTTCGTTGTACAGTTCCTGAATGGTTTTCATGTTCGTTTTCTCCTTCCAATCTTTTTTCATCTTTCTTTATTCGTTCGACCCTTGCAGCAGCTTTAAGATTTCTTCGAGCGGACTCACCCCAACGATCTTGCCGCTGCGGTTATAGAACACGACCCATTGTCCCTGCACGGCGGCATAGGCTCTGTCCCCCGGGGCGGCAAAATTCGTGGGCACTGTGAAGAACTCGGGGAAGAGATCGGACAGCTTGTAGCGGTGGAAGATCTGAATTTTCAGGTCGCCGATGATTTCATAGCCGTCTTTTTCAGCATCCTGGCCGGGGACAGCAATGAACTGGGGGGTTTCGGCAATCTCAAAAAGATCCGCTTGAGCGCCGGTATTCAGTTCGTCTTGATAATATAACTTGCCTAACGCGACGATTCTGTCCACTTGCTGTTGCAGTTCCTCCTGGGTATACGCCTTGCCGTTAGAATCCTTGTTGCTCAGCGTCTGGTCCAGTTCCTTGAGCAGACTCACCGGTTCCGCCGCTGCGCCAGAAGCGTTCCAGAATTCAGGGACGTCATAATAATTGCTTACCGCTAAATAAATCCGCGACTCGCCGGGCATCGTCGCGTTCGGATGGCTGATACTGATGGTGGTGGCTTTCAAGTCTTCATCCACGGCCAGTTCTTCAAGACCGCTGTCAGACCAGAGAACGAAAAGCCGGTCAACGGGCTTGCTCAGCGTGATTTCATAGTATTGCCCGGCATCGCCGTCCAATTTGACGGTCTTGGTGGTCATGGTGGCGAAGGAAGAGACAGGAGGGACGGCTTCCGCAAAAGCCACTGCGCTGGCAGTCAGCAGTACGCAAGCCAGCATGAGCGTCATCATTCTTTTCATCATTATTTACTCCTTATTCCGGGAAGGGGGCAGTCTTTGCGAACGGCCCTTCCCTTTCGATGGTTTCAGCAAGATCTTTGGTTCTGTCCTGGTCACAGACATCGTCCGTCTGCACTGCATCGTTGGCCGATCATGCGCTGTTTAAGGTCTGTACGACTTCGGTATACGTTTTCATGCTGTTCACCTGCCTTTCCCGTCTCTGTTTGTTTATACGAATGAAAATGGAAAATTGGGGACAGAATTCAAAATTTTTCCTTACCGCAAAGGCGGCTTGTCTGGGTCCGCTCCGCCAGCCGCGTTCGCAAGATCGTCATACGAAAGGGCGGAATCAGCGTATCTTTCCAGCGTGTCGTCGATCTGCTTTTGCATCTCTTCGACATATTCAAACTGCGCAAAGCCGAACGCCTCAGCCAGCAGCGTTTCCATGTCCGGCATGTGACAGAACTCCTTTCATCCTGTTTCATCTGTTTATACGAATGAAAACGGAAAATTGGGCAAGGATTTTGGATTTTTTTATCATCTTTTTATGGGCATTTTTAATCAAGATAGGAGTTAGGAGAGAGGAGATAGGAGATATTATTGATAAAACAAAAGACAGATAGCTGGCTTATGTTATTTGAAAACATGATTTAACTCCTATCTTCTCTCTTCTATCTCTTAACTGACTTAAGGTGCCCTGTCGTGAATCAATCGAACAAATACATTTTTTAGTTTTCCAGCATCCCTTCCAGCCCCGCCCTGCACATCCATTTGATGCGTTCCGCCGTGGTCATGGCCTGGAAGCTGTCTGTATGCGACCAGCTTTCCAGCCCGTAAGCAATCCTTTCGGCCAGATCGGAAACCGCCTGGCGCGCATTCTCCGGCAAATCCTTGGTGTAGAAGATGAGCCGTCCGCCGCTGCCGGGGATAACGCCCATGAACCGCAGGAACCATTCGGCTTTGTAGAACCCGAAGGCTTCGTACATGCCCACGAAATCCGCCATGATTTCATCATGCAGCATGTTGTTCGTGATGCCGTAGGTCTGCTTCGTGAAGTAATGCGTACACTCGTGGCCGCGCCGCAGAATCAGTGATTGTTCCTCCCATGCCGCTTCATCGGGAAGTCCCAGTTCCGAAGCGGGCACATTGCTGTAGGGTTTGGCGGACAGGATGATGAAGCGGGTGGTTTTATTGGAAAGGAAGAACGCGCCGGTTTCTGAAAGATGCTCGGGCCTGATTCCTTTAAACGCAATGTTCGTCGCAAGCTGCTCGAAGTCCGCCGTATCGCGCACATAGAGAATCGGGATTCTCCCGGCGGGCGAATCATACATCCTGATCTCCAGCGTTTCCGGCGACGCAAGCGTCACGGGACGGCCGGGGCAGATCATGTGGTTGACCGCCTGAACAGCGCCAAACATTTCAGCGTAATCAATGATTCTCTCCCACACTTTCAGGAAGGAGGTGTCAGGCGCTTCGCTCTCCCCCGCTTCATCAAACCGGTTCGCGCAGTACGCTTTGAAAATTTGCTTTTCTTCACTGTTCAGCCCATATTTCCTGGCAAGGTCATTGAGCGTCATCCTATCCCTCCGTCCGAGCCGCCCGCCGTGACGTTCCATGTGTCCGGCAGGAGCTTTCTGAGTTTTTCAAAGGCGCTTTTCTGTCTGCTTACGACCGTGTCATAGGTCAGCCCCATTTCCTGCGCGATTCTGACCAGCGTCCAGCCCTTGTAAAAGCGAAGAATCAATATATCCCGCTGCTGCCGCGGAAGCTGGCGGAGGGCCGCCGCGATTTCCATCGCCTTGGCCCTGTCCATGACGACGTTCTCCGCCGACGGGAGCAAGGCAGCCTCTTCGGAAAGCTCCGCGTGTCTGTGCAGCGTGCGGTAGTAGTCGATCACCGCGTTGTGCGTCAGCTGATACACGAAGGTCGAAAAGGACGCTTTTTCTCCGTCGAAGGTATCCAGCGCATGAAACAGCTTTTCAAAGACGTGCTGGCACAAATCCTCCGCGTCCTCCCGGGAAGACAGCCGGGCTGAAATATAGGAATACACGACTGGCCTGTACTCCCTGTAGAGTCTTTCGTAAACAAGGGAAGTGTTCATCTTCTTTCGTTCCCTTCCTCCTCCGGCGGAGCCGCCGCCCTCACTGCGCCGGGTTGGTATCCAGCCTTTGCCTTTCCACAAGCTCCGCAAAGCGGCCGCCCTTGGCAATCAGTTCATCATAGCTGCCGTCCTCGGCGATTTTCCCATCTTCCAGGAAAAGAATCCGGTCGCAGTTCTTGATGGTGGAAAGCCGGTGGGCGATCACGATTCTGGTGCAGCCCATTTTGTCCAGCGCTTCGGACACCTGCTTTTGCGTTTTGTTGTCCAGGGCGCTTGTGGCCTCGTCAAACATCAGCAGCTTGGGCTTGGGCGCGATGGCCCGGGCAATCATCAGGCGCTGCTTCTGCCCGCCGGAAATGCCGCCCTGGCCTTCGGAAATCATGGTCTGCATCCCCATGGGCATCGCCCGGATATCATCAGCGATCCCGGCAATCTCGGCGGCGTCCCAGGCGTCCTGAACCGTCAGCTCCGGAGCGGAGATCACGATATTGGAATAAATATCGCCCTGGAACAGACCGCCGTTCTGGGTGACCGCGCCGATCTTCCGGCGAAGGGAGCCCATTTCCAGGGTCTTCATGTCCTTGCCGTCATAGTAGATGGCGCCGCGCTCCGGCTTCTCAAAGCCAAGCAGCAGGCGCATCAGCGTGGATTTTCCGCAGCCCGTTCTGCCGACGATGGCAATGTACTCGCCCGCTTTGATTTTCAGCGACATGTCGTTGACGATGTAGGGCATATTCTCGTTATAGCGGAAAAACACGTTGTTCAATTCAATCGCCCCGGAGATGTGGGTCACGATTTCCTTGTTGTCGGCGGCTTCCGGCTCCGCTTTCAGGAACGGTTCGGCCATTTCCAGCACCGGCTTCACCGCGGCCCCTTGCAGGGCGATTCCGGCCAGGGACATAAACGCGCCCATCAGACTGCCGTAAGCGGCGTTGAAGGCCAAGTAACTGGACACGTCAATGCCGCTGCCCGCGGCCAGCGCGTACAGCACGATATTGGACAGCTTGATCTTCTGCACGCCCGTAATCATGGAATAGGCCAGGCCCGACTGCTTCGCGTCCAGCTCCATGCTGCGCTTGCTGATCCGGATTTGGAGCAGCGAAGAGGACACGGTACAGACCACGCTGAGCAGAATCATCAGCAGCGACGGCCCCACCAGGGCCGGGGCGAAGCTGAAAATCTGCCGGACATACAGCAGAGAGAACACCGACGAAAGGCCCGTGGAGAACACCATGCCCATAATCATGCCGCACAGGGCGTTGATGGACTGGATGCGCTTCGTCAGTTCGCCCGCGCTGTAATTGCGGAAGAAGGGCGCGGGAAGCGTCAGGATGCGCATGATGAGCGCGGCCTCCACGCTGACCGAGGTTTTGGTTTTCAGCCGCTGGTTCAGCAGGCCGGAAACCGAGCCGATCAGGCTGTACACGATGGCGACGCACACGAGGCAGACCGCGACGCTGGTCAGCCCGGATACCTGTCCGCTTTGCAGCACCGGCCCCGTCAGCGCCTTGGTGATGCGGGGAATCATCATGCCGATCAAAGTGGACGCCAGCGTGGCCGCCGCCACCAGCACAAAATCAGAGATGGACAGGCAGTCCTTGATGTATTCCAGCAGGTCGCCCAGGCCGATGGCCTTCTGCGGCAGCGGCTTGTAGAAGCAGAACGCCTCCTCCTCAAACTGCTGTTCCGTTTTCGCGTCCAGCGTGACCTTCGCGCCCGTTCCGCGGTCGGTATAGTAATAGCCGGTCATTTTCTTGGGCAGGATGGCGACGGGCGAGCCGTCCTCCTTCATGAACGCCAGCACCGGGCCATAGGAGTTCTTGTACCATCCCTTATCCAGCGTCACGTTGCGGCGCATGATTCCGTGGGGGCGCAGGCTGTAATCCAGCTGCTCGTCCTGCGTTTTTACAGACTTTGGAATTTCGACAGGCTTATAATGATAATATTTCAGGATATCCTCGATGGCCTGCCGGGTGATGATGCGCTCGTCGCTCATCTGGGACGCCGCCCGTTCGCCCAGCACAGCCTCCGCCGCTTTGAAGAAGGATTCCTCAAACATCTGCTGGTCAAGCTCTTTCCGTTGCTTCACCTGTTTTTCAAACCAACCCATGCTGCTCCTCCCTACTTATTCATTGGTGACGAGGTCGGTGTAGAAGCCGCCCTTCGCCATCAGCTCGTCGTGGGTTCCGCGCTCGACCACCTGGCCGCGCTGGAGAACGATGATCTCGTCGCAGTCCCGGATGGTGGACAGCCTGTGGGCGATGACGATGCAGGTAATGCCTCTTTCCCGAATGGCGTTGACCACGTCAAATTCCGTTTTCGCGTCCAGCGCGGAGGTCGCCTCGTCCAGGATAATGATGGCGGGGTCCTGCGCCAGCACCCGGGCGATTTCCATTCTCTGCCGCTGGCCGCCGGAAAGGTCCCGCCCGCCGGAGGTCAGCTTGTATTCATAGCCGCCCTCGCGCCGCATAATATCCTCGTGCAGCTGCGCGTCCCGCGCCGCCAGCACCATTTCAAAGTCCTGGATGGAATCGTCCCACATCTTGATGTTGTTGGCGATGGTGTCCTCGAACAGGATGATGTCCTGATCCACCACCGCCACAGAGCCGGTCATGACGCTTCTGGGAATATCTTTACGGGGCTTTCCGTCAAACAGAATCTCGCCTTCCCAGGGATTGTACAGGCCGGAGATCAGCTTGGACAGCGTGGATTTTCCGCAGCCCGAGGTGCCCACGAAGGCAACGCTGCTGCCGGGCTTGAGCGTCATGGAAAAATCCTTCACCAGCGGCGGCGCCAGCTTGGAATAGCCGAAGGTGATGTTTTTCAGTTCCAGGCCGCCCCGGAGTTTTCTCAGGGTCTTTCCTTCCTCCGTCACTTCGTCGTCCTTCGCGTTTTCGTCGGAGGGATACTCCATCACGTCGTCAATTCGCTCCATGTTCGTGCGCATTTCCTGCATGGTCTGGCCCGCCTCGATGAGCGTCATGGCGGGGGCCGTAAACGAATTCAGAAAGCCCTGGAACGCCATGATGCCGCCCAGGGTGAATTTGCCCTGCATACACAGCCACACGCCCAGGAGCAGAACCACGTAATTGGACAGCTTGGTGAGCAAACTCGGGATGGAACCCAAATACTGCTGCACGCGGGCGAACTTGACGGTCTGCGTATTGACCGAGGCCTGATACCCCGCCCACTTCCGGAAGAAGCCGTTCTCCGCGCCGCTGGCCTTGATGGATTCAATCATCTCAATCCCGGCGGCGGTGGTTCCCACCAGCCTGCCCGAATCGCGCATCTGGATGCGGGTGAGGTTCATCCGCTTTTCAGAGATCACGCGGGACAGCGCCAGGTTCAGCAGAATGGTCAGGATGCCGACCAGCGACAGGAGGAAACTGTACCGGATCATAATGACCAGATAGAACACCATCATGATGGTATTCAGCACCAACGGGGCCAGCGTGTTAATAACCGTCTTTGCGATGGTCTCGTTCTGCTGCTGGCGCTGCTGAATGTCTCCGGCCATGCGCTGGGAGAAAAATTCCATGGGCATCCGCAGCACCTTCCACATATACGTGGAGCTGCCGATGACCGCCATTTTTCCGTTGATTTTCAGGGAATACACCGTCTGCCCCCAGGCGGCAGCCAGCTGCAACACCGCAAGCCCGGCCATGATGAGGAGGAACCCGCTCAGCCAATCCGCGTTTCTGCCCGACAGAATCCTGTCGAGGAACACCCGCGACATGACCGGGTTAATCATATTGAAAATATAGCTGATGATACTCGTCAGCACAACAAAGGCCACCGCCGCTTTCGAGCCGGTGAGCCGTTTGGCCGCGAACTCCAGGGTGCTTTTCCGGTGCCCGGAGGGCTGGAAATCTTCGCCCGGAACAATATTGATCGTCACCCCGGTAAAGGACTTGTCAAAGTCCTCCATCGGCACCTTGACCACGCCCTTGGCCGGGTCATTGATGCAGGCGTAATTCCCCTGGAAGCCGTCCAGCACCACGAAGTGGCAGAAATTCCAGTGGATGATGCAGGGGAAGGTTCCCTTTTCCCGAATGCTGGCGGGCGAGCGGCGATAGCCCTCCACCTTGAACCCATACCGCTGGGCGGCCAGCGCGATGTTCTTGGCGTTGGAGCCGTCCCGCGATACGCCGCAGTCGGCGCGCACCTGCTCCAGCGGCACCCATTTGTCATAGTAGGCCATAATCATTGTGAGCGAAGCCGCGCCGCATTCCAGCGCTTCCAGCTGCATCACAACGGGCACCTTCGCCACCCCCTTGGTGATGGGGGATTTGATTTTTCTATTCTTTTCAGCCATCTTTACCTCCTTACACAGTCAGTAAAAAGCTGATCGGCGACACGGTTTCAAGCACAACGACAGCATCGTAATTTCCGTTCACAAGGTTGACCGGGGCGTAAGCCACCGCGAAGCCCGTTTCGTCCTTTGTTACCTCGGACAGCCGGAACTCCGCGTCGCCCATCCGGACGGTCATCCCGGAAACGACCTCCGCGTATTCCAACATCGTGATCTGCGCGGTTCCATCCTGCACGGTGGCACGCGCCGCGGCGGTGGTTTCCAGCTTCCCCAGGGAAGCCCAGGAGAAAAAGGCCACCAGCAGCAGGATGATGATGGTCAGCAGCGCCCATACGCCCACGTTGGTCACATGAAGGTAATCGTTCAGCTGTTCCGGGGACGCAATCCGATCCAGCGCCTGCTGCCTGAAAATCTGCTTTTTCTGTTCTTCCGCCATGAATCATACCCTCCTCAATATCTTTTTGGAGCAACTATTCAGTCGCGGTCATGAGGAGTTCCAAGTTCCAAGTTCCAAGTTCTAAGTTCTAAGATTTTTGTCCTACATAGTGTGAACGGTAAGCTTGTGTACCAATTATTACAAACTAATAACTTGGAACTCAGAACTTTGAACTTAGAACTTTACTCCTTCAGAATACGACTGAACAGATACTTTTTGGAATTTCTACCCCTTGTTCTGCAAGCAATCTCTCTATCCGGATTATTCCTTACCTCCGTTTGCTTTCGCGCCTCGCCTGCCTTTCCGCTGGATGAACCACTAAAACATCGGTATTCCAAATTCTCATTTTTACCAAAGCGCTCCCACTGTTTCTTTTACTATTTTTATCCCCCACCGTCAAGGCAGTGTTCCAGATTGTCAAATTACAATTTTATTACAGAGAAGCGTATCGCCTTTTTCCGGGAGAAGCGCCCTTTTGCGCGCTGTTCAGCCGTTTGTATTCCCGACAGAGCGGCAAAAAACCGGCAGACTGAACCCCTCCCGATTTGACAATCTGGAACATTCCTTGTTTTCAGCGTAAAAATATAATAAAATGAATCATTCCAGCGTTCTTTAAGTGGTCTCTTGTTCATTCGATTTGGGAGGTGTTTGAAATGATTTGCTGGAAAAAGGTTTTGCCCCTGCTGCTTGCCATGACGCTGCTTCTGGCGGCGCTGCCCCTTGCCTCGGCGGAAGGCGCAGGGAAAAAGGTGGACTTATTCTCGAATCCTCAGATCAATGCCATGATCGACGCAAACTACGAGCAGGTGCTTGAGCAGGGCTGGGCGGAGCTCAGGATTCCCCAATCCCTGCACGGCATCACAGAGGATATGCTTTCTCCCAACGCGCTGGACGTGGCCCGCAGGCTGATTGACGCGGGTTACGAAGCGCGAATCATCGGCGGCGCGATGCGGGATATCGTGATGGGCACCGTGACGATGGATTTTGATATCGTGACAAACGCGACGATTGAACAGCAGCTGGAGCTCATGGACGATATGACCTTCCACTCCGTGCAGACTGGGCTGACTTTCGGTTACGTCCATTACCCGGATGAGATCATCGACCTTGCCCAATGCCTGAACATTCCGGCGGCCTATTATGGCATGGAGGGCGTGCCGGATTTCGACCCGGAAGCGCTGTATTCCGATAACTTCATCTTCGATTCCTTCCAGCGCGACCTGTCCATCAACGCCATTTGCTATGACGCGGCGACCGGCGATCTGGTAGATTACCATGGCGGCCTGCATGATATCCGCGAGGGCGTCATGAACACCATAGCGGAGCCTGAAACGGAGTTTACCTCCAATCCGCCCGCTTTCATCCGCGCCCTGCGCTTTAAGTCCCGCTATGGCTACGCTTTTTCCGACCACGTCGAAGCTGTCCTGCGCCAGAAGGGCGAAGAATTGCTGCTGCTGAACACGCCGGAGACCATCCGGCACCAGCTGCTCAAGTTCTGGCCCGCGGGCTATGCCCGCGCCTGCTATGATACGCTGGCGGAATACAGCCTGCTGGACACGCTCTACCCGCCGCTGTCGGGCCTGGACGCCTGGGATTTCATGGCGGTCGCCGTGGACTGGATGGACGAATGGAGCAAGGCGGGCAATCTGCAGAGCGATGATCTCGCCATGGGCGTTTTCCTGTGGCCCGCGGTGGCTGGCGCGGAGGACATCGCCGCCCGCTCGGCGGAGGTTTTCGCGCTGGAAAATCAGGTTTGTGAGATCGACGGTGACCTGGCGGCGCACTACACGGCCATGTATGCCTTGCAGAGCAGGCTGGAGCAAGGCGAGAGTGAGGACGCCGAGGCGGTTTTGGCCGACCCGGCCTTCGACGACGCCTTTGAATTGCTGCTCATCCGGGCGCGCATCGAGGAAGGTCTGGATGCAGCCGTGGAATACTGGACGAACGTCCGGCAGGCGGCGCTGTAATCGGCGGCGTCTGGCCCTGCGCTCTGTTCCAATGGATTCACCGAATGCCTAAATGATATTCAAAAATCGGCGTACACCGCGTGGGTGACGCCGATTTTTTTCATTGCAAAAGCCCTCACTGCTCCGCCATGGTCAGCAGCAAATCCCCCTGCCAGTCAGCCTCGGAGGGGATGGTCAGGCTGGTTCCGTCCCATTGCACCTCGCAGCGGCCCACAGGCAGATCGCGCATAAAGATATCCTCCACCCAGTAATCCATGTAGTAGGTGCCGGGTTCCAGCGGCTCAAAGGTAATCTCCATGGAGCGGTACATTGTCATCGGTTCGCTGGCCTCATAGCGGGTGCGGCTGCCTTCAGTGCCGTCGATGGGATAGAGCAGGGCACAATCCCGTCCCGCCACCTTGAGCAGCGGCACCACATTGCGGCTGTACACCCCACTGTCCGCGTCGTAGCCTTCCCAGAGGCCGTACACGACGGGATTGTCGTTGCCCTCCACGCCGCAGCGCAGCAGGTACGTTTCTCCCTCGATCTGGATGGGGACGTTGTACAGCATTTTGCCCAAGTAATCCCGGCTGACCAGTTCCGCCGAGCAGTGAACGCCCTCCAGCGCGGGCCGGTTGGTCAAGTTCTCCACGTAGAAAACCATCCGGTTCGCATTCTCGTCCCACTTCCTGTAAGCATTCGAGGAGCCCAAGCGCACGATATTCCCCGTTCTCGGATTCAGGCGGCTGACGTTGACGTACACGTCCCAGACGCAGGGGAACCCGTCCACGATGGCGATGGAGGGCGAACCGTCCGCGCCCGCCGTCTTTTCCACGTGAATCTGATAGTCCTGGAGATCCACGATTTCGGGCAGCTTTTCCGTCTGCTCAAGCACCCATTCCGGCGCGTGCCAGCCCGGATTGATAGCGTCCAGCAGGGCCAGGTAATGGACGGAGGGGCACACCTTGGCATAGTCGTCCAGCTTTGCCGGGCTGACCCCGGCGGCATAGCAGAAGGAAAGCCCGCCCGCGCTGGCGCGGTTCGGCCCGTGGGTGTTGTACACCACGGCGTCCGACAGGGCGTCCAGCAGTTCCACATACAGATCCCGTTCCAATCCCAGGATGCAGAACGGATGGAAGGGGATTCTCGCCAGGTCGATCATGTCCGCGTCGCCCAGGCCGAACTCAAAGGCGTCGTTGAACACCTCGCAGACAGAGCGCATAAAGTCGGCGTCGTTGACGTAGACGTTGTTGCAGACCGCGAAGAAGCGGTCAAACGCCGCCGCCAGCCGGTCGATCTTGCTCAGGTCGATCACCGACCAGGTGAGCGTGTTTTCCGCCTGGTCGTTCGTCTCCTGGGCGTACTTTCCCTGCGTCATTTCGCACACCCATCTTCCCAGCCGGTCGCCGCCCCACTGGGGGGTGCAATACAGCTGTTGCAACCAGGAGTACATGGCGCTGCCCTTGCCCGCTACCAGCTCTTCGGAGGCGATCATCCAGTCGGCGCTGTCCTTGACCGCATAGGCGGTTTCCAGGTTCGCCATCAGGCAGGCGTCGAACAGCAGGGCCTCGAAGTGGACGCCGCTGTCGGTCAAGGCGGCTTTCAGCTCGTCCAGGCGCATGGTGTCACCGTCGAACAGTTCGTCGATCAGCAGGCCGTTGATCGCGCCCGTGCCGTGATCCCACAGCACCAGGGCGTATTTCCTCGCCGGATAGTTTTCCGCGCCCCAGCGGATGAAGTCGGCCAGCGTCTCAGGGGCGGCCATGCTGGCCAGGGGCAGGTCTTGCATCAGTTCCATTTTGGCGTTATCGTGAATGGCGTCGGCGAGGGCTTCCACCATCGCCTTGGCGTCCAACTCCTCCGATTTTTCCAATTCGCTCACGGCAATCCCCAGGGTATTCCTGGCCGGGCGGAAGTGCCAGCGCTGGAGCGCGTCGGTGCGCACGTCCATACCCAGATCCTGGGCGTGCCATTGCTTGGAGCCGCCGGTCTGGATAACCACGTTCACGTCCTCCATAGCGGGCGCGGCATCCTCCACGCCCAGTTGGGCGTTGAGCACCGTGGCGTAGTCCAGGCAATAGGAAATTTCCTCCAGGTTGCCGGAGGCGTAGCTATGGCCGCTTTCCAGGTCGCTGCCGCAGAAATAGAACATGACCGTCCATTCCGACGTGTCCTGTGGCGTTTCCTCGGCGCAGGCCGGAAGCGCGATGAACAGGCACAGCAGCAGCGCCAGCAAACAAAGCGTTTTTTTCATTTTGGTTTCCCCTCCTCGTGAACAGAGTGTTGACTAAGTATAGTAAACCTGCTGAAAAACGATTTACACGAAGAAACTTTTATGAACGGAAGTAACAATGTCATCCCGAGCGGAGGTGAGCGGGACGCGAACCGCAGTCGAGGGACCTGAGAGTAACGTATTCAACCAAGCAATTGTATCCCCCGCTTTCAGGTCCAGGTCCCTCGACTTCGCTCGGGATGACAGCGTTCGTTGGTTGTAAGTAAATCAGCAACTTTGATGTATGCATGAGGAAACCACCCAAAAGCCTTCCCCTTGAGGGGAAGGTGGCCTGCGCGGAATCAACTACATCGGAGCAACCAAGTTATTTCGCGCAGGTCGGATGAGGTGATTTGCTGGATTGCGTACAAGTAACTTGTTTGATGGCAAGCATCACCTCAGAACGCTTCGCTACGCCTTCGGCCGCAGTCAGGCGCGAATTTACTTGACCTTTTTATCAATCTTGGTTCCGCGCCTGACAGCTTCCCCTCAAGGGGAAGCCTTTTGGGCCGTCCTCTTGCCTTATTTACTACCATATTTTGCTAACTTGCCTTCCTCTCCCCCACAACCGAATTGGAGCCGTCCGCCAGGACGGCTCCGTTTCGGTGATCAGGAGTGATTACACCCGCGCATCCGTGTGCATCACGCCTGCGTGTTCATGCGCGTCACACCTGCGCATCCGTGATGATCTGCCACGCGCCATCCACGAGTTCGTAGTTGGTTCCGTTCAGGTCTGTTGCGTGGGTGTCGTCGGTCTTTTCGGGCCAGATGGGCTGGTCCTTCTTGATGGTAACGTTGAGTTTATCGTCCACGATACCCTCAATCTTGATGTAATCGCTGTCGAAGGTATCGCCGTCGAAGGTGTTGGTGTAGAAGCCGTCGAACAGGGAGACTTCTCCGTCTGTTCCGTCGCAGAGGATGAAGAAGTGGTCGGTCAGGCTGTAGGCGGGCATATCCGCGCCGTCGATCTGGAAGGGCCGCAGGGTGACCTTCAAGGTCTTGGGCAGTTCCATTTCGCGGCCGTCCAGCACGTTGGTGACGGCCTTGACCAGGCTCGCTTCGCCCTCGGGGGTATCAAACACCATGATATCGTACTTTTCTTCGCCCATGCGGTCAGCGCGGCTGTCGCGGAAGATGTACAGGGACACGGTGATGTTTTCCTCGCCCGCGGCCATCATGGCGCGGCTGGTGCGGAAGGCTTGCAGTTCGTCGGTTTCCTCGTTGTGGAGCAGGCCCACCAGGGTTTGCTCGTCGCTTTCAGCGGTGTCCGGGGTGGCTCCCAGCCAGTACAGCTTCCAGCCGTCCTGTTCGCCGCCGTAGGTGATTCCCTCCAGGATGCTGCCGGTGGGCAGGGTTTCCGCGCCGTTCAGCGCGAAGGCGTTCACGTCGTCCACGGGCGCGTCCATCCTGCGGATGAGGCCCTTGCGGATGCTGCCAAGCAGCCATTCGCCGGACACTTCGCGCAGATAGATTTCATAGTCGGACAAGGTGGGCAGGGTCAGCGCGCCGGAAGCAAAGTCCAGGCTGGCGGTGGAGCCGACGGGCACCACGGGATGCTGGAACGCATAGCTGTTCAGCGCGGTGTAGATATCCACCAGATGGCTTTCGCCGTTGCCGCGCACGTCGCCGCGCAGCACTTCGGCCACGTAGTCCAGCTT
>CADAKE010000088.1:0-15419 GCA_902788445.1 uncultured Eubacteriales bacterium
ATGGGCAACGAGCCCTGGGGCTGCGGCGGCAACATGACGGCGGAATTCTACGCCGACGAGTACCGGCGCTACCAGACCTACGTGCGCCAGTACGGCAAGCGGAAGATTTTCAAGATCGCCGCCGGTTCCAACGGCACGGATTACCACTGGACGGAAACGCTGATGAAGAACGCGGGCCGGTTTATGGACGGCCTGAGTATGCATTACTACACCGTGCCCCACACCTGGGAGAAGAAGGGCAGCGCCCTGGGCTTCACCGAGGAAGATTACACGGAAACCCTGAAAAGAGCCGTTTACATCGACGAGCTGATCACCCGCCACAGCGCCATCATGGATCAGTACGACCCGCAGAAGCGCGTCGCCCTGATCGTGGACGAATGGGGCACCTGGTACGACGTGGAGGAGGGCACCAACCCCGGCTTCCTCTACCAGCAGAACAGTATGCGCGACGCCATGGTCGCCGCCCTGAGCCTGAACATTTTCAACAAGCACTGCGACCGCGTGCGCATGGCGAACATCGCCCAGCTGGTGAACGTGCTCCAGGCCATGATTCTGACCGAGGGCGACCGGATGCTGCTGACGCCCAGCTACTATGTGTTTAAGCTGTTCAAGGATCACCAGGAAAACGAACTGCTGGACAGCCATCTGCTGTTGGACGGTGCCGAAGCGGGCGGCGCGGAGCTGGCCGCGGTGCAGGAATCCTCCTCCATCGCGCCGGACGGCACCGTGCACATCACCCTGGTCAACCCCGGCCTCAAGGACTGCCAGATCGTCACCATCGAAACGAACGGACTGCGCCCCTCCCATGTGGTGGGACGGATGCTGACCGGCAGCATGGACGACCACAACACCTTCGACGCGCCCAACCAGGTGGAAGATCAGCCTTTCGTCAGCTTCACCGTGAACCCGTCCGGCCTGACCGCCACCCTGCCGCCGTGCAGCGTGGTGCATCTGGCGGTAAAGTGAGGGGCAGGAGGGAATAGAGAGGCAGAGTTCAGAGTGCAGAGTACAGAGAATTTTAGAGAGAAAGAAAAACTTTCTTTGTTCGTAATCGCCATATCCTTTATACGCTGGACTCTGCGCTCTTTTTCTTCATGTTAACTGTTCAGCCATCTTGTAAAAACACTTGAAGCAGCAATACCATATCACTGTAGGGGCGGATATCATCCGCCCGTATTTGCGGGAAATCACGAACGGTGATTCATTGACTCAATTGGATGATGTATGCGGGGATGCGGGCGGATAATATCCGCCCCTACGGCAACGAGATTTCGTAGCTTGAATTGTTCCATCGTGAGTCGACTGAACCATTACTCTTCATGAAAACAATGTCAGAAAAAACAAAATGCAAGCGCTGCCTGCTCCGGGAGGCGTTCCCGCAGGACTATGAAAAGTATGTGGCCGGGCTGCTGCTGAAAATCCCGGAAAAGGATAAAGCGCCGGAAGGAACCTACCAGCAGCGTCTCGCCGTCTGCCAGTCCTGCGGCCAACTGCAAAACGGCACCTGCATGGGCTGCGGCTGCCTGGTGGAGCTCCGCGCGGCGTACAAAAAAGAAAAGTGTCCCTTTCGGAAATGGATGTAAGACAGCGTACAGAGAATAGGTTTTTCCAAAATCTTTCCCCCTCGCGGGCATGAAAATACCGCTGTACCGGATTGGGTACAGCGGTATTTGTATACGTGTTGTTACGCCCTGAGCACGGCGTTGAACTGTTCCTTGCTGATCTTGAGCGCTTTTTCGGTGAGGCGGGTGATTTCCTCCTCGGTGAGGGTATGGTCGGAAGCGCGGAAGGTGAGGGAGAAGGCGACGGACTTGTTGCCCAGGCCGATCTGCACGCCCCGGAACACGTCGAACATGCGGATATCCTCCAGCATCTTGCCGCAGCCAGTGCGCAGCGCTTCCATCAGCGGGCCGACCTGCTGGGTTTCGCGCATCACCAGGGCCAGGTCGCGGGTCACGGCGGGGAAGCGGGCAATGGCCTTCACTTCACCCATGGGCTGGGTCTTTGCGAAGAACCGCGGCAGGTTCACTGTGGCGACATACACGCGCCCGGACAGGTCAAACTTTTCGGCGGTGTCTGGATGCACTTCACCCACCACGGCCAGGCATTCGCCGTCCGCGATCAGCGCGGCGCGGCGGCCGGGATGGAGGTAAGCGGCGTCGCAGGAGGCGACGGTGGTGCGGATGCCCGCCTGCTTGCACAGCGCTTCCACCACGCCGCGCAGGGCATAGAAATCCGCCTGGCCACCGTACATGCCCAGCGCCAGTTCGTGGGTTTCCGTGGGCAGGCCGTCGGCGGTGCGGTTCTTGGCGTCGTAGATGGTGCCCAGTTCGTACAGCTTGCCGCTCTCGTTGCCGTTCTTGATGTTGGTCGCCAGGGTCTTGAACAGGCCGGGCAGCAGCGTGGTGCGCATACAGGAGGTGTCCTCGCCCAGGGGGTTGCGGATCATGAGCGGCTCGTTGCGCGGGTCGCTGTCCTTCAGATCCAGGGCCGCGATGGTCTTGGGAGAGATGAAGGAGAAGGTCATGCTCTCGTAGAAGCCCATGCCGGTGAGCTGTCCCCGGAGGATGGACTCCCGCCGCCCGGTGCTGTTCAGGCCGCCCATGGGCGTTTCGCCGCGCAGGTGGGTGATGGGGATGCGCTCATAGCCCGCGTAACGCAGCACTTCCTCGCAAATGTCCGCTTCCTGCTCCACGTCCTGGCGGAACGCGGGCGCGGTGACGACCATTTCGTCCCCATTGCGGGACACGGTGAACAGCAGCTTGTTCAGGATTTCTTCCATTTCCTCGGGGGCGATGTCCACGCCCGCGCGCCGCGCCATCCGGGCGCAGGACACGGTGAGGGTGACGGGCTTCACGGGATTCGGGTAGCAGTCGATCACGCCGCTCACCACGTCGCCCGCGTCCAGTTCGTTCACCATCTGGCAGGCGCGGTTCAGCGCGTCCATGACGGTGGCGGGAGAAACGCCACGCTCAAAATGCCCGCTGGCCTCCGTGCGGATGCCAAGCGACCGGGCCGTGACGCGGATGGACGCGCGGTCAAACGCCGCGCACTCGAACAGCACCGCCTGGGTGCCCTCGGTGATTTCGCTTTCCTCGCCGCCCATGATGCCCGCCAGGCCGGTGGGGCCCTGCTCGTCGCAGATCATGAGTTCGGTGCCGTTCAAAGAGTATTCCTTGCCGTCCAGGGTGGTCAGCTTTTCGTCCTGCTCCGCCTTGCGCACGATGATGTGATTGCCGCGCACCTTGCTCAGGTCAAAGGCGTGCATGGGGTGGCCGGTTTCCAGCATGATGAAGTTGGTAATATCCACGATGTTGTTGATGGAGCGCATCCCGGCGGCGTACAGGTATTGCCGCAGCCAATAGGGGCTTTCGCCGATGCGCACGTTCTTGATCACCTTCGCCGCGTACCGGGGGCAGAGTTCGCTTTCCAGCACATCCACCTTGGCGTAATCATGAATATCGCCGCCGACTTCCTTGACCGTGATCTCGGGCAGCTTCAGTTCCGTGCCCATGGCGACGGCGGTTTCCCGCGCCACGCCCCACACGGACAGGCAGTCCGGCCGGTTGGCTAAGATTTCAAAGTCGATCACCGTGTCGTCCAGGCCGAAGATGGGCTTCACGTCTGTGCCGACTGGATAATCCTCCCGGAAGATCAGCAGGCCCGCGGTGCCCACGGAGGGATACAGTTCCACCGGCACGCCAATTTCCGGGCCGGAGCAGAGCATCCCGCTGCTTTCCACGCCGCGCATTTTGCCCTTCTTGATGGTGACGCCGCCGGGCAGCTTGGCCCCGATTTTGGCGACGGGCACCAGGATGCCTTCCTTCACGTTCGGCGCGCCGCACACGATTTGGAGCGGTTCCGCTTCGCCCACGTCCACGGTGCAGACGTGCAGGTGGTCGCTGTTTTCGTGGTCGCGGCAGGTGAGCACTTTGCCCACGACCACGCCTTCCAGTTCCGGCGCGATGGGCTCCGTGCCCTCCACGCCCGTGCCGGTCATCACCATGCGGCTTTCATATTCCGCGGGCGAAACGGGAATGTCCGCGTATTGCTTTAACCATTTCATGGATACTTTCATTTTCTATTTCCCCCAATTTGTTGGAAGTGTTTGTTAAGTTCTAAGTTCAAAGTTCTAAGTTCTAAGCAAAAAGCCGTGCAGTTTATACCGTCAACTGTGTAAGCATTATTCAGCTTAGAACTTGGAACTTAGAACTTGGAACTGTTATTTCTTATCTGAACTGTTTCAGGAAACGCAGGTCTCCTTCGTACAAAAGCCGCATGTCCTTGATGCCGTAGCGCAGCATGGTGATGCGCTCCACGCCGATGCCGAACGCGAAGCCGGAATACACCGTGCTGTCGATGCCGCACATTTCCAGCACCTTGGGGTTCACCATGCCGCAGCCCAGCACCTCAATCCAGCCGGTGCCCTTGCAGACGCGGCAGCCCTTGCCGTGGCAGTTGAAGCAGGTCAAATCCACTTCGGCGCTGGGCTCGGTGAAGGGGAAGAAGGAGGGACGGAAGCGTACTTCGATATCCTGGCCGTAGAGCCGCTTGGCGAAGGCGTCCAGGGTGCCCTTCAAATCCGCCATGGTCACGTCCTTGTCGATCACCAGGCCCTCGATCTGGTGGAACACGGGGCTGTGGGTGGCGTCCACCTCGTCCGCGCGGAACACGCGGCCGGGGCACACGATGCGGATCGGCGGCTTCTGGGTCAGCATGGTGCGGGCCTGCACCGGGCTGGTCTGGGAGCGCAGCACCACGTTATCGTCGATGTAGAAGGTGTCCTGCGCGTCGCGGGCCGGGTGGTTCTTGGGCACGTTGAGCAGTTCAAAGTTATAGAGGTCGAGTTCCACTTCGGGGCCCTCCACCACGGAAAAGCCCATGGAGGTGAAGCAGTCCAGCACTTCGTTCAGCACCAGGTTCATGGGATGCTCCGCGCCGATCTCCGGCAGGTCGCGGGGCTCGGTCACGTCGATGGTCTCGGCGATCAGGCGGAATTCCTTTTCCTTCTGGGCCAGTTCCTTCTGCTTTTCGTCCAGCATCGCCGTCATTTTTTCCCGGGCCTCGTTAATCATCTGGCCCATCTTCGGGCGCTCCTCAGGGCTCAGCTGCCCCATGCCGCGAAGCAGCGCGGTCAGGCTGCCCTTTTTGCCCAGCACCTTCACCCGCAGCGCTTCCAGCGCCGCCAGCGCGTCGGCGCTCTCCATTTCCTTTCTCATTTCCTCGCCGATCTGCGCAAGGTTTTCCCGGATATCCATGTGATTATTCCTCCTGTGTTATTGCCCGGTCATTCAACAAAGTTCTAAGTTCAAAGTTCTAAGCATGATGGATAGGAGCATCTTGCCGTGTGTTGAAACCATTTAGCTTGGAACTTAGAACTTGGAACTTAGAACTGCAAAAGAGCCAACTGGGCGCATGCCCTTTTACAAATAAACCGCCCCATGACAGTATCCTGCCATGGGGCGTGATAGGCGCACGCTGTACCACCCAATTTCAGCGGCATCATAAATGATAACCACCCTCGTTTCCCTTAACGCGGGATACGGCAGCGCCTACTGAATGTTCATCGCTGCGGCTCCGGAGCGAATGTTCCCCGCGCCTGCCGGGCGGCTTCCAGCCCATGGCCAGCCCTTCTCTTGCGGCACGCGCGCAAACGGAGAAGTTGTTCTCCTTCACAGCCGATAGGCGCATTATACCACGGGAGGCGGGAATGGTCAAGCGGGGATTTTCCTATACTCAGGGCAATCGCTTACAGATTGTATACAGTAAGAAATCCCGGGTATGTAGGGGCGGATAGTATCCGCCCGCGCTAAACAATGTCATACAAGCTGCTGCCTTCCGATTCTTTCGGGCGGATGATATCCGCTTGCAATAAGCGATTGCCCTGTTCCTATACTTGCCCTGAAAATGGCATGGGCCGTTACCTTAGCTGGCCGCTTCCGCTTTGCCCAGAATCTCCATGGCCTGTTCCTCCTGGAACTGGTTGGTGTACAGGCTGTAATACGCGCCCTTTTGACGCAGAAGCTCCTGGTGGGTGCCCATTTCCTTGATCTTGCCGTCGTCGATCACCAGGATGCGGTCGGCGGTGCGGACGGTGGACAGCCGGTGGGCGATGATGAAGGACGTGCGCCCGGAGAGCACCTTGGCGATGGCATTCTGGATGATCTGCTCGGTTTCCGTGTCCACGGAGGACGTGGCTTCGTCCAGCACGAAAATGCGCGGGTCGGCCAGGATGGCGCGGGCGAAGGAGATCAGCTGCTTTTCGCCGGTGGACAGGCGGCTGCCGCCCTCGCCCACGTCGGTGTCGTAGCCCTTTTCCATTTTCAGGATGAAGGGCTCCGCGTTCACCATGCGCGCGGCTTCCTCGATTTCCTCGTCGGAAGCGTCCAGGCGGGCGTAGCGGATGTTGTCCCGGATGGTGCCGGAGAAAAGGCGCGGCTCCTGGAGCACGTAGCCCAGGTTGCTTTGCAGCCAAAGCTGGCTGCGTTCCTTGTAGTTGACCCCGTCGATTTTGATTTCGCCGCCCGTCGGCTCATAGAATCGGCAGATCAGGTTCACCACCGTGGACTTGCCCGCGCCCGTCGGGCCGACCAGGGCGATGGTCTCCCCCGCTTTGATTTTCAGGTTAAAGTCAGAAAGGACTTTTTCGCCCTCTTTGTACTGGAAATCCACGTGGCAGAACTCCACGTCGCCGCGCAGGGCGGGCCAATTTTCCTTCTTCGGGTGGAAGTTGTCGCCGAACACGGCCTCCACTTCCGGCGAATCCACGATGTCCGGCTCCGTTTCCAGCAGCGTCAGCACGCGCTCCGCCGCCGCCTGGGCGGACTGCAATTCGGCAAACACGTTGGCGATGTTGCGGATGGGCTCGAAGAACTGGATGGTGTAGTTGACGAAAAGCTGCAAAACGCCCAAGGTCATGCCGCCAATCAATACCTCCTGCCCGCCCTTCCACAGGGCGTAGGCCGTCGCCAGGGAACCCAGCGCCACCACGATGGGCAGATACACGGCGGACAGGGACGCGGCGCGCACCGAAGCCTTCTTCATTTCGCGGGTGAGCTCCGTGAACTCCTCCATGTTCTGATCCTCCCGCACGAGGGTCTTGGTGGTTTTCGCGCCCATGATGCCCTCGTTGAACGCGCCGGTGATTTTGCTGTTCGTTTTGCGCACGGTGCGGTAGGCTTTGAGGATTCTTTGCTGGAACCACCAGCTGACCACCGCCAGCGGCGGCACCACAAGCAGCACCACCAGCGTGAGCTTCACATTGTTGGCGAACATCGCCGCGCTGGTCGCCACGATCATCACGCCGCCCCAGGCCAGGTCGAGCAGCGACCAACCGATGGTCTCGCCCAGGCGCTGGGTGTCGCTGGTCATGCGGCTCATGAGGTAGCCGACTGGCATCCGGTCGTAATAGGAAAACGGCAGCTCCTGCAATTTGCGGAAGGCCTGCTTGCGGATGGTGTAGCACACGCCCACCTCGATCTTTCCGCCCAGGTACAGGAAATAGAAGATCGCCGCCACCTGCACGAGCAGCACCAGCGCGTACATAACCACGAACATCGGCACGCCCTCCATGGTACCGGGGCGGTCGAGGGTCGGGATGAAATGGTCGATGGCGTAGGTGGTCATCAAGGGGAAAATCACGTCGCACGCCGCCGTGACCCCCATCACCACCATCAGCTTATATAAGTCCTTGTGGTATTCCTTGGCGTACCGCAGGATTTTTTTCCACAGGCTCAGGGAAAACCGCTGCGTGTAATCCTTTTCTTCAATTTGCTGCATGGGAGATTCACTTCCTTGTTTTATCTGTAAAACGACAGTTCGAATAAGCGATGGAATAGAGCGTAAGCGTTTTGTCATTCTGACGACCGCGAAGCGGTCAGGAAGAATCTCCTTCGTATTGTTTGCCGCTAACGGAGGAGATTCTTCGCTCGCCCCCAACCGTATCGGGGGGCGGCTCAGAATGACAGCGGAATTGGTTGATTAATTACTGCGCATTCTGTTCCTGTTTCTCCGCCTTAAACTCTTCCTCCAGCGCGGTCTGGATATTGAAGATTTTGCCGTACAGGCCGGGCTGGTGGATCAGTTGTTCATGCGTGCCCTGCTGGGTCACGCGGCCGTCCTCCATCACCAGGATCAAATCCGCCTGGGAAAGCGTCACGATGCGGTGGCTGATGATGATGGTGGTGGTGTCCTGGCTGCGCTTTTTCAGCGCGGCGCGGATCTGGGCGTCGGTTTCCGTGTCCACGGCGGACAGGGAATCGTCGAAGATCAGAATGTCGTTGTCCTTCATGAGCGTCCGGGCGATGGCGACGCGCTGCTTCTGCCCGCCGGAAAGGGTCACGCCGCGCTCGCCCACCAGGGTGTCAAAGCCCTTGTCACTCTCCAGAATGAATTCCTTCGCCGCGGCGTCGGTGACGGCCCGGTCGATTTCCTCGTCCGTCGCGTCCTTGCGCGCGATAGCGACGTTTTCTTTCAGCGTCTTGGAATACAGGAACGGCTCCTGCAATACCAGCCCTACCCGGGAGCGCAGATAGTACCGGTCAATGTCGTTGATGGGCACGCCGCCGATGCGGATCTCACCCCGCTCCACGTCGAACAGCCGCTGAATCAGGTGCACGACGGTGGATTTGCCGCTGCCCGTCGCGCCCAGGATGGCGACGGTTTTCCCGGCGGGGATGGTGAAACTCATGTCGCTGAGTACGTCCCGGCTGCCGTCATAGCCAAAGGATACGTGGTCGAACACAATGTCGCCCTTGAGGGAGGGCTTCTTGGCGTCCGGCTCGTCGGGTTCCTCCGGCACGCCTAAGATTTCCTGAATGCGGTCCATGGCCACCTTGCTCTTGCCCGCGTCGGACAGGATGCGCCCCAGCTGACGGATGGGGAACAGCAGCTTCCAGATGTAGGTGGTGAAGATAATCAGCCCGCCCACGGTGATTTCGCCCTGGATGGCGAAGTACACGCAGGCCAGCAGCGTCAGCATGGACTGGGTCATGGACATGAAGTCGCTCGTCGCCCAGTAGACCGCCAGCAGGTTGCACAGCTTGAAGGTTTTCCGCCGGAAATCGGCGGACACTTTTTCAAACTTTTCGACTTCATATTCCTGCTGCCCGAACGCGCGCACCACGCGCACGCCGGTCAGGTTTTCCTGCAAGACGGCGCTCATCCTGCCCTCGGCCTCGTCGGAAAGCCGGAAGTTTTTGATGACCCAGCGGAAGAACAGCCACGCGAACAGGAACAGCCCAGGAATCATGATCATGCTGATCAGCGTGATTTTCACGTTCTCCCGGAACATATACAGCAGCGCGGTCGTGATGGCGAGCAGGGCGTTCACCACCTGCATGAGCTGCATCGACAGGAACCTGCGCACCGTTTCCACGTCGCTGGTGCAGCGCTGCACCAGGTCTCCGGTTTCGGCTTTCACGTGGTAAGCGAACGGCAGGCGCTGGATGTGGCTGTACAGGCTTTCGCGCAGGGTCAGGCTCACGTTCTCCCCCGCCACCGCCTGGGCGCGGCCCTTGCCATAGCCGAACACGCCGCTGAGCACGTTCAGGCCCACCAGCGCCAAACCCACGATCCACAGGTTCCGGGCCATGAACTCCGGCCCGCCCAGGCCCGCGATCCATTCATTGATGAAGCCCGGCATCCGGCTCGCCTTGCCCTGCAAATAGCAGTCCAGTGTTTCCGCCAGCAGCACCGGCGTGATGAACTCGATCGCCACGGTGAACACGGTGCATATTAGCGCGGCAATAAAATACCATGCGTTGCTCTGAATCAGCTTCCGCATTATGTGCGGATACCGCTTCTGCATAAGGAATCCCCCCTTGGTATTGTTCAAAGTAAAGTATAGAAAAAGGCCGTCGGCCTGCGGCCGACGACCTGAAGAAACGCTGTTATCTTTTGCGATATCGCAAAGCTAACACACGACAGGCGGCCGCAAAAAAGCGCAGAAAACTGCATAGAACGCAGGCAGAAGGACAGACTTCGCCCCTTGGATGTTCATACCGATCTGATTCAGGCGATTCATCATGGTCATTTCCGCGGCCTCCTTTCTTTCAAAATTTCGCTATCAGTATACGGGATAACACGGGCATTGTCAACCCGGAAAACGAAGAATTTTTGTATACAATGAATGATCAAATTCGTATAGATAGGAGTTAGAAGAGAGGAAATAGGAGTTGTTTGGTGTTTCAATGAATACGAACTGAAACTCCCTCCTCTGATCATACGAAATAAATCTCCTATCTTCTCTCTCCAAACGACAGTGAAGCATCTGCAACCGCTTGGCTCCGTTCGCTATTTCGACTTCGTTTGCAAACCATTTCGACGCCCCGGCGGAGCTGGCTGTCCTATACTCTCCCTCGGAGGACAGGCAAGATGCGAGTGTATGGAGAAGCATATCTGTTCATCAATTTCTGGATGGATTTTCTTTCGCTGCTGCTGGCGGCGTGCCTGCGCGGGGCGCGGTTCCATGGCCCGCGGGCCGCGGCCGGCGCCCTGCTTGGCGCGGTGTATGCCGTGTTCGCGCGGCAGAATAACGGCTTATCCATGAGTATCCCCGTTTTTCTGTTTTCTATTCTCCTGCTCTGCTGGATTTCTTTTGGCAGGAACGGGGTCTTTTTCTTTCCCTATGTCGGCGCGTCCATGCTGCTGCTTGGCGGCTTCTCGGACGCGCTGCTTCGGCGCGGCGTTTCCAGCGCTGTTATCATGCTCACCGCCGGGCTCGGCGTTTTTGGGCTCTGCCGGATGCTGCGAATCAGGAACCTTTCAGCGGAATCAGCCTGGGTTCTGCGCATCCGATACCGGGAAAAGCAGGCGTCCCTGCCCGTGCTGCGGGACAGCGGCAATCTGCTCACGGACAGCTTCACCGGTCAGCCCGTGATCGTCGTGCCGGAAAGCGCCGTCTCTCCCCTGCTGCCGGATGGCGTCAGCACCCATGACCTGGCTACGCTGCCGCCCGGCTGGCGGCTCCTGCCCATCCGCACGGTTTCCGGAAGCGGCCTGCTCATGTGCTTTCGCCCGGACAGTGTGGAACTGGTGCGGGACCGCCAGTGCCAAACCATCGACGCTTTCATCGCTTTAGCGGATTTTCACGAAAAAACGGCGCTCGTGCCGGAACGCCTGTTCCAGGGTTTCGGCGAAATGAGGCTTCGGAAGGAGGTCATCTTTCATGCAGGCAATTGATATGAAGAAATGGATGCTGCTCTTTGTTTCCCGGTTGAAAACCGACAATGTGTATTACATCGGCGGGGCCGATCCGCTGCCCAAGCCCCTGACGCCGGAAGAAGAGCTCGATCTGGTCGTGAAGCTGCCGGAGGACGACGGCACCGTGCGTTCCATCCTGATCGAGCGGAACCTGCGCCTCGTGGTATTCATCGCCAAGAAATTTGAAAACACCTCCGTCGGCATCGAGGATTTGATCTCCATCGGCACCATCGGCCTCATCAAAGCCGTGAACACCTTCAACCCCGACAAAAAAATCAAGCTGGCCACCTATGCCAGCCGGTGCATCGAGAACGAGGTGCTCATGTACCTGCGCCACACCAGCAGGCTCAAATACGAAGTATCCCTGGACGAACCCCTGAAAACCGACTGGGACGGGAACGAGCTGCTCCTCTCCGACGTGCTGGGCACCGAAAGCGACCTGGTCTCCCGCGGCATGGAGGAGGACGCGGAAAAGCAGTTGTTGGGCAGCGCCCTCTCCCGCCTCTCTCCCCGGGAGCAGCGCATCATGAAAATGCGCTTCGGCCTTGGGGGCGGAAGGGAAATGACCCAGAAGGAGGTGGCCGACCAGCTCGGCATCTCCCAGTCCTACATTTCCCGCCTGGAAAAGCGCATCCTCTCCCGCCTGCAAAACGACATGCTGCGGGCGTCGGGCTGACAGCGGACACCAAACCGGCGGCTCTCCGGGAGCCGTCGGCTTTTGGTATGCGGCGCTATTCTTCTTTCTTCTTTTGAAAGCCTTCCGCCGTGTTCAGCATACGCCACAGGGTGGTGCGGCTGATGTCCAGCTGCCGGGCGGTGAGGGATTGGTTGCCGTTATTCTGGGCTAAAGCCTGCCGCACGACGCGCTGGTTGATTTCCGCCAGGGTCAGCCCGGCGAAGGAGGGGGCCTCGGCGGCGTCCAGGGGCAGGCGGTACTGCCGCCGCTCGTGGGCCAGCAGGTCGGCCACGTCCACATTGGAGATATACAGGCCGTTGGTCAGCACGGCCAGTTCATGGAGGACGTGCTTGAACTGGGTATAGTTGCCGGGCCAGTCGTAGCGGATGAGCATTTCCAGGGCCCCGGGGTCAAAGCCCGCCACCTGCTTGTTCAGCTCCACGTTCAGGCTGCCCAGATACAGGCTGGCAAGCGCGGGGATTTCATCCCGGCGGCTGCGCAGGGTGGGCAGGTGCAGGGTCATGGGGCTTTGGCGCAGGGACAATTCCCGGAAGAAATCATGCATGGGCATGTGCTCCTTGAGGTCGCAGGAAAACAGGAGCCACAGCCTGCGTTCCAGCCCCGTATCCTCGATGAGGGAAAGCAGTGTTTGCTGGTGCTGGGCCGGGGCTTCCTCCAAATGCTGAAAAAAGACGGCGGTTCCGTGGCCTGCCAGGGGAGAACCCGGATTTTCCAGCAAAAAGTCCCAGGTTTTGTCATTGAGCCGGGCCGCGTCCACCGTAACCAGCGGATGGTTTTTATAGGGCGAACGCAGGTACAGCACCCGGGCGATCTGCTCCTTGCCGGTTCCCTCCTCGCCGACGATCATCACCGGCTGCCGCGAAGCGGCCAGGGGCGTCAGGCGCTGCTCCAATTCCCCCAGGGAACCGCTCACGCTGAAAAAGCTGCCCATAAACAAATGCTCGCATTCCGCCTGGTCGTTCGCCCGGATGCCGGGGCGGCTGGAGCGGAGGGAAATCTGCCCCGGCTGATCCCGGAACAGGGCATAGCGTTTTCCGTGGGCGTGAAAGGAAGCGGCGGTGATGGTATGCAGCGTGCTGCCCACCTGATGATAGGAAAGAATCTCCTCTTCATTTCGCAGGGAAGGGATTTTCTTCCGCATCAGGGCGATGGCTTCCTGGGTCACATTGGGGCCGGAGGAAAACACCACGTCCTGGTTTTCATCGAACACCACGCTGAGCCGGGAATCCTGGCTGACGATGCTGCGCAGGATCAGGTTTTCGCTCCGCACCCGGCGAAAGGTGGCGCCCTGTTCCATGGCGTCCTGAAGCGCCTGGTGGAGGCTGCTTTCGCCGGAAGTGATCAGCAGGGCGTTCAGCCCCTTGCTCCGGGCGATGCGGTGGGTCACCATGTCGCAGATCACGGTGTGGATGCCCCGGCTGTTCAATTCCTCCAGCGTCCGTTCGGCGCTTTGGGAATCCTTCACCGTCTGGATGGGAATTTCCTTGCGCAGCAGATTGCAAAGGATATGCGCGTTCTCCGTCACGCCGGGGAAGCCCACGATGGCGCATTGGTCGGTATAGTTTTCCGACAGCTTGATGGTTCGCAGCACGTCGTACACCGACACGGGGATTTCCACCACCGGCAGGTCGGTGACCGGACGGATGAGCTCCGCCGTGCCGCCGCGGGAGAGGATGGCGTCATAATCCATGGCGTCCACCTGACGCACGATCTCCACGCCCTCCTGCAAATCGCCGGTAAAGGCGTCCAGGCGCAGCGTGGGATATGCCTCGGCCGCCTGGCGCAGGGCGTCCTTCATGGCCTCGTAAGGCGCGATGGCTAAAATGCGCAGCGGCGTTTCCTGAACAGCATCCATCTTGGTTTCCCCCATTTGCACGGTACTTTTCTCAAATTGTAACATATTGAAACAAAATACACAAGACGCGGAAGGATTATGTTTCATATATGAACATATTGATATATAACAATAAAGAGAAAAATAAAAATAGTTTCAAATCGAAACATTTATTGATCGGCCAGAGATTTTTTATCTGGTCGATTTTCGATATAATCAAGACAACAAGAAACGATGGAACCCCTGGAGGAATGACCATGATCCAATTGTTAATTTTAGCGGACGATTTTACCGGCGGCCTGGATACCGGGGTGCAGTTCGCTGAAAAGGGTATCCGAACGCGGGTGGTCACCAATCCGGAAGCGGATTTTGAATTGTCGGCGCAGGGCTGCCAGGTGCTGGTGGTGGTGGCGGAAACCCGCCACTTGAGCAAGGAGCAGGCATACAAGATCGTGTATGGCATCGTAAAGAAAGGCGCTCAACTGGGCATTCCCCATATTTATAAAAAGACGGATTCCGCCCTGCGAGGCAACATCGGCGCGGAGCTGACCGCCGCCCTGGACGCCAGCGGCGCCAAGACCCTGTATTTCCTGCCCGCCATGCCGGGGCTGAACCGCGTCACGGAAAACGGCGTGCATTATATCGACGGGGTGCCTGCGGCGGAATCCGTGTTCGGAAAGGGCCCTTCGAGCCGGTTCGCAAATCCTCCGTGGCGGAACTGATTTCCCTGCAAAGCGACGTGGCGGCCTGCTCCGCCAGGCCGGACAGCATCCCCGAGGCAAAGGGCATTGTGATCGTGGACGCCCAGTCTGACGCGGATGTGTGCCATGCAGGAAAACTGATTAAGGAAAGAAACGGGCTCCGGGTGACCGCGGGGTGCGCCGGATTCGCGGCGGCGCTGCCTGCCCTGCTGGGGCTGCAAAAAAAGGAAGAAAAGTGTGCCCAACCCCTGCTGACGGGCGGACTGTTCGTGCTCTGCGGCAGCGTGAATCCCATCACCCAGCAGCAGCTGAGCTTTGGCGAACAGCACGGCTTCACTCGCCGACACATTCAGCCGGAGGAAAAGCTGCGGCTTGATTATTTCGACACCCAGGCGGGCCGGGACACCCTCGCCGCGTGGCGGCGGGCCAGCCGGGAGGAGCCTTGGATGATTCTGGACGCCAACGACAGCCGGGACGACAACCTGGAAAGCGCCGCCTACGCGGCGGAACACGGCTTGAGCACCGAGGACGTGCGCCAGCGCGTTTCCGGGGTTCTGGGCAGGATTCTGCCGGAGCTGCTTTCCGGGCTTCGTGACAGGAACCTGCTCATCACCGGCGGCGATACCCTGCTGCAATGTATGAACGCGATGCGGGTGTGGGATATGGAGTCGCTGACGGAGGTGTTTCCCGGCGTGGTGCTGTCCCGCTTCCAGGCGGAGGGCGCGGCCCGGTATGTGATCACGAAATCCGGCGGCTTTGGGGAAACCACGCTGCTGTGTGATTTGAAGAAACTGATTGAGGAGCAAGCGCTGAACAGCGGAGAAACCGCATAGGAGGAATACGCCATGAATTATCCCCTGCTGCCGGGCCTGACCCCGGATGGACGCATCTACGAAAACGCCGATATGGGCACGCTGGAAGCCTTCCTGCCCAGCGGCGGCTATCCCACCGCCCACGCGCCCGCCATGCTGGAGCTTCCGGACGG
>CADAKE010000088.1:15478-24169 GCA_902788445.1 uncultured Eubacteriales bacterium
AGCCCGTGGACATTTCCGGCGACCCGGAACGCAGCGAGCAGAACCCCTCTCTGTTCACCGGGAACGACGGCGCGGTCTGGGCCATCTACACCGCGCAGAAGGATCGTCAGGCGGGCAAGGACAACATGCAATTCACTTCCCAGATCCGGGTGCAGAAGAGCACGGACGGCGGCAAAACCTGGGGGCTTTATGAAACCCTGTTTGCCCGGGAGGGCAGCTTCTGCCGCCAGCCCATCCAGGTGCTGGGCAGCGGCCGCTGGATCTTCGCCAACTGGCTCTGCACCGACAGCCCGGACGGCCTCTCCGGCGACCCCACCGCCTTCCAGATTTCCGACGATGAGGGCAAAACCTGGCGGCAGGTGGACATGCCCGGCAGCCGGGGCCGCGTCCATGCCAACGTGGTGGAATTGGAAAACGGCCACTTGGCCGCGTTCATGCGCTCCCGGGAAGCGGACAACATTTACCGCAGCGAATCCTTTGACTGGGGCGACACCTGGACGGTGCCCATTCCCACGCCTCTGCCCAACAACAATTCCTCTATCAGCGCCGTGAAACTGCAAAGCGGGCGGGTGGCGATTGCTTATAACCCCACCTGTACCCCCGATCCCCAGCCCGGCAAAGCGGCCTGGCCCGGCCTGCGCTGCCCCGTGGCGGTGGCGCTTTCCGAGGACGGCGGCCTCACCTTCCCCATCATCCGCTGGATGGAGCGGGGCGAAGGGTACATGGGCGAGGAAAACAAGACCAACAATAAGCAGTACGAATACCCCTTCCTGTTCCAGAGCAAGGACGGGATGCTGCACCTGGCCTACGCCGCCTACACCCGCAAGGGCGTCAAGTATATGCGCTTCACCGAGGAAGCCGTGCTGGGGACAGAAGCGGGAAAAGGTCGGCCTGTATAATCCCACCGCCGCGCAGACGAAATAAGGAGGAATTGCCGTTATGCTTGCTACCTATAACCTGAAAATGCCCCACGCGGTCTACGGCGGGGAAAACGCCATGGACAATATTACCGCCATTATCAAAAACACCGGCGCGAACAAGGTGGCGATGTTCACCGACAAGGGCATCGAAAGCACCGGCCTGTTCGCCCTGCCGGAAGCGGCGGTGAAGAAGAGCGGTGCGGAATACTACGTGCTGGACCATCTGTGGCATTATCCGAACCCGACGGGGCGGGCGGGAGGTCGAGGGATTCCAGATCGGAGAGGGGGATGCGGTCATTCCCTTCAATGCAATTGATGGCGATGCGGATAAAACCATCATAGACGTAAACGGCATTTACGAAGGTGTCGATCAGACGTCTGCGGTAAACGGGATTTGTAAGATCATAGTGCGCCATTTTATCCAGGAAGAACAGCACGCGGTCACGGGTCAAAAGCTGGGATTGGGTAAACCGGTATTGGTCGATGGACAGGCGGAGGTCGGCGGCGGTATCCTCCAGGGATTTGAGGAAAACGGAGGTGGAATCATTCCACACGCCGGAAGCTATGGCATGATTGACGTTATCAATCTTTTTTTGAGTTTCGGACAATTCCTTCTCCATGGAAGCAAGGGGGGAGTTTTTCTGTTCTTCCTTTTGAGCGGAGATAATGGCATCCGCGATTTTCTCCCGTTCAGGGCCAGTCAAGCAATCATTGACAAGGAAAGACAGCACCTTGTCTTCCAGGTATTCTTTTCTGAGGGATTTCTTATTACAGCCTTTCCGGGCTTTTTTGCCCTGGCAGGTGTAATAATAATGGGTGGCTCCGGTTTTGGATGTGCCGGAATCGCCGACCATGGCGGCGCCGCAATGACCGCAAAAGGCTTTTCCGGTCAAAAGGAAATCTATCGGGTGTTTTTCATAATGACGGCTTGTTTTCTGCTTCATACGCTGCGCTTCCTCCCATGCTTTTTGTGTGACGATGGCGGGCATTCCGCCGGGAACGCGAATATCACGCCAAAAGTAAACGCCGATATAACGCTCATTGGAAATAATGCGGATGATGGTTTGACCGGAAAAGACGCTTCCGCGCAGGGTTCTCAGGCCGGAGGCGTTCAGATCAGCGGCAATCACGGCCGCGGAATAGCCCTGGCCATACCGGGCGAAAATGGACCGGACAGTGTCGGCTTCATCGGGCTGGATGATGTAATGCCCGTCGGGACCGCGGCGGTAGCCGTAAATGGGGCAGCCGTTGGAGATACATTTCAAAGCGTTATCTTTCATTCCACGGTTGACATTTTCGGACAGATTGCGGGAATACCACTCCGCGATAGCTTCCAGCATCCCTTCCGTGAGCACCCCGGCGGCACCGGACGGGATTGCCTCCATGGCGTAAACGACGGACACGCCGGAGCGGCGAAGCTGGGCCTTGAAGATGGCGGCTTCTTCCCGATTCCTGCCGAAGCGGTCTACCTTCCAGGTGATGATGGTGTCGAACTGGCCGGAATCGGCGGCGGCAAGCATCGCCTGAAATTCGGCGCGGGCATCCGTATGGCGGAAGCCGGACTTCGCGCGGTCGGCGTATTCATGGATGATGGCATATCCTTCGCGCTGGGCGAAATGCCGTATATCCTGGAGCTGCTGCTCGATGGACACATCCCGCTGGCCCGCGGATGAATACCGGGCATAGGCGACCGCCGTCTTGGGGCGGCAGGCGGCTTTTTTTGTTTTGGGCATAGGGCCTCCAAGGGGGAATATTGTTTTGCTCATTTTTTGTTGACGCACGTAATAAAACGTACTAAAATGTAAACAGGGAGCATAGCCAGACAGGAGGAATCAGATGGCAAAGTATTGTTACTCCGCGGTATTTACCCCGGATGAGGGCGGATACAGCGTGAACTTTCCCGACATTGAAGGATGTTTCACCTGCGGGGATACGCTGCACGAAGCGGTGAAGATGGCCGAGGACGTGCTGCCGCTGATGCTGGTGGTGATGGAGGATGACAAAAAGCCTATTCCCGCGCCGACCCGCCCCCAGGACGTGGCGCACGGAGAGGATGAATTTGTGAGCCTGATCGCAGCGGACACCACGGAATACCGCAAGAAGATTTCCAACCGGACGGTGAAGAAAACCCTCTCCATTCCCCAATGGCTGAACACCGCGGCGGAGGCCGCCAACGTGAACTTTTCCCAGACCTTGCAGGAGGCCCTGACCGCGAAGCTGGGCCTGCAATGAGCGGAAGGAGCGATTGAAGGAGGCGGGAAAACATGCGGGACGTGATCGAGACGCCGACCATCGGCGAAATCCTGAAGGAAGAATTCATGGAGCCTATGGGCATCAGCGCTTACCGGCTGGCAAAAGACATTTATGTGCCGCTCTCCCGGATTCAGGACATTCTGCACGGGCGGCGGCGCGTGACGGCGGACACTTCGCTGCGGCTGAGCCGGTACTTCGGCGTGAGCGAGCGGTACTTCCTGAATTTGCAGGACGATATCGACGTGCGCAATGAACGCATTGCCCTGGCGGAGGAACTGGCAAAAATACAATTGGCGACGGTCTGAGAAATGACCTGCCCGCCCCCGGAAGGGGGCGTTTTTTATTAGGGAGATCACATCATCCGAGCCGCTGAACGCTTCGCTACGCCAATTGCGTTATCAGATTTTCTGTTTTTTTAGAAAGGGGATATTCGCATGAAATCAAGAGGAACGATAGCAGAAAACATTCGAGCGCTAATTCGGGCGAGCGGGATGAAACAGAAAGCCGTGGCAGAAAGAAGCGGTTTCGGGGAACAAGAATTTTCCCACATGATGAACGGAAGAAAAGAAATCAAAGCAGAATACATTCCGGCTATTGCGCAGGCGCTTGGGGCTACACCGAATGACATATACGGAGACAAAACAGCGTGAGCAATGAAGGAGATTCTGCCCGCCCTTCGGGACGGGCGCAACTGGAGTATCTGGACCGCTGCGCCCACGACGGCAGCAATTGCCAAACCGCTGAGGAAAAGAGCGCCTGGATCATCCGCAGGCTGGATGAAATCGTGAAGCATCTGGACATCCCCACCAGCCTGAAGGATTTCGGCGTGCCGGAATCCGACCTGGAGGGCCTGGTCAGCGCGGGGATGCAGGTGAAGCGCCTGCTGGTCAACAACATGAGGGAAATCACCCCCGACGACGCCCGGAACATCTACCGCCAAGTTTTGTAAAACGGAGGAGAAGGATCATGAGCAACGTTGAAATCAAGGGCATCATTCCCCCGATTCTCACCCCCATGAACGCCGACGAAAGCCTGAACCTGCCGGAGCTGCGCAACCAGATCGAACGCCTGCTTTCCGGCGGCGTGCATGGCCTGTTCGCTTTCGGCACCAGCGGCGAAGGGTACATCCTGAGCGAGAATGAAAAGTACGAAGTGCTGGAGGTCATGATCGACCAGGTGAAGGGCCGCGTGCCGGTCTACGCGGGCACGGGCTGCATCTCCACCCGGGACACCATCCGCCAGAGCGTGCAGGCGGAAAAGATGGGCGCGGACGTGCTTTCCATCATCACGCCCAGCTTCGCCGCCGCGTCCCAGAAGGAACTGTACGACCACTATGTAACCGTGGAGCCCAACACCTGGAACGGACAGACCGAAGAAATCAAGACCGTCGGCTCCCAGCAGTGCGTGCTGGTTCATGCTGACATGGACGAGGAAGTGGCCTACCAGATCACCAAGGCCATGTGCGAAAACAAGGACATCCTGAAGGACGCTTCCGCCGCTCTGGGTTACTTCGATCCCACTGTGGCCGGTTCCAAGGCCCTCACCGGCTGCGACCTGCATCCCGGCGCCGCCCGTTACTACGAAGAAACGGGCTATGCCTTCAACTGATCCCAACTGCGGTTGACCCATGTCCGGGGCGCGGCGAGCCGCGCCCCGGGCGCCAGGGCTTACACATGCGCCGTGAAAAACAGAAGCGGCCTATGCGTAAGCCCTGGGAGCAGGGCTCCATGAGAAAATCAACAGAAAGGAATGGCCTGAAATGACAAAAGAAATCCGCAGGTACTGTACGATCGCGCTGACAGTCGCGTTCTTCGTATTCCAGATGTACCTGGCCCTGGTCAAGCAGCTGACCGTCATGCTGCAAACGCCGCTGCACATGTGCTTCGCGCTGTCGCTGGTGTTCCTGTACAACCCCATTGACAAGAGCTACCAGAAGAACCTGAAAAAGAAAGCCGAGAAAAAGGGAACCGCCGTCACTGACGCGCAGCTGAACAAGTTCGCCTGGGCCCGGTGGATCGACCTGATCTTCTTTGCCGCCATCCTGCTGGTGGTGTACTACACCATCACCAACGTGGACCGGCTGCGGGACTACGACAAGGTGGTCATGAAGCCCGAAACCTTCGACTATGTAGCCATGGTGTGCATCGTGGTGCTGCTGCTGGAGGCGGTGCGCCGCACGCTGGGCAACGTGCTGTTCTTCTTCATCATCGCTTTCATCGTCTACGCCTGGACGGCCCAGTACTTCCCCAAGGGAAGCGTGTTCTACACCAAGGGCAAGAAGTTCGCCAAGATGTTCGAGAGCTTCTGCGAAGGCATGACCATGGGCGAGAGCGGCGTGTACGGCACGCCTCTGACTACCAGCTGCACCAGCCTGTTCTACTTCATCGTATTCGGCGCGTTCTTCTCTGAATGCGGCGGCGGCCAACTGCTGATCGACGTGGGCCTGAAATTCTCCAACAAGTCCTCCGGCGGCCCCGCGAAAGCGGCCGTTATTTCCTCCGGCCTGATGGGCATGGTGTCCGGCTCCGCCGTGGCGAACGTTGCCACCACCGGCGTTATGACCATTCCCATGATGAAAAAGATCGGCTATGAGCCCGAGGAAGCGGGCGCGATCGAGGCCGTGGCCTCCACCGGCGGTCAGATCATGCCCCCGATCATGGGTGTCGGCGCGTTCATCATGGCCGAAATGCTGGGCGTGAACTATCTGTCCATCGCCGCGGACGCCATCATTCCCGCCTTCGCTTATTACTTCGGCGTGTTCGTGCTGGTTTCCGCCCTGGCGAAAAAGCGCGCCAGCCGCAGCAAGCAGAGCGAGGACGCGGCCATCGAAGTGAAAAAGCCCCTGCTGCCCCGGATGTATCTGCTGCTGCCCGTGGTGGTGCTGATCGTGAGCATCATGAACGGCTTCTCCCTGATGCGCTCCGGCATGTACGGCATCTTCGTGTGCCTGGCGTGCAACGTGGCCAGCTTCTTCATCGAAAAGGGGCCGAAGAACGCCTGGAGCAACATCGTCAACGGCATTCAGGACGGCAACTTCGCGGGCCTCAAGCAGCTGTGGAAGAGCATGATGGCGGGCGCGAAATCCGCCGCTGAAATCGCCATCCCCACCGCCGCCTGCGGCATCATCATCGACGTCATGACCGAGCAGACCTCCCTGGCCACCAACCTCTCCGGCGTCATCGCGGGCCTGGGCATGAGCAACCTGTTCGTGGCCCTGCTCATCGCCATGATCGGCTGTATGCTGCTGGGCATGGCCCTGCCGACGGTCGCGGCCTACCTGGTGGGCGTCACCCTGTTCGTGCCCACGCTTCGCTCCCTGGGCATCCAGCCCCTGGTGGCCAACATGTTCGTGTTCTACTACGGCATCATGGCCCAGATCACCCCGCCTGTGTGCGTAGCCTCGTATACCGCCGCTGGCATCGCCGGGGCCGACGCCATGAAGACGGGCCTGCGCGGGATGCTGTTCGCGCTGGTCGGCTTCCTGTGCCCATTCGTGTTCGTATACAACCCCGCCATCCTGCTCCAGGGCACCGTGATCGAAATCATCATCGGCGCGGCCCAGCTGCTGGTGGGCACCTACTTCCTGGCCCTGGCCGTGTCCGGCTGCTTCAAGCGCGAACTGCCCCTGTGGATGCGCCTGGTGTTCTTCGTGGTCGCCCTGTGCTTCATTGATCCCAACTGGGTCACCACCCTGATCGGCCTGGCCGTGGGCGTGGCGCTGGTGGTCTGGAACATCATGGCCGCCAAGAAAACGCAGACAGCCTGACAATGCGCAGTCCAAGCCTTCCTCCCGCGGGGAAGGCTTTTTTAATTTACTATCCGTGCGTAAGCCGTGGAAACCCGGCACAAAATTCTTTACAAAATCCGCCTTTCAGATTATAATGTAGAAATCCGCAATGACTGAAGGAGGCTTTTGACATGCCGGTTAAGCCGTATGTACCCGCTGAAATCGAACCCAAGTGGCAAAAATACTGGGATGACCACCAGGCCTTTGCCGCGTCGAAAGACCATACGAAGCCCAAGTTTTACTCCCTGATCGAATTCCCCTATCCCTCCGGCCACGGCCTGCACGTGGGGCATCCCCGCTCCAACACGGCCATGGACATTATTTCCCGGATGCGTAGGATGCAGGGCTATAACGTGCTGTTCCCCATCGGGTGGGACGCTTTCGGCCTGCCCACGGAGAACTACGCCATCAAGAACAACATCCATCCCGCCATCGTGACCAAGGAGAACATCGACCATTTCCGGGTGCAGCTCAAGAAGCTGGGCTTCTCCTTTGACTACAGCCGGGAAGTGGACACCACCGACCCCAACTACTACAAGTGGACCCAGTGGATTTTCCTCAAGCTCTTTGAGCACGGCATGGTGTTCCGGGACAAGACCCTGGTGAATTACTGCCCCTCCTGCAAGGTGGTTCTTTCCAACGAGGACAGCCAGGGCGGCAAGTGCGACATCTGCCACGGCGACGTGGTGCAGCTGCCCAAGGACGTGTGGTATCTGCGCATCACCAAGTACGCCGACAAGCTGCTGGAGGGCCTGGAAACCGTCGATTATCCCGAAAACATCAAGATGCAGCAGGTGAACTGGATCGGCAAGTCCACCGGCGCGTTCGTGACCTTCATGGTCATGGCCCCCGAGCATCCGCTCATCGACAAGTACGCCGGGCAGATCAAGAACATGGCGGACATTGAAGCCTACCGCGACCTGTGCGCCAAGAAAACCGAATTCGAGCGCACCCAGCTGACCAAGGAAAAGACCGGCCTCAAGATCGACGGCCTGTCCGCCGTGAACCCGCTGACCGGCAAGGTTGTTCCCATCTTCATTTCCGACTACGTGATGATGGGCTACGGCACCGGGGCCATCATGGCCGTGCCCGCCCACGACCAGCGCGACTGGGAATTCGCCCACAAGTTCGGCATCGACATTATCCAGGTCATCAAGGGCGGCGACATTGAAAAGGAAGCCTACACCGGCGACGGCGAAATGATCAATTCCGACTTCCTCAATGGCTACACCAACAAGAAGGACTCCATCGCCCGCGTGCTGGAAGAAATCGAAAAGAAGGGCATCGGCCGGGCGGGCGTCCAGTACAAGATGAAGGACTGGGCCTTCAACCGCCAGCGCTACTGGGGCGAGCCCATTCCGCTGATTCACTGCCCCAAGTGCGGCGTGGTGGCCGTGCCTTATGAAGAACTGCCCCTGCGCCTGCCGGAGATCGACGACTTCCGGCCTGGCACCGACGGCAAATCCCCCCTGGCCCGGATTGACAGCTTCGTGAACTGTACCTGCCCCAAGTGCGGCGGCGCGGCCCAGCGCGAAACCGACACCATGCCCCAGTGGGCGGGCAGCAGCTGGTACTTCCTGCGCTACTGCGACCCGCATAACGACCAGGCCTTCGCCAGCCAGGAAGAACTGAAATACTGGCTGCCCGTGGACTGGTACAACGGCGGCATGGAGCATGTGACCCGCCATCTGCTCTATTCCCGGTTCTGGCACCGGTTCCTCTACGATATCG
>CADAKE010000089.1 GCA_902788445.1 uncultured Eubacteriales bacterium
TCCATGATCAGGCCGCTGGCGAACATCAGCTCATAGGTGGTGGAGGTGGTCACGCCGAACATGTCGGGCAGGTCGTTCTGGGTGGCGCGGGTCTGCAGCACGGTGGCGGCGTCGGGAATCTGCACGAAGTTGACCTTGATGCCGGGATTCTCTGCGTTAAACTGGTCGATCACCTTCTGCATCGCGTTAATGGCGTCGGTTTCGGATTTGTGGTAGAGGAATTCCAGCTCCACGTCCTCAGCGGCGGCGAAGGACGTGAGGGAGAGCAGCATGACAGCTGCCAGCAGCAGGGCAAAAAACTTTTTCATGGATCAGGCTCCTTTCATGTGTTTTTTTCCTTATTTTTATTTTATGATATTTTGCCCAAATAGTCAAGCATGTTATCGGTCAAAATTGAAGTATTTGGCCGGTTCGCTGAATGAAAATTTCATAATAGGGCGAAAAAAGAAATTTATGAACAAGGCGGTTGACTTTCCCGCCTGGCTTTGCTATCATTTTTTATATGAAATAAAACGGAAAGCGGGCGAGATGGATGGCGGCGTTTCATGAGCAGGCAGTCTACCAGGTGTATCCGAAATCCTTCCGGGACAGCAACGGGGACGGCGTCGGCGATCTGCGGGGCGTGACGGAAAAGCTGGATTACATCCGCGCCCTGGGCGTGGATTATATTTGGCTCACCCCCTTCTTTCCCTCCCCCCAGCGGGACAATGGCTACGACGTTTCGGATTACTGCGCGGTGGACCCTCTGTTCGGCACCATGGCGGACATGGAGGAACTGCTCCGGGAAGCAAAGGCCCGGGGCATCGGGCTGATGCTGGACATGGTGTTTAACCACACCTCCACTGCCCACGAATGGTTTCAGCGGGCGCTGGCCGGGGAAAAGCGCTTCCAGGATTATTATTTCTTCCGGGACGGCGCGCCGGACGCGCCGCCCACCAACTGGCAGTCGAAATTTGGCGGCAGCGCGTGGGCCTATGCGCCCGAGGTTGGCAAATGGTACCTGCATCTGTTCGACGTCACGCAGGCGGATTTGAACTGGGAAAACCCGGCGGTGCGGGAAGAACTGAAAAACGTGATCCGCTTCTGGCAGGGCAAGGGCGTCCGCGCGTTCCGGTTTGACGTGGTGAACCTGATCTCCAAGCCCGACGTGTGGCAGGACGACCTCATCGGCGACGGACGGCGGTTTTATACCGACGGGCCCCGCGTCCATGAGCATATTCAGGAGCTTGTGCGGGATACGGGGCTCACGGAGGCGGTGACGGTGGGGGAAATGAGCTCTACCTCCCTGGCTCATTGCGTCCGGTACACAAAGCCGGAAAACAAAGAACTGTCCATGTCGTTCAGCTTCCATCATTTAAAGGTGGATTACAAGGACGGCGACAAATGGCAATTGCAGCCCCCGGACCTGGGCCAATTGCGCCAGCTCTTTGAAGCCTGGCAGACCGGCATGGCCCGGGAAGGGGGCTGGAACGCCCTGTTCTGGTGCAACCATGACCAGCCGCGGGTGGTTTCCCGGCTGGGGGATGACCGGCGTTATTGGAAGGAAAGCGCCAAGATGCTGGCCATGTGTCTGCATCTGATGCGGGGCACGCCATATATTTATCAGGGCGAAGAACTGGGCATGAGCAACGCGTATTTCGATGCGCTTGAGGACTATCGGGACGTGGAGAGCGTGAATTATTATCATATTCTTGCGTCCTCTGGCCTGTCCCACGAAGATGTGATGGCCCGGCTGCAGGCCCGCTCCCGGGACAACAGCCGCACGCCGATGCAGTGGAACGCGGAGCCGGGGGCCGGGTTCAGCGACGCGGAGCCCTGGATTCCGCTGGGCCATGGACGAATGGAAGCCAACGCCGAAACGGAAGCGCAAGACCCGCTCTCCATCCTGTCCTTTTACCGCCGCCTGATCTCCCTGCGCAAGGCGCGTCCCGTCATTTCGGAGGGGGATATCCGTTTCCTGTATCCCGATGCGCAGGATGTGATCGCCTATCAGCGCGGCCTGGGGAAAGAAACGCTGCTGGTGGCCTGCAATTTTGCCGCGGAAGAGAAAACGCTTTCGCTGCCGGACGCGTTCACGAAAGCGAGCGCGCTGCTGGACAGCTATGAACAAGCCCCGGAAATCGACGGCACGCGTCTGCGGCTGAAGCCGTATGAGGGCGCCGCGCTGCTGCTGGTCCAATAAAGCTCTTTCGCCGCCTGCGCGCCGCCAGCCCGATCTCCTCGCTTTCCTTTCGCCGGGCGGTGAAGCGGCCGCCGACGGCAGGATGGGCGCTCCGCTTTTAGGGCAATCGCTTGTAGATAGAAACGGATGGCGGCAAGAAACCGATTGATCGCTTGCTTATCATTGTTTTTCGCGGCGGAGGCGGGTATGTTGATTTTTCATTCGATTCCGGCTATGGTTTGCCTGTTGTCAAGCCTTATTTTTGCCCTGCTGTGCCGATTGGGAAAGGCGGGGCGATGGACGGGCTTTGTCAGTATGCTTTTATCCGGGCTGATGATCATCCTGACGCTCATGGCGGGCGGCAGCCTGCACGAAGGGCTGGCGTATGTACTGCCGCCCCTGGGGACGCTGCTGCCGGGGGAGGCGCGGCATGAGCTTTGATTCGCTGCGCTATATCATTTTTCTGCCGGTGGTCTGCGCTGCCCACTGGCTGACGCCGGGAAAATACCGCTGGGCGGTGCTGCTTTTAGCGAGTTATGTTTTTTACGCCAGCTGGAACGTGTCGCTGTCGCTGCTGATTTTGGGCGTGACGGCCTGCTCTTATTGCGCCGGGCGGCTGATTCAAAGAACGGAAAACAGGCGTTTACGGCGGTTTTGGCTGGTGGCCGCGCTGGCCGTTTCCTTCGGCGCGCTGGGATACTTCAAATATTTCAACTTCATCGGCCAAAGCCTGCTGACGCTAACGGGCGGGCAATGGCGGATGCAGGACATCATCCTGCCCGTGGGCATTTCTTTTTATACCTTCCAGGCCATGTCCTACGTGATCGACGTGTACCGGAAGGACCTGCCCGCCGAAAAGCATTTTGGCTATTACGCTTTATATATTTCTTTCTTCCCCCAATTGGTGGCCGGGCCCATCGAACGGGCGGGCGGGCTGATCGGGCAATTAAAGGCCGACCGGACGCTTTCTCGGGAGGATGTTATAATGGGCCTCCGCTACCTGGTCAGCGGCTTTTTCCGCAAGTTGGTGATTGCCGATCTCGCCGCCCCGTTCGTGGACGCGGCGTATTGGGCGGACGCGCCGGACGGCAGCGCGGTGGTGATTGCCACGCTGCTGTTTGCCATACAGATTTATTGCGATTTTTCCGGTTATTCCGAAATCGCCCTGGGCAGTGCCCGGCTGCTGGGCGTGCGGCTCATGCGCAATTTTGACCGGCCCTACGGCGCGGCGAACCTCCGGGATTTCTGGCGCAGGTGGCATATCAGCCTGACCCAATGGTTCACGGATTATGTGTATATCCCCTTAGGTGGCAGCAGGCGCGGGCTCAAGCGCCAATTGCTGGCCCAATTCGTGGTGTTTGCCCTGTGCGGGCTGTGGCACGGCGCGGAGTGGAGCTTCGTGATTTGGGGACTGCTGCACGCTTGCTTCCTGAATTTGTATACACTTTTCACCCATTTCCATCCCCAGCAAAAACCGGGAATAGCTGGACACATTCTCACGCTGGCCGCCGTATGCTTTGCCTGGCTGTTTTTCCGCGCCAACGATCTGGCCCACGCGGGAATGCTGCTGCGTCAGCTGTTTTCTCCCTGGCAAGTCAGCGCGGGAATCGAACTGCTCATGACCGCCGCCATCCGCAATACTCAGCCGGTGACGCTGCTGCTTCTGCTCTGTGGCCTGCTGCTGATCCTTCGCCGCCTGCCCGCTGTTACAGATGGAAAATCATCCATCCCGGACGCGGCCTGGGCGGGCCTGCTGTTGGCTGTCATTACGGCGGCGCTCATCCGCATGGACGCGGGCACGGCCAACGCCTTTATTTATTTCCAATTTTGACGCGAAACGCAAGCCCGGAGCGCGGATACAGGGCAATCGCTTATTGCAATTAAGTTACAAATCTGTTTCAATTTGAAGAACAAATGTAGGGGCGGATATCATCCGTCCGCATGGTCGGGCAAAATCATCGACACCAAATTGGCATGATATCCGCCCCTACAATTGCATGGTTGTTAATTCCAGGTCTCACACTGTTTCGTAAGCGATTGCCCGGAGCGCGGATAGGATAATGGTTGATATTTCAGGCCCGATGTAGTATAATAAAGATGGAACGGAAGGGTTCTGTTTTGTGTTACCATCAGGCGCAAAGCGGAACGGAAAGAACCGCAAAATACTGCGGATGGATATAGCGGGAAGAATGGAAGGAGTGTGCGCCATGAAACTGATCATTGCCATTGTACAGGATGAGGACGCCTCCCGGCTGATCGGACATTTGATGAACGACGGCTTCAGCGTGACCAAGCTGGCCACCACCGGCGGCTTTTTGAAGTCGGGCAATACCACGATTTTAGCCGGCGTGGAGGACAACCGGGTGCAGGACTGCCTGGCGATTATTGAAAAGGTGTGCAAGAGCCGCAAGCAGATCGCCACGTCGCCGGTCACGATGGGCGGTTCTTCCGGCATGTACGCTTCCTATCCCATCGAGGTGACGGTGGGCGGCGCGACGGTGTTCATTTTAGCGGTGGATCAGTTTGTCAAGTTCTGATCAGGCGGGCGCGCTGACGCTTCGGGAATGCGCGGCGGGGAGTGAAACGCTCCTCGCCCTTTGGCATGATTATCTGGGCGGACGGCTGACGCAGGCCGTGCTGCTGATCGGGGAAAGCGGCGTGGGCAAAAGGACGTTCGCCCGCCTGCTGGCCCAGGCGATGCTGTGCGGCGGCACGGAGGACGAGCGGGCAAAGCCCTGCGGCGCGTGCCGGAATTGCAGGCGCTTTTTGTCCCGCACGCATCCGGACGCCCTGTTTCCCGCCCCGCTGCCCAAGGAAAAGACCATCAAGATCGACGCGCTGCGGGAGATGATCGACGCGCTGGGCCGCCACAGCTTAGAGGGCGGGCGGCGCGTGGTGGTGATCGAGAACGCCGAGAAGATGACGCCCCAGGCCCAGAACTGCCTGCTCAAAACCCTGGAGGACGGCGCGGCGGACACTTATTTCCTGCTCACCTGCGACGTGGAATCCGCGCTTTTGCCCACCATCCGCTCCCGCTGCCGGTGCGTGCGCGTGCAGCCCTGGGAACCGAAGCGGATCGAGCAGGCGCTTTTAAAGCGCGGCATCCCGGCCGACCGGGCAAAGGCCCTGTCCGTTTACTGCGAGGGCAGCCTGGGACGGGCGCTGCAAATGCAGGAGGACGCCTCTTACTGGCAGGCGCGGGAAACGGTGAAGCGCGGCTTTTTATCGGTGCGCGGCATGTCGTCGCTGCCCGCCGCGGCCCAGGCACTCAAAGATCAAAAGGACAACGGCGACCGGCTGCTGGATATTTTGGAGCAGGAGATCCGCGCGCTTTTGCACGCCCGGACGCTGGGCCAGGACGACCGAAGCGACGATTTCCCAACCGCCTGGCAGGGCGCGCCGACGGCCTCGCTGCGGCGCGTCATGGAGGCCATTTTGACCGCCCGGCAGCAGAAAAACGCCAACGTGGGCTGGGCGGCTTTATCGGAAGGACTTATGCAGACCATATCGGAGGAAGTAAAAACATGGCAAGTGTGATCGGCGTTCGCTTTAAGAACGCGGGCAAGCTCTATTATTTTGACCCCGGCCTCTATTGGCCGACCGCCGGGGACGCGGTGCTGGTGGAAACGGTGCGCGGCATCGAGTACGGCGAAGTGGTGACGGGCGTGAAGGAGGTCAGCGACGAGCTGATCACCCCGCCGCTGAAAAAAGTGATCCGCATCGCTTCGGCCGAGGACGCCCAGCACGACGCGGAAAACCGCGAGAAGGAAAAGGAAGCCCTGGCCATCTGCCAGAAAAAGGTGCAGGAGCACAAATTGCAGATGAAGCTGGTCGGATGCGAATACACCTTCGACAACAGCAAAATTTTGTTTTACTTCACGTCGGACAAGCGGGTGGATTTCCGCGCCCTGGTGAAGGATTTGGCCGCCGCGTTCCACACCCGCATCGAACTGCGCCAGATCGGCGTGCGGGACGAAGCGAAGATGATGGGCGGCCTGGGCATGTGCGGCCGGCCGGTTTGCTGCGCCCAGTTCCTGGGCGATTTCCAGCCCGTGTCCATTAAGATGGCGAAGGAGCAAAACCTGTCCCTCAACCCCACCAAGATTTCCGGCATTTGCGGGCGGCTGATGTGCTGCCTGAAATATGAGGAAGACCACTATGAGGCGACGCGCAAACGGATGCCGCGGGTGGGCAAGGAAGTGGTCACGCCCGACGGCACGGGCACGGTGGTCGATCTCAACATCCTCAAGGAGACCGTGCGCGTGCGCATCCCCAAGGGCGACAGCACCGAGCAGAAGGACTATCCCCTGGAGGAGGTGCAGCGCGTGCAGCCCGCCCGCCCCGCCAAAAAGCAGAAAGCGGAGGAAGCGGAACCGCTGGACGAAACGGACGCGCCCGACGCGGCCTCCGTGGAGGAATATGCCGGGGAAGAGGGCCTGACGCCGGACGAGGCCCTGGCCGAAATCGAAGAAATTTCCGAAGAAGAACTGCCGGAGGAGGACATGGCGACGGCCGTATCCGATGGCGAGGCGGACGAGGAAACGGCGGAAAAGCAATGAAGAGTATGCGATGGATTGCCGTAATGATCCTTTTCCTGGCGGCGATGTCGCTGGCCCTGGGGACGGCGCTGGCGGATGAAATGCCCACGCCCCGGGCCTACGACACGCTTTTGTCCCCGGCGAAGGGCGAACGCTCCGCGCAGGTGTACAGCCAGCCGAAAACCTCCTCCGAAAAGCTGCTCACGCTCGAGCAGGGGGAGACCCTCACCGTGGTGGGGGACAACGGAAAATATTACCTGGTGGACGTGGACGGAACGACCGGCTATGTGCTGCACGAAAAAGCAAAGCTCAGCGCCGCGCCGAGCGAACGGGAAATCGCGGAAGCCATCGACCCGGACGCCGCGCTGGCCGATCCGATTCCTTTCCGCAAGGAAACGCACCTGGAATTTGCCGGAAAAATCCACGCCGACCGGAAGCTGGACACGGTGTACGTGTACCTGTGGGACGAGTGCGCCTATGAAGTGGAATCCTCCTTTATTCTCGCGCTGGATAAGCCCACCGACACCATCGACCCCGCGAAGCTGAAAAAAGCCCTGAACATGACCAAGTGGACAGGCGGCAGGAAAACCCTGACCGTCCAGGGCAGCGCCGACGGGGAACGGGTGGTGCTGTTCCGTTCGCCGGTGTATATCAGCAGCGCCATCAGCGGGGAGGTCAGCGAGCCGGTCAGCGTGACGGCGATGTGCAATCTGCCGGACAACCTGCGGGACACCAAGCTGAGCACGGTCGTGCGCGGCGGCGTGACGGTGGATATTCCCCCGGCGGCCCAGGCGGCGCTGCTGACGATGGAATGGAACGCGCGTCCTGATTCCTTCACGGCGGAACTGTACAACGCCGCGGGCCAGCTGATTTCCTCCGAAAACCATACGACGGTCTTTTATAACGACTGGGTCGCCCTGACGCCCGATACCTGCCGCGTCGTGATCGCGCCGGTGGGGCAGGAGGTGGCCCTCGCCACCGTGCGGGTGTACGCCGACAACTATCCCCGCCACGCGGTGCAGACCTGGCAGGACAGCCCGGAAAAGCTGGACATGCTTTTGGTTGCGACCCATCAGGACGATGAACTGCTGTTCCTGGGCGGCACGCTTGCGGACTACGCGGCGCGCGGCGCGAAGGTGAACGTGCTGTATTCCGCTGAATGCGATCGGATGCGGATGCGGGAAGCGCTGGACGGGCTGTGGACGGCGGGCCTGCGGGGCTATCCCATCGTGCTGGGCCTGCCGGATGAGTTCACCATGGGCATCGAACAGGCGGAGGCGCGCTGGGCCAAGTATGACCCGCAGAAGCTGCTGGTGCGCGCCTTCCGGCAGTACAAGCCCGAGGTGATCGTCACCCAGGACTTTAACGGCGAATACGGCCACGGCCAGCATAAGGCCACGGTCAAAATGACGGCGGAGGGAATCGCCCTGGCCGCCGACCCGAATTACGACCCTGAATCCGCGCGGATGTACGGCGCCTGGCAGGTGAAGAAGCTGTACGTGCATTGCTACAAAGAAAACGAAGTGGTGATGGACTGGAACCGCCCGCTGGACGATACCGGCGTCATTACCCCCCTGTTCCTCACCAAAGAAGCGTATGACAAGCACCGCACGCAGCAGGCGTCCTTCAGCATCCAGAAATCCGATAAGGAATACGATAACTCCCGCTTCGGCCTGTACTTTACTGCCGTCGGCCCGGACGAAGTAAAGAACGATTTCCTGGAGCATATCGACTGGCAATGAGGCGCGGGCCCCGCGGAAGGAAGGAACACAGAGAATGAACAGAAACGGAAAGGCGCTGCTTTGCCTCCTCTTTGCGCTGCTGCTCGCCGTCCCCGCTTATGGGGAGGAGGGGGACAGTTGGCTGTGCCTGAACTGCTGGACGGAGAACAGCGGCAACTACTGCGGTGAATGCGGAACAATCCGGGGCGGCTGGACGTGCCACGGCTGCGGCCAGACGAATGAGACCCGGTTCTGCACCAACTGCGGAAAGGCCCGCGTGATGTCGGTGTACGAAACGGGCATGGACAGCTACGCCGTGGGTCAATTTGAAATGGCGCTGCCCGCCATCCGGTACGCGGCGGAGCAGGGCCACGGCAGCGCGCTGTTCGTCATGGGCGAATATTACGCGGGCGGGCTGGCAGGCGTTCCGGTGGACTTTGACCGCGCGGCGGCGTGCTACCAGGAAGCCGCAGACATCGGCAACGCCGCGGCTTGCTGGAAAATCGCCCATTATTACCAGAACGGCGTGTCCGTCAGGCAGGACGACAAAAAAGCGCTTTTCTATTTTGAGAAAGCTGCGGAAGCGGGATATACCTGGAGCTATGCCAGCGCCGCGTCCTACTATGCGGAGGGCATCGGCGGCGTAAACAAGGACGAACAGAAAGCGCTGGATTATTATCGGATGGCCGCGGATGCGGACTGCCCGGACGCGCTGTACCACCTGGGCCTTGCGTATGAGCAGGACGGCTTCGTGGAAGAGGACGAACAGGAGGCGCTCCATTACTTTGAAAAGGCCGCCGCCCTGGGCCACGGCGAAGCCAGCGCCAAGACGGGCTTTTATTACGGCACGGGCAAGGCCGTTCCCCAGGACGACGAAAAAGCCCTGGCCTATTACCGTCAGGCGGCGGAAAAAGCCGTGGACTGGGCGTATTACAACATTGGGCTGTACTATGAAACGGGCCGGGGCGTGGAGCCGAGCGAGCGGCTGGCGCTGAGCAATTACCAGGCCGCCGCGAGCCTGGGCAACGCCGAGGCGATGGCGAAGGTGGGCTTCGCTTACGCGGCGGGCCAGGGCGCCGCGCGGGACGCGAAAGCCGCGCTGGCCTGCTATGAAAAGGCCGCGGAGGCGGGCGTGGCGTGGGCCGCGTACAATCTGGGCATCCTGTATGAGGAGGGCATCGGAACCGAGCCGAACTTCATGAAGGCCCTGGGCTGCTACCGCCAGGCGGCGGAGGGCGGCGTGGCCGAGGCATACTATCGCCTGGGCAAGCTGGACGAAAACGGCCAGGGCGTCCGTCAGGACGACCGCAACGCCCTGGAAAACTATTGCCAGGCCGCCAAGCTGGGCCACGCGGAGGCCAGCTATGAAGCCGGAAGGTATTACGAAAACGGCATCGGCGATAATGTAAACCTGAAAGAAGCGCTGACGTATTACGCGCAGGCGGCGGAGGGCGGCGTCGCGGACGCTTACACCGGCCTGGGCCGGGTGTACCTGGAGCGGGGCGAATACGAAAAAGCCGCCGAAGCGCTGCGCCAGGCGGCGGACGCGGGCATCCGGGAAGCGTATGAACGGCTGGGAATGCTGCTCCTGAAAGAGGATTTCGGCCTCCAGGACGTGGACGGGGCGGAGAAGAATCTGCAAATCGCCGCGGGCATGGGCAGCGTAAACGCGGTGAACGTGCTGGGCGAAATGTATCTGGACGCGGCGTATGGTAAGAAGAATGACGCGCTTGCGCGGGACTTCCTGGCCGTCGCGTTCGATCAGGGCATCCAAGCTGCCGCCGTTCGCCTGGGCGACCTGTACAGCGACCCGGAGAGTGCCCTGTTCAGCGTGGAAAAAGCCCTCTCGTATTACGGCCAGGCGGCGGAAAAAAACGGCGACCTGAAAGCTCTGCGGCGTTTGGGCGATCTGTACAGCAGCGCGGACAGCGGCGCGCTGAACCCGCAAAAAGCCGCGGCGAATTACGAACAGGCGGCGAACCTGGGCGACCTGGACGCCATGAAAGCCTTGGCCGACTTGTATTGGAACTGCCCCGCCGTCCGCGACCCGGAGGCGGCTGTTGCCTGGTATCAAAGGGTGGCGGAAGCAGGCGACGCGGAAGCGTATTTGAAGCTGGGCACGCTGTACCAGTACGGTGATAACGTGGCTCAGAATACCCAGGAAGCCCTGCGGTGTTTCCAAAACGCGGCGGAATTCGGTAACGCGGAAGCGGCCAAGCGTCTGGGCGATTTGTACAGCTACGACCATTACGGCATCGTGGATGTGAAGCAGGCCACCGCGTATTATGAACAGGCGGCGGGCAAGGGCCAGGTGAACGCCATCCAGCGTCTGGGCGATTTGTACAGCTACGAGGGCTACGGGATGCTGAACCTGAACAAGGCTGTCTCCTATTACGAGCAGGCCGCGGCGCTCAGGGACGTGGAATCCATGAAGCGCCTCGGCGCGCTCTATGATTACTTTGACGAAATCCGCGACGAAGCGCTGTCCCTCTCCTGGTACGAAAAGGCGGCGGAGGCGGGCCACGTGCCCTCCATGCTCCTGGTGGGCGACGCCTATCGGGATGGGATCGGCACAGCCGCCGACCCTGCCCGGGCGGCAGCCTGGTATCAGGAAGCGGTTCAGGCGGGCAGCGCCGAAGGGCAGGAGCGCCTGAACGCGCTGAACAGCCAGTGGAAATAACGAAGGCGGGTAATTGTTCAGTCAATTATCGCAGAAGAACTTCATGCCAGAGAGGAGTTAGGAGAGAGAAAATAGGAGATGAAAGAATGACTATGCGTTTTATTGGCTGCATCGGCTTGCGATTTTGCATCGGACGCTATCAATCTTCTATCTCCTAACTCCTATCTCCTATCTGATGGATCGTGCTCTTTTGAAGCGTGGCTGAACAGACGCGAAGGCGGGAACGCCGCGCCCTTTCGGGCGGGGTTTTCGCAAGAAAAAATTTGCTTTACGTGCAAGAAATGGGAAGGGTACGCCGTTATATGAATGAGCGGACGCAAGCGGGCCGCATGGACGATCAGCAGTTCGAGGCGCTGTACACGCGCTATGCCAGCGACGTGCTGCGGGTCAGCTTCTTTTACCTGGGCGATAAGCAGCAGGCGGAGGACGTGACCCAGGATGTGTTTGTGCGGCTTTTGACCCACGCCCCCGACCTGGAGCCGGGGAAGGAGAAAGCCTGGCTCCTGAAGGTTGCCCTGAACCGGTGCCGGGATCTTTGGCGCGCCGCGTGGGTGAAGCGGGTGGTGCTGGGCAGTCCGGCGCTGGAGTTGACCCCCGCGCCCGACCAACTGGACGACCGGCTGGAAAAACAGGAATTATTGGCCGCCATCCGAAAGCTGCCAGCGGACTTCCGCGACGTGATCCTGCTGCATTATTACCAGGGCTACGGCATCGCCGAAATGGCGGAGATGCTGAATGTGCCGGAAGGCACGATCTCCAGCCGCCTGAGCCGGGGACGCAAAAAATTAGAGGATATTTTAAAGGAGAGTGGGGCGCGATGAAGAACGTGGAGGAAAGGCTGCGGGCCTTGCCGGATATTGCGGCGTCCAGCGGTCTTCAGGCGGATGAACAGTTAAAGCGCAGAATCCTGCGCGCGGCGGAAGGGAAGCCCCGGAAATCCGCGTTCCAGGCAAAGCGCCTCGTGCCCGCGTTCTGCGCGCTGGCGGTGCTGATCGGCGGCCTCGCCTTCGCGCTTCCGTCGCTGCGGGGCAATTCGCTTCTGGATTCTGCCGCGCCGGTCATTGAATCCCATCCTGCGGGCGCGGCGACGGCCGGGGAGAAGCTGGCGCTGGACGTGCCGCCGGGCAGCATCACGATCAAAACCTCGCGCAATCCCTCCTACCGTAGCATTTGGGCCCCCATGAGCGGCGGCAATTTCCCGCTGATCTGCGTAGACGGGCGGTATTACCGGCTGCTCACCAACCCCACTTCGATCTCCTCTTCCTTGCTGGGCAGCAGCCTGGGCACGGTGACGACCTTCACCAGCGAGCCCGCCCTGGCCGGGAAGAGCGGCATCGTCTCCAACGCCGTGCAGGCGGGCGAAACGGTGTACGCCGTCAGCGGCATGAACGGCGCGATGGCCGCTGCCCGGGTGAACGGCCAGATGCGCGTGTTCCAGCGCGTGTCCTTTGCCGACAGCGCCCTCATCGGCAAGGAAAAGCTGGCGGACACCCTGAAAGCGGATACCGCCGTGGCGCTGGAATTGTCCGGCGTGGGCACGATCAACGACGCCGCCACCGCGCAGCGCCTGGTCGGCATTCTGACCCGGAACGCTTCCTTCCTCCGCGCGGGCGGCAGCGAAACCAACCAGTCGTTGCTGATCCAGTTACAGTCCGGCCTGGTTTTGCAAATGGCCGTGAACGGCGAGCGCGTGATCGCCTGCGGCACCTGGGCCTGCCCCGAGTTCTTCGACGCTTTCCAGGAAGCGATGCAGTGATCCCTATTATTGTTCAACCGGAGAAAATCGCCGGACGGCGGGCGTTCTCCGGTTTTTCTTTTGCCTTGCCGCAGCTTCCGGTTCAAAACAGGGCAATCGCTTATTGCTTTTTTATGAAGAAATAATTACGTAATCAAGAAGCAAAACCACATTGTGTAGGGGCGGATATCATCCGCCCGAACGTTACATCAACCTCCAGGTCTCACATTATTTCGTAAGCGATTGCCCTGCGGTTCAAAAGAATTTGGCTTGCGTGCGTATTGTTTTCTGTGTATAATGACTTAAACACCGCTGTCACGCGCCGGAAGGGAGGAACAACGCATGAAACAATTCTCTTTTTTCGGAAAAACAGTTATTGTGGGAATCGGGGTGGCGCTGATCGTGGCACTTTGCATGTCAGGCGCGGCAGGGTCCGCGCGCGCTGAAACAAAGCTGATGGTCGTTTCCGACCTGCATTATCTGGAACTGTCCCTCTATCAGGGCAGCGACTTATTCCTGCGGGCGCTTCGCAGGGGCGACGGAAAAATCACGCAGTACGGGGAAGAACTGCTGTCCGCGCTGTACCGGCAAATCCTGGCTGAGCGGCCCGACGCCCTGATCGTGACCGGGGATTTGAGCTTTAACGGCGAAAAGAAAAGCCACGCCGCACTGGCGGCATGGATGAAAACCGTGGAGGACGCGGGCGTTCCCGTGTGGGTGATTCCGGGCAATCACGATATCAACGTTGGCCAGCCCATCGGCTACGGAAACGGACTGTATTACGGCGTGGAGGCGGCGACGCCGGAGGACTTCGCGGCGATCTACGCCGATTTCCTGGAGCCGGGAGAGGCGGGGTTTTCCTATCTCGCCAAGGTCAGCGACCGCCTGTGGGTGGCCATGACGGACGTATCCTGGTATCAGGAACAGGCCCAGACCTTCGGCGTGTTTACCGCCAGGCACGCCGATTGGCTGGAAGGGGCGCTGAAAACCGCGCGGGCGGAAGGCGTCCAGGTCGTGACCGCTTCCCACCACAGCCTGCTGGCGCATACGGAGTTTTCCAGGGACAGCTTCCTGATGTTCGGCAGCGAAAGCATGGCGGCGCTGGCAAGGCAGTATGGCGTCAGGCTGAACCTGTCCGGCCATCTGCACATCCAGCATATCGTGCGGGAGGAGGGCCTCGCCGACGCGGCGCTGGGCGCGTTCTGCATGTGGCCCCACCGCTATGCCATCGTGACGCTCAGCAGCGAAGGCGCGCTGACGTATGACGCCAAGGCGCTGAGCGAACGGTTCCTGCCGGAAGGGTTCCTTGAAACGAGCAGGGAATGGTTCGCCGGAATCGCCAGCGAAAAAGTGAAGGCCACGCTGACCGGGACGGAGGAAGAAATCGAGATGATGGCGGACTATGCGGCGCGGTTCAACCTGGCCTATTTTTCCGGAACCTACCGCAGGGAGGACGCCGCCTGGACAGATGATCCCGCGTATGCCCTTTGGGAGCGGCAAAAGGATTCCGCGTTCTGGACGTATATGAAGCTCGTGATGAACGAAGCGGCCGGGGATAACCTGCATTTGGATGAAGCGGATGCGCGGTAAGCATCGCAGGGTTCGTATATTTTTTCACCCCTTGGACAAATTATCCAAGGGGTGATGATTTTGGAACAGCCAAAAGAACAAGAAAGAAACGCTTTTGATTCGCGGAAAGCGCCTTTGTTTTCCCGGTCCGTCCGGGTGAGGCGGATGCGCCGCAGCGGGCGGATCAACAATTGACGCATTTTGCTTTCCCTTCGCGCATAGGATGGCGCGAAGGGAGGCGTGATTCATGCGGGAGGACATCGAAAGCCGCTGCGTCAGCCTGGCAAAGTACATCGTGCGCACCGGGGCCACCGTGCGGCAGGCGGCAAAGGAATTTGGCATGAGCAAAAGCTCCGTGCACAAGGACATGCATGAACGCCTGCGCCGCATTCATCCGGGCCTGTACACGGAGGTCAAAGAAGTATTGGATTATCATCACGCCGTGCGCCATCTGCGCGGCGGTGCCGCCACCCGCCAGCGCTGGCAGATCATCCGGGAGCGGCGGGAGAAGGAGCCTGACGCTTTTTTATGACGGGATGTTTTACCGCAGGGTCATTTCATAAACGGGCTGGACGCGAACGCTTTCCAATTCCGCGATCAGCGCCTTCACTTCCTCGTTTCGGGCTGCCATGGCGGATTCCACGTTGACGGTCGCGCCCTCACGAACGGGCGCGATTTTCAGCGTCATGGCCTGGTTGAGTGAAGCCTGCTGCTCTTTGAGCCCGATTTCCCAGGTGTCGCCGTTGCAGAAATTGTCGCTGATCATGGTGTTGTTCAGGAACAGCATTCCAATGTCTCCGCGGTAATTGATTTGCAGCCGGGCGTCCTTGAGGCCGTCCAGGGCGTTTTTGGGCACCTGAATCGTCCAGCGATGCGGCGCGGGCCGCTCCACCCGGACGGGGATTTCCCGCGCTTCCGCCCTGACGCTGTACGCGCCCAGGAAGCCCTGGTCAGCAAGACGCTCCGCTTTTCCTTCCAGTAAATCGGCGGGATAGGTGAGCAGGGTGTTTTCGGCGCTCGTCGTTTCCAGGCGCAGCCCGCCTTGTTCATCCTCCAACAGCGCCGCGTCGGTGAAGATCAGGCCGCCGTCCCGCAGCAGGAACAGCAGGTTTGCCTGGGCCCGGCTGATCACCAGCACGTCCGCTTCCGCGCCCGCTTTCTTCACGGTAAAGAAGTCCTTCTTCCCGTCCACCCGCGTGCCGTCCTCAAAGCGGAAAGCGCCGTCCATGCCGTTCGGCACCATGAACACATAGACCGCGCGGCCCTGGACCACCGTGCGCAGCACCGGCTGGGCGCTGGCCTGCCTGAGCAAAATGCCGTCCAGGTCAAAGTTAAAGGGCAGGATGGCGTTTTCGTCGGAGGCGATGCTCACGTCGAAGCGGAAAGTTTCTTCCGCCGTTTCAATGTCGATTTCCTCGTGCACCTTGGGCGTCATCACGCGGTGATCCTGGAAATTGTTGATGAACAGGAAGCCGCGCTTCCCGTCCGTGCGCACGGCGAAGCGCAGGGTTTCAAGGTCGGTGGGGTCGATCTGGCTTGCGCCCTCGGGCAGCAGCGTTGCCAGGGGCGCCAACCGGTCACCAAAGGACTGGGTGAAAAAATGGATGCTCTTTAACCGGCTGTAGGATTCCCGCGCCTGGCCAAACTCGCCCAGCGCCGCCTGGTAGTCATAGGAGCGCTTGGGCACCTGGGCCTCGTTCATGAACGCGCCGTTTTTGCCGATGGGGTTGGTGCCGCCGTGGAACATGTAATATCCGATGAAATTGCAGCCCGAACCCAGCTTGATATTCGCCAGCGCATCCACGCTCTTGTAGGGATAAATGAAGCGGTAATAGTAGCAGCACATCATGCCCGCGCCCATTTCGCAGCAGGCGTAAGGGCGCTCGGAAGGAAGGTAAGCGGGTTCAAAATCGTCTGTGCACCGGACGCCGTCCCGGTGGTAATCCTGGTAAATGTATTCCTCCGTGGCGGGATGCTCGCCCTTGTGGGAATAGAAGATCCAGGGCCGGTAGGCATACCCGCCCCACAGCGGCATCACGCGGGGCGAATAGGCCGCGCCGCCCCAGGCTGTGCCGGTGAAGAACGCGGGCGTCAGGCCGCAGTCCAAAGCGATTTCCCGCAGCGCGAGAATGTATTGTTCCCCCTCGTCGCCCCGGAATACCCATTCATCCGAAATGCCGGTGGTGATTTCCCAGGGGGAGGAGGAGTGCATGTACTCGTTGTCCAGCTGCACGCCGATGATGGGGCCGCCGTCCTGGAAAAACAGGCCGCGCGCCTGTTCGCCGATCTGGGCGTACAGCCTGCGCACATAGGCCAGGAACGCCGCGTTCGTCGTGCGCACCTCGAAGGGCTTGCCGTACAGCCAGTCGGGCAGGCCGCCGTTGCGCACTTCGCCATGGTCGAAGGGCCCGACGCGCAGGATAACGTACAGGCCGTGCTTGCCGCAGAGCGAAACGAACCGGCGCAGGTCGCGCGATCCGGAGAAATCGAACACGCCCTCCTGCTCCTCGATGTGGTTCCAGAACAGGTAGGTGGACACGATGTTCACCCCGCCCATGCGCATCTTGATGATCTCGTCCTCCCACCGCGCCGCGTCCATGCGGCTGTAATGAAATTCGCCCGACACGGCGAAGAAGGGCTTCCCGTTCTTTTCCATGTAGTAGTTGTTGAAGGAAATCGTGTCGCCGTTCCTGCTCACGCCCCGGAAATCCTCGCCCAGAGGATACACCGGCGCGGCGTGATGATTCTTCGCGTGGATTTCGTACCGCATGTTCCGCACCTCTTTTTGCCGCTGTTTTAGCTTAATGATCAGAAGGGACTTTTGCCCTTTACTGGTGGAAGGACTTGGACTTCTGTACCGAAGCGTCCACCGCCTCCATCACCGCGTAGCGGAAGCCGTCCTTTTCCAGCGCGGCTACGCCCTCGATGGTGGTTCCGGCGGGGGAGGTGACCATGTCCTTGAGCTCGCCGGGGTGCTTTCCGGTTTCCAGCGCCAGCTTCGCGCTGCCAAGCACGGTCTGGGCGGCGAACCGCTGGGCCGTGGCCCGGGGCAAGCCTGCCCGCACGCCCGCGTCCGCCAGCGCTTCCAGGAACAGGAACACATACGCGGGGCTGGAACCGCTCAGGCCCGTCACCGCGTCCATCAGGCGTTCCGGCATTTCCTCCGCCATGCCCATGCAGGAGAGCATCCTCATGCCCCGCGCCCATTCCTCGTCCGTCACAAATTGCCCCCGGCACGCCGCCAGCACGCCCTCGCCCACCATGGCGGGGGTGTTTGGCATCACGCGGATGATGTGTGCTTTGTCATTCTTGAGCAGGCCATGCAGCATGTTCAGGTCATAGCCTGCCACGATAGAAATCACCAGCGCGTCGGGCCGGATGGTTTCCGCGATTTCCGCGCCGACCTCCCGGATGAACTGCGGCTTCACCGCCAGCAGCAGCGTCGGCGCGGCGGCGGCTTCCGTGTTCTGATAGGTCACGTTCACACCCAAATCATTTTTCAGCTGCGTGCGCAGGCCGGGGTTTTTATCGGATATAATAACTTCTTCCGGGGCAAAGATTCCCGCTTTTAAAAGCTGCCGGAGCATAGCCCCGCCCATATTGCCGCAGCCGATGATACCCAGTTTGATCATGTTCGCTTTCCTCCATCCTGCTAATGAATTGTTGCATTAAAAGCTCACTCAGATAGGAGATAGAAGAGAGGAGATAGGAGATTGATATAGCTGAATGATAAACGGAAACCCTGCTGACTGATGCAATGCAGAATCACGATAAAATCTCCTATCTTCTATCTCCTAACTCCTATCTCGTAATAACGCCTGCTTTTCCTTCTCCGTCAGCCCGGCGGTTTTGAGAAGATCAGGCCGACGCTGGGCGGTGGCAAGGATGGCCTGCTCCCGCCGCCAGGCGGCGATCTTGGCGTGGTCGCCGTTGAGCAAAACTTCCGGCACGGTCATGCCTTCAAACTCCCGGGGCCTCGTGTACTGGGGATATTCCAGCAGGCCCGCGTCGGAAAAGCTCTCGTCCTGGGGGCTTTCCTCGCTGCCCAACACGCCGGGAATCAACCGCGCCACGCAGTCGGCTATGACCATGGCCCCCAGTTCCCCGCCGGTGAGCACATAATCACCAATGGATACTTCCAGGTCGATGTACTTATCCAGCACGCGCTGATCGACGCCCTCATAGTGGCCGCATAAAAGAATGAGATGTTCCTCCTGCGAAAGCTCCTGTGCCAGCTTTTGGGTCAGGGGCACGCCCCGGGGAGAAAGGTAAATCCGCTTGACTCCGGCGCTTTCGTGAGGTTCCAGGTTGGACAGGCAGGGCACGCCGCGTTTTTCGCACACCGCCTTCATGCAATCCGCGATGGGCTGGGCCATCATCAACATCCCCGCCCCGCCGCCAAAGGGGTAATCGTCGGTGTTCTTGTGCTTGGACGCGGAAAAAGGGCGAATGTCCGTGGCCTCAATCTCGATCAGCCCCGCCTGCCTCGCGCGGCCCAAAATACTGGCGTTCAGCACGCTGTCGAACATCTCGGGAAAAATCGTCAAAATGTCAATTGTCATTCAAAACCTCATTGTCGGCGGCGGGCTCCAAATCCTTGAGCGCCGGATGATTCGTCAAGCGCTTCACGATGCGCCAGCCATCCCGGCTGTTGATAAGATTCTTTTCAATGGGCCGGAAGCCCAGATCGAGATACACCTTCACCGCCAGCCAGGTGGTGGTCTGCGTCGGGACTTTTGCATAGACCTGGCCTTGCGCTTTCATGATCTGGATTACGTGGGAAATCATCGGCTTGGACAGGCCCTTGCCCTGGTCTTCCCGCCGCACCGCCACCCAATGCAGCCAGCCGTCGCCGCTTTGGTCGATGCCGCGAATGTCGTAATACGCCGTGGCGGTGGCGACCTTCTCCCCGGCTTCGTTCACCACGAACAACATGCGGTTTATTAGCTCATGGTCATGGCCTTCGTAATAGCGTTTCCAAGCGTCCAAGCCCTGTTCATAGGAAGAAAATTCCTTGGCGCTCTTTTCGATTTCAATCCAGGCATCCCTGTCGCCGGGACGATACATTTCATAATGATAGCCGACAGGCAGGGGGATTTCCGGCATGTCCGTGATTTCTCCGCGAAGCATCAGTTCATAATACTTGATGCGGGAATCGTGATTGTCCAACTGCGGCAGCGCCATGGGCTTTCCCTCCCGTTATTTCTTCCGAAACACATCCAGCAGGTGGTGACTCACGCCCACCATGTCTGGCCGTTCACAGATGAAATCGGTGTAGCGCAGGAACAGTTCATACATTTCATCGTCCATGGCGTCCACCGCTTCCCGGATATAGTTCGCCGCCATATCCGTGCCCACGTAATGCAGCCTTTCCACGGGCAGATTCTCCATCAGCGCGTCGATATCCTCCTTCCGGTAAAGCACGAAAAGCTCTTCCGGCGTGGAGCTCGCTTTGAAGGTGGTGGGGTCGATCAATTCCTGATAGCGCGGCTCCTTGAGCATCCCCCGCTGAAAGCAAAACTGCACGATCGTCGGGTCATTGTTGCAGTACGCGGCAAAAATCACCCCGCCCGGTTTCGTGACACGGATGGCTTCTTTCAGCGCCTGCTTCTGTTCTTCCGTGGTGAACAGATGATACATCGGCCCGAGCAGCAGGGTGATATGATAGGTATTGTCCGCAAAACCAGATAGATCCAGCGCGTTTCCCTGGCAAATGGTGATTTGTTCCCCGGGCTGTGTGTTTTGCCGAAACACCTCGATGTTATGCTCAATCAATTCCACAGCGTCCACGGAATAGCCTTTTTGCGCCAGGGCGTGACTGTACCGCCCCGTGCCCGCGCCGATTTCCAGGATACGGTCTCCGGGTTTCAGGTACTTTTGGATGTATCGCATGGTGGTGTGAAATTCCACAAAGCCATGCTTTGAGCGCAGACGGCCATCCTCTTCATGGCTGACATAGTAAGCATTCAGAATTTCTGCTGCGTTCTCCATGTTTTTACTCCCAATCGCACACCGCCACCTCGGGCAGGCGCTTTTCGTCCACGGTCACGGTGCCGTTTTTTACGTCTACCGCAGGGATGACGTGCTTGAGCGCGGGCAGCAACATTTCCCCTTTGGGCGTTTGAATGACGTACACGTCGTTGCCGCCGGGCTGCAATACGTCCTTCACCGTGCCGATTTCATTTCCTTGCAGGTCAACGACCTTGCAGCCGATCAAATCGCAGATGAAGGTTTCATCCTCGCCCAGTTCCACCGCGTGGGCCCGATCCACATACAGCATCAGGTTCCGCTGCTTTTCCGCCGCGTCCCGGTCTTTCGCGCCGTTCAGCCGCAGGTACACCCCATCCTCCCGGACGCTGATTTCATCCACGGGCAGTTCCAGGTATGCTTCGCCCTGCTTCACAAACACCGTTTCCAAATCCAGGAACCGCTCCGGGTCATCCGTGTCCGGCCGCACCTTCACCAGCCCCTTGATGCCCTGGGGACGCAAAACCTGGCCGATCAATAAGTATTCTGGCAGCATGATTATCTCCGTTTTTATCAGTTTGGCCGCTCATCCAGCAGCTTCCGCAAATCCTCGATATCCGGCAAGGCTCTTCGCAGTTCTTCCGACATATCTTTGGATGTTTTATAAGTCGCCACGCCCATCGGCCTGGAATAATCCTGGATAACGTAATCCACAAAGGACTTGTTCATGTCTTTGCACAGGATCAGGCCGATCGCCGGATTCTCATGCGGCTTGCGCTCAAAACCGTCCAGCACGCTGAGATATCCCTGCAATTGTCCCAGGTAGGAGGTTTTGAATTTCCCTGTTTTCAATTCTACCGCTACCAGGCAATTGAGCTCCCGGTTGAAGAACAGCAGGTCGATGTACTGATCCTCTCCGAACGCTTCCAGATGGTACTGATTGCGGATGAACGCAAAGTCCTTCCCAAAGGTCAGGATGAAGTTTTTGATATTGTGGATCATGGCGTTCTCCACCACGCGCTCATCAACGTCCTGCCTGTCCCGGATATTCAATTCTTCCACGTTGATATAATCCAGAAGATATTCGTCCTTAAACGCGATGAGCGCCCGACGGGCCTGCTCCGCCGCCGGGAGCGTCCGATGAAAATTATTCGGCAAAGCGCCTTGATGGTGATAGTCGTCACGGGCGATGCTTTTTTCGAGCGCGTCATAGCTGTATTTTTCTGCGGCGGATTTGTTGATATAGAAGATTCTGGCATCTGTCTCTTTCACTTTTGACAGAATCAGCCGATGATGAGAAAAACCGATGCTCAGAAATGTATCCAAAGAAAGGCTTTTGAAATTTGGCACAAGCGCGTTCCAAATTGTCAGCTGCGCTTTCTCCGGACTTTTGGCACAGGCCTGTGCCAAATCAGCGTTTTCTACATTCTCAATAGGAGTATTGTCCAGCATAGCCCATTCTTCGTAAAATGTGCGCATATAACGCAGGTTTCTTACGGAGAAACCTTTCAGCCCCGGCAGTTCCTTATCCAGCCGTTCGCTGATGGCGTCGATAGCGCCTTTTCCCCAGAAGCCTTTTCTGGAATTCAGGGAGATGTATTTCCCGATGCCGTAATAGAGCTTCAGCTGCTTTTCATTCACAGAACGGGCGGCGTCGCATTGGCTTTGCAGAATCGCCGATTTGATGGCGTCCACAGCGTCGTCATATCTTCGTGTTTCGCTCATGAGATTCTCCCGGGACGATGTCTATCAATGTGCCGATGTTGAATAAAGCGAAAGGGCGGCAATTCCCTGCCGCCCTGATGGCATTTTTCACTGGATTTCAACAAACACCGGCTTGGCGTCTTTCGCCGTGGCGGCCTTGACCAGCGTGCGGATGGCCTTGGCGATGCGGCCCTGCTTGCCGATGA
>CADAKE010000090.1 GCA_902788445.1 uncultured Eubacteriales bacterium
AACAGATACGCCTGCTTCACTTCGATGCGGGTGTTCCGGATACGGGAGGCGCGGATGTATCCCACTGCCCCGCGCTGGTTCGCCGCCAGCCGCCAGTCGTCGCCGATATCGCCCAGCACATAGATTTCTCCATTGCCCACCTCGGCCACGATCTCAGCGCCGTTTCGCGGTTCCTCCAGCAAGTTGGCGCGGGGCGAGGCTGAGGCCCGGTGAAATAGCTGCGGCGCTTCAAAGTTCACGTTCATGGGCATCAGGTATTCCGCCAGCATCCAGCCCGTCAGATCCACGCCGCCCTCAAAATTGGCGAGCATATCCACCTGCGCCCATGCCCGGCCGTCGCTGTCCCGTTCTGTCTTTCGGCTGGTCACATACACCGGCGTGCCGCTGTAGAACCGGCCCAGGGATTTGCTGTTAATGTCGGGCTTTTCCCGCAGGTTCAGCCGGTCGGACAGAATCGGATTGGCGACCACCGCCAGATAGCCCACAATGTCCGCCTCCCAGCCGTACTCCTGGAACCTGTCCGCCCGCGCCATCGGCAGCGCCGAAAGAATCAGGCACGCCGCCAGCAGACATAAGATCATTCGTTTCATCAATTTGCCCTCCTTTGCGCTTTCATTCATGATGACGCGCGAAGGAGGGCAAATGTTGCATTCTATTTGAAAAAAATTACTTTTCTTTCGCCGCCGCCCGCATGGCGCGCATGGCGTTCAAAATCGCCAGGAAGCAGACGCCCACGTCGGCGAACACCGCCGCCCAGAGCGGCGCTAAATGCAGCACGCCCAGCACCATGACCAGGAGCTTCACGCCGAGGGAGAACGCCACATTCTGCCGCACGATCTCCCGCGTCCTGTGGGCAATGCGGATGGCGGTCGCCAGCTTGCGGGGGTCGTCGTCCATGAGCACCACGTCCGCCGTTTCGATCGCCGCGTCGGAGCCCAGCGCGCCCATGGCCACGCCAATGTCCGCCCGGGCCAGCACGGGCGCGTCGTTGATGCCGTCGCCGACGAAAATCAGCGCGCCGTCTTTTTTTTCTTTGAGCAGGCGCTCCACCTGATCGACTTTTTCATGGGGCAGCAGCCCGGCGTGCATTTCGTCCACGCCGACTTCACGCGCCACATGCTCCGCCACGCCGCGGCTGTCGCCTGTGAGCATGACGGTCTTGCGCACGCCCAGGCGCTTCATGTCCTGAATCGCTTCGGCGGAACCGGGCTTCACGGCGTCGGCAATCACGATATAGCCCAGGTACTGCCCATCCGCCGCCACATGCACCACCGTGCCAGCCTGCTGGACGGCGGCGCAGGAAACGCCCTCGCGCTCCATCAGCTGCGTGTTGCCCACCGACACGGCTTTTCCGTTGACCTTGGCCCGCACGCCGTGGCCGGAGATTTCCTCCACGTCCTCTACCTTCCAGGCGCTTACCTCCTGCCCGCATCCCTCGCGCAGGGATTGGGCGATGGGATGGGTGCTGAACCGTTCGGCGGCGGCGGCCAGGGCGATCATGTCCTCTTTCGTGCCCCGCGCGGCCTTCGCCTCCGCGATGGCGAATTTTCCCTGGGTCAGGGTGCCGGTCTTATCGAAGACGGCGGTATCCACGTTCGCCAACGTTTCCAGGTATCCGGCTCCCTTCACCAGGATGCCGCGCCGAGACGCGCCGCCAATGCCGCTGAAAAACGTGAGCGGCACGGAGATGACCAGCGCGCAGGGGCAGGAGATGACCAGGAAGGTGAGGGCGGAGGTGATCCACTGACTCCAGTCGCCGCCGAAGAACAGCGGCGGGATGAGCGCCGCCAGCACCGCCAGGCCCACCACCACGGGCGTGTACACCTTAGCAAAGCGCGTAATGAACCGGTCGGCCTTCGACTTGTTTTCGCCCGCGTGCTCCACCAGCTCCAGGATGCGGGACACGGTGGAATCCTCATAAGCGTGGGTGACCTGGATGCGCAGAAGCCCGTTCAGGTTCACGCAGCCGCTGAGCGCCGCGTCGCCCACGCGGATGTGACGGGGCATACTTTCGCCGGTGAGCGCCAGCGTGTTCAGGGAGGATTCGCCCTCGACCACCGTGCCGTCCAGCGGCACCTTTTCGCCGGGCCGCACCACGATCACCTCGCCGACCGAAACGAACTTGGGCAGGATGGTTTCCACCCGGCCTTCGCGCTCCACATTCGCGGAATCGGGCCGAATGTCCATGAGTTCGGCGATGGAATCCCGGCTCTGGTCGACGGCGTAATCCTGGAAGAACTCGCCGATCTGGTACAGCAGCATCACCGCTACGCCCTCGGCGTAATCGCCCAGGCAGAACGCGCCGATGCCCGCCACCGTCATGAGGAACATTTCGTCCAGCGGCTCCAGCCGCAGCAGGCTCTTCACCGCTTCGATCACCACGGAGTACCCCACCACCAGGAAGGACGCGGCAAAGACAACGATCTTCACCCATTCCGGCATGGGGACAATCAGCCCAACCAGCAGCAGCGCCGCGCTGACGCCGATGCGGATGAGCATGGCCCTGCGGTTTTCGCCCTCTCCGCCATGCTCGTGGCCGTGCTCATGTCCATGCTCGTGATGGTGTTCATGCTCATGTTCATGTTCGTGTTCATGCTCATGTTCTTCCTCGTGGTCATGATGGCAATGCTTGCAGCTCATCGTTTTCCCTCCATTCATTCGCAGGACATTTTATACTAATAACTCCTATCTCCTAACTCCTATCTAAACACCTATTCACTCACAAAGGTGCTCCATTCCCATGCCGATGATGGTGCGCACATGGTCGTCGGCCAGGGAATAATACACCGTTTTTCCCTCCCGCCGGAACTTCACCAGCTTGGACGTTTTCAGCACCCGCAATTGGTGCGACACCGCCGATGGGGAGGCGTTCAGCAGTTCGGCGATATCCCCCACGCACAGTTCCGCTTCAAACAAGGCATACAGAATTTTGATGCGCGTGCTGTCGCCGAATACCTTGTACAGTTCCGCCAGGTCGTAGAGCAATTCCTCGTCTGGCATGTCCGCGTTCACGGAGGAAATCAGGTCGGGATGGATGCTCTCCCCCGTTTCGCTGTCAACCCTGAAATCCTGTTCGTCCCGCTTGCCCACGTTGATCATCCTTTCATTTGAACATCTGTTCAAATATTATTATATGCAAAACGCCCCTGGCTGTCAAGGGCGTTTCCCACATCATTCTATATTTTTTCTTCTGGCATTGGCTTTTTGCAGGACGCTTTAACGCAGATAGGAGTTAGGAGAGAGAAGATAGAAGTTATATCATGTTTTCAAAAATGCAAGCCGAACTTCCGTCTTTTGATCCGGCTATTGTCCTTTCACTCACATCGGCAGAACAGTTCCTTTATTCTTTTTCCTCAATCCAATGCCTGTCTTTGCTCTCCCAGGTGCGTTCGCTGATGATATAGCGCGGGCGGCGCTTGGTTTCCAAATAGGTTTTCCCGACGTACTGGCCGATGATGCCCAGGCTGACCAGCTGCATCCCGCCCAGCAGACAGATGATGCACACGACCGAAGTCCAGCCCGCCAGGGTATTGCCCAGAATGGCCTCCACGATGGCCCAAATGGCAACCACCACACCGAGTAAACTGACGATTACGCCAAGGCCGGTAATCATGTTAATGGGCTTGACGGACAGGCTGGTGATGCCGTTGAAGGCCAGGGCCAGCATTTTCTTGAGCGGGTAATGGCTCTCCCCGGCCAGGCGCTCGGCGCGCTCGTAATACACGCTGGTGCTCTTGAAGCCCACCAGCGGGAACATGCCGCGCAGGAAGATGTTCACTTCCTCGTAGTCCGCGAAACAGTTCAGCACGCGGCTGCTCACCAAACGGTAGTCCGCGTGGTTGAACACGACCTCCGCGCCCATCCAGTTCATGAGCTTGTAGAAGCCCTCCGCCGTCGTGCGCTTGAACACGGTGTCCGTATCCCGCTTGGAGCGCACGCCGTACACCACCTCGCAGCCGTCCAGGTATTCATCCACCATCTTGTCCATGGCGTTGATGTCGTCCTGGCCGTCGCAGTCGATGGAGATGGTAATATCGCACTTGTCTTTCGCTTCCATGAGTCCCGCCAGCACGGCGTTCTGGTGGCCCCGGTTGCGGCTCTGGCAGATGCCGAGGTAATGCTCGTCCTGCTTCGCCAGGCCGCAGATGATCTCCCAGGTTTTGTCCTTCGACCCGTCGTTCACGAACAGCACCCGGCTGTTTTTGCTGATTTTCCCCGCGGCGGAAAGCTCTTTGATTTTCTCCAGGAACATGGGCGCGGTGATGGGCAGCACCTGTTCCTCGTTGTAGCATGGAATCACGATCCACAAGATTGGCCTTGCCTGCATCCCGCGTCCCTCCTTTTATCAGGTCAGTTCCGCTTCCAGGCGCACACAACGGCCCACGAAGGTGAGCTCATTGAAGTTTTTGATCTCGCTTTCAAAGGCCTCGTCGTACTTTTGCAGCATGGCCTGGTAGTCGTTCACGCGCTTGACCTTGCGCAGCACGCGGCCCTGGGGCGTTTGCAGCAGCATGATGGCCCCGTCCACCGCCGCCTGGGCGGGCACGACCAGCAGCAGGTCGCCCCGCTGCACGCGGAAGCCGCGCAGGCCGTTGTCCGGCGCCATGAAGTAATACACCTTGTCCGGGGCCGCGCCCTCGATTTTGCCGTTGGTGATGGGCAGCAGGCGGTGGCCCACTTCCTTCATCACGGCGTTGTAGATCGGCACATGCTTGAGCACGCCGGACAGCGCGTCCAGCCAGATGGAACCCGCCACACTGGAGTCGCTCTCCGCCACCACTTCGGGCTTGTCCTGTTTGACCGGGGCTTTCTTCGGTTCCGTTGCCTTCGTCAGCTGCGGCACGGCGGACTGCAAGTCTACCGTGGCGGCAATGTCGTCCAGGGTAAAGTCCGCCTCGGTGTGCTCGGTCATGCCCATGGTTTTCAGGATGCGGCGGGCCTGGTCGTCCGCGATGATGCGCGTGCCCGCCTCCACTTCCATCAAATACTTGTCGCTCACGCCGCACTTCCGGGCCACCTGCTTGTGGGTCAGCCCCTGCCGCGTGCGCTCCAAACGAATCAAATCGCCTAATCTGCTCATTCCTTTTTAGCAGTAATACCGGATTTCTCCAAAGTGTTCCAGCCAGGCTTCGATGATTTCCGTGCTGTTCGCTTCTACCAGACGAATCACTTTTTGAAGAATCCGTTCGGGTATCTTTGAGTTATTATTGCACAACATCACTTTTCCATTGCTGGAGATCCACAGCTTCGTCGCGTTTGGCGCAGCCTGCCCTTCCGCAATATGCACGTGAATGGGCTCCAAAGGAGTATTTTCATTCGACCAGAAATAAATCACATAGGGGCCAATTCTAAGCAGTTGTGGCATTCAGTATGCCCCCATCCTGTGAATATTCAAGAATCAGATGCGCGTTATTCCTGACCAGCTTTTTGAAATACGTCATCTCCGCTTCGGAATACCCCTTGATATTCTCCCATTGATACTGTGGCAGCCAGCACACAGCGCTGTGGAACCCATCCTTCAAATCGGGGGTTTCAATATACACCTTCACCCGTCCGTCGGGTTTCATTTCAGAATGGGTAATTTCCGTATCATCATTCAGCGTCAGATAAGGATACATCACGCCGCATCACCTCCTACGCAAAAATGAAAATCAGTCCGCTCGATTTTATTCTTCCTCAACCTGCCGCTTGCATTCCTCATTCAGCTTTTTCAGCTTCCTGGCCAGTGCGGGCGTGGCCGCGCCGGGCTTCATGCGCCAGAGCCAGTTGCCGCCGATGGTGCCGGGGCGGTTCATGGTGGCCCAGTCGTCCAGGCCCAGGATATCCTGCATGGCGGCCATGGCGATGCGGGCTTTACTGGCATACACCGTCTTGACGAACGCCCAGGGCGCGTCGTCGATTTCCTTGAAGCCGGTGATCTCCTTGGCGGATTTCAGTTCGTCCTTGGTGCAGTTCTTGACACGGGACAGGGCGGTCACGTTGTCGTGGGTGCCGGTGTAATAGGCGGTGTTCTCGGGGATGTTCTCCGGGATATGCACGTTGGAATCGTCCGCGCCGAAGGCGAAGGACAGCACCTTCATGCCCGGATAGCCCGTGAACGCGATCACCTCGCGCACGCGGTCGTTCACCGCGCCCAAGTCCTCGGCCACGATGTTCAGGCCGGGCAGCTTCTTATTCAGGACTTTGAACAGGTCTTCGCCGGGGCCGATCACCCAGTGCCCGCCCCGGGCGTTCGGCGCGCCGTGGGCGACGGAGAAGTAATTGGCGAAGCCGATGAAGTGGTCGACGCGGATGATGTCGTACATCTTGCCCATGTGCGCCATGCGCTTGACCCACCAATCGTAGCCCTTGGTTTTCAGGTAACTCCAGCGGTACAGGGGATTGCCCCACAGCTGGCCGTCCTCGGAGAAGTAATCCGGCGGCACGCCCGCGATGCGGCGCGGCACGCGGTCTTTGTCCAATTGGAACACCTCGGGCTTCGTCCAGGTGTCGGCGCTGTCCTCGGCCACGTAGATGGGCATGTCGCCAAAAAGCTGAATCCCCAGGCCGTTGCAGTATTCCTTCAGCGCGTACCACTGCTGGGCGAACACGTACTGGCACCACATATGGAACCGGATTTCCTTGTCCAGCTTTTTCGTATATTTGGCGACCGCTTCCGGCTCGCGCATCATGATGGCCTTGTCGGGCCACTTCGTCCACATGGTTTTATCGAAGTGGTTCTTGACCGCTGTGAACAGGGCGAAATCCCGCAGCCAGTCGTTTTCATCGGCAAACTGGGCGATGGCCTTTTTCAGCTTCCGTTCGGACGCGGCGAACGCCTTGCGCAGCAGCGCCCATTTGTATTCCTGCACCGACGGGAAATCCACCGTGTTCAGGTCGGCGGGCACGAACCGTTCCGCGTCGGACAAATCCAGCCAGCCGTTTTCCGCCAGCTTGTCAATGGAAATCAGCATGGGGTTGCCCGCGAAAATGCTGGTGGACTGGTAGGGGGACTCCGCGTAGCCCGTGGGGCCCATGGGCAGCACCTGCCAGATGGACATGTTGGCGGCGTGCAGGAAATCCGCAAAGTCGTAGGCTTCCTTGCCCATGCTGCCGATGCCGTCCGGGCCCGGCAGGGAGGAAATGTGCAGCAGGATACCGCTTTGGCGTTTCATGGTGATCGTCCTTTCATCATGTATTTCTTATCTATTCTTGTGTAGGAACGAGAGTTCAGAGTGCAGAGTACAGAGTGCAGAGAAGATAGAGAACAGGTGTCCACAGGCCACTGGGTTTCACTATATCATCTGAACTCTGTACTCTGAACTCTGAACTCTTTGCTTAGTCACGCACCGACTCCCGAATTTCCAGCTTCCCTTTCAGCGTAATATGCCTGGCGGGCGCGTGGTTTTCCATCATGTCCCTCAGCACCGCCATGCTGTCCCGGGCGATTTCCTCCACGGGCTGCACGACGGTGGAAAGCCGCGGGATGGTGTACCGACCGATTTCCACGCCGTCCACGCCGATCACGCTCACGTCCTGGGGAACGCGCCTGCCCAGGTCGGTCAGCGCGCGCATCACCCCGAGGGCCACCGTGTCGCTCATGCAAAATGCGGCGTCGGCCCGCGGGCTGCGGCGGAAGAAGGCGAGGCCGGATTCATAAGCGTCCTGGAGGGTCAGGCGGGTTTCCACATAATGGGCTTCGTCCAGCGCCTTGCCATGGCTTCTCAGCGCGTCCTCCGCGCCGAGCGCGCGCAGCACCAGGCTGTCGTCCCCCGTGCGCCTGCCGCCGAACACCGCGATCTGCTCATGTCCCCGTGCAAGCAGCGCTTCCACCGCCTGCCTTGCCATTTCGCGGTCGTCCATCGTGACGGAGGAAGCCCGCTCCATGGCCGTTCCTTCTGTGCTCACTGTAGCGAACACCATCGGCACGTTCACGCCGTTCAGCACTTCGCACCGCTGGTCGATGCGGCTACCCAGGAAAATGAGCCCGGCGATGCGCTGCCGGTTGAGAAGCGTCAGCGCCCGCAGGAACTCGTCGTCCCGCTCGTCGATGTATTCCGTCAGCAGCGCGGTCTTTTCGCGGCGTGGACAGCGCAGCATGGTTTCCGTCAGCGCGTTCAGGAAGGGATTGTTCCGGCCCCGGATGATCAGCGCGACGCTCTCCCCGTCCGCCTGCTTGAGGCCCCTGGCGTTGGCGTTGCCCACGAAGTGGCATTCCGCCATCACCCGGCGCACCCGCTCCTTGGTTTCCCGGCTCACGTCCGGCCGGTCGTTCAGCACCCGGGACACCGTGGTCACGCTGACATGCGCCATTTCGGCAATGTCCCGGATGGTGTAAATCTTCATTGTCTGCGCCTCGTTTGGTATCTTTATCGGTAACGTTTTCAATCGCTTGTATCATACCATTCAGCGCTGGCTCTGTCAATCAGGAAATAACAAAAAAACATATTAAGGCAGATGCTTTCTTCGATCCATCCGTTCATGCAGGACGCGCATCACAACGACCGTATCCTGAATCACGCGGTAATACATCACATAAGGCGCCACATACAGCCGATGGTATACCCGGCGGTTCCTGCCGCCCACCATGATTTCCGCGCCGGAATAAGGATACATTGAAACCTGTTCCAGCGCCTTCAAAAAGCCCTGGCGCAGTTTTTCCGCCGCCGCAGGGTCTTCCACAGCAATCAAAGCCAGCGCCTGGCTTACATCCTCCTGCGCAATGGGCAGGAGCTTAACGGGTACCGGCGGCATCAATCACAGCCCTCCATTTTTCCGCAGCCTGCTCCACAGAAACCGGCTGCACGCCGGAAGCCAATTGTTCTTCCGCTTCCAGCAGTTTTTCCCGAAGCTCCAGGCTCATTTCCCGCTGATTATACGCGGCGACGCTCTGCACCACCAAATCTCCTTCGCCATTCCGGGTGATAAAAACCGGCTCCCCGGTTTCGTGGCATACCCTGGAAATATCGGCATACTCGTTCCGCAGCGCTGTGGAAGGACGAATCGTCATCATGGTTTCACCTCGATCTTATTCTATCATGATTCTGATAGAATTATAGTATTATTTCTTTAGAATGTCAAGAAAAAACCGCCGATCAACGGCGGTTCATAGAAAGCATGGAACTGGTCTGTCGTTTACTTCAAGGACACTTTAAATCAGTATACGTTCCACTTGTAGGGGCGGATATCATCCGCCCGTATTGTAGGAATATGCGAATGTAAGATGATCAGACAACGTAATGATTTAGGAAGCGGACGGATAATATCCGCCCCTACGGTTAGCTGGTATTGTTATTTAAATTGTTCATAAAGTCACAGTTGACTGAACAATTACGAAAGCGATTATTTGAGGTACTCCGCGCACCGGCTCCACATCTTCAATTCTTCCGCTACCAGCTCCGCGATCTTTTTCGCGCCGTAAGCGTTGAAGTGGGTCTTATCGTCGTGGCCGTCGGGGAAATCGGGGTTTTCACCGGGCGCCAGGCGCACGAACAGCTCCGCCGTTTTGTCCGGGCCCAGGGACAGATACAAAGCACGGCTGTCCTTTTCCAGGTCGCACAGGGGCAGGCCCTCTTTTTTCGCCAACTCGCGGATGGCGCGGGGATATTCGCCGTGGGTGTACATGAGGCTGGTGGGCTCTGAAAAGAACCGGCGGGACACCGGCGTGATCAGCACAGGCAGGGCCAGCTTTTCCCAGGCCGCTTTCACATAGCGCATTAAGTGCTCGGGAAAGGTGGTGTCCGGGTCGGTGTGGCGCTCGTCGTCCTTTTCGTCGTTGTGGCCGAACTGGATGAGCAGCATATCCCCCGCCTGCATCCCCGCCGCCACGGGCTCAAACAGCTTTTCTTCCCAGAAGCTGCGGCTGCTCCTGCCGCTGAGGGCGTGGTTCTTTACCTGTACGCCGTCCTTCACGTATTCCGGCAGGGCCCAGCCCCAGCCACGGAACGGCGGTTTGTTGTCCTCCACTGTGGAATCGCCGATGATCCAAATCGTTTGCATATCTTTCACCAATCCTTCCAGACCTGGTTGAGGTCGATCACGCACACCTGGGCAATCCCGTTTTCATCCGGGTTCGAGAACAGAATCTGGTCGCCCTTCCGGTTGAAGGACGGATGCTGGTGGTCGGCCCCGGTTTTGCAGGAGCCGGTCGTGGCGATGAGCTTCGCCTTCTTCGTCGCCCGCTCGATCAGCACCACGCCCTCCTGAATCTTCGTGCCCAGGTAGCTGATGCGGTCAGCGCAGAGCCATTTTTTGTCCCGGCTCAGGCAGGGGTGCAGAAGCTGGGTGCTGGTCGCCGCCACGTCGAAGTGACGCCCGTCCTTGTCGCCGATGATGATGTTGCCGGTGTGGGTTTCCCCCTTTTCCCCGTCCACAAATCCGGCGGGGTCGAGCTTCATCATCGCCATTTCGCTGCCGTCCGCCGCCCAGACCTCATGCGTGATCCATTCGCTGGGGTGCTCCACGTAGTAGGGCCTAACGTACCGCTCCTTCACGTCAAACATCCAGGTGCGCTGGAAGGCGTCGCCCTCGGTTTCGTGGATGTAGAAAATCAGGTTTTCGTCCGTGGGGCAGATTTGCGCGTGGCCCAGACGGTAGTCGCTCTGGTACACGATCTCCGCTTCCTTGCCGGGGTCGAGGATGACCAGGGCGTAATACTTGTTCGCCAGGTGGTAACTGCACGCGATGCGCCCGGTGTTGGCGGCGGTGAGGTGGCCCGTGATCTGGCCGCCCTTGGGCAGGTCGCCGATCTTTTTCATTTCGTTGGTGGTCAGGTCGACGGCGTACACCTCGGTATCGTTCTTGCAGGTGTAGCCGATGTTCTTCTCCCGGTCGGTAGCGAAGCCGCGGTATTGTTCGCCCGTCACCTGGATCAGTTCGCCCGTTTCCACATTGGCTTTGTAGCACCCGCCGCCCAGTTCCTTCTGCATGGAGTTTTTCATGAAGAAGAAGTATGTATCGTCCAGCGAAAAGTTTTCGCAGGTGAAGTACAGCTTCGCGTTCCGCGCCGGGCCGTCGGTATATTTCCGCACTTCATAGCCGGTGATGGGGTCTTTGTAAATGTTCATAGGATCTCCTTTTGTTTTCGTAATTGGGAGCTTTAAGTAAGAAAGGGATTAGGGATTAGGGAATAGGGATTAGGAGAACCAGGGTGTCATCCCGAGCGAAGTGGAGCGAGAGCGGAACGTAGTCGAGGGACCTGAGAGAAACGTATTCAATCAAGCAACTTTATACCCAGCTTTCAGGTCCAGGTCCCTCGACTTTGCTCGGGATGACAAGGTTCGCGTCCCGCTCACCTTCGCTCGGGATGACAGAAGCGGCCGGTACCCTAATCCCTATTCCCTATTCCCTAATCCCTTTAATAACTAAACGTGTCCTTTCAATCGCCCTCACGCATCCAGCGTCAGCAATTCCCCCGCCGGAACCTTAATCGGTTCCCGGTCATTGACCGAAATCCACACATCCTGGGCGTTGGGATTGCGGACGAAGGAATTGTCGGCGGAGAACTGGAGGCGCTTGGCGTCGTCCATGTAGTCCACAAACTCGATGTTGGTGCAGTACCAGATGTCGTCCTTGCCGCCCATCATCCGACAGAAGCCCTCGATCAAATCCCAGTTGTCCTTGTCGTTGAATTCATAGCTGTGGCCCCAGACGTACATGAGGTACAGATATTGCTTCTTGAACAGGCCCAGGAACTGTTCGCCGAGTTCCATCAGGCGGTGGTTGTGGTGGCAGGTGGCCTGCCAGCGCAGGGGATTTTCCGGCAGGGCGAAGGAATCCGACGACCCGACCACGCGAGAATAGCGGATGCCGCAGGCGGGCAGCAGCGTTTCGATTTCTTTACTTAATGACCCGTTGGGATAGCTAAGCCCCCGCACGGGATAGCCGCACAGCGCCTCCAAGGCTTTCCTGTCCTCCAGCACCTCCTGGGCCACCTCGGGCAGTGGGCAGCGGGCGATGGTAGGATGGGTGACGGTGTGGCAGCTGACCTCATGGCCCACATACAGGTTTTTCACTTCCTCGGCGGTAATATGCCTTTCGTCCCCCAGGAAGCCGCTGTTTAAGTGGAACGTTCCCTTGATGCCGTATCTGTTGAAGATTTCCACAAGATTCCGGTCATAGGTTCGTCCGTCGTCGTAGCTCATGGTGAGCGCCTTGTGCTTCCCGCCGGGATAACAGGTGTATACTTTGTTCATGGTTTATTCCTCCTGCGAATATTATACTGTGATTCTCAGCGCGCCGATTTTATCGTCGGCTGGCCGTCCATGAGGTTCTCCACGCCGTCCACCAGCAGATGGGTGACGCCCGGCCGGGCCTCCACCGTGTGCCCGCCCGCTTGCAGCAAAAGCCGCTGGGCTTCCGGCTGCCATTCCCATTTCATGCACGCCGGGGCAAGGCCCTTCATCCGCTCCAGCACGCACAGCACGTTGCCCCAGATGCTCCCGTTCCGGTTCACGGCGCGCACGCCCCGAAAATCCGGCTCCTGGCCGTTGACCAGGATTTTGCAGTAGTTTTCCTTGTCGGGCACATATTTGAGCGCGTCCAGTTCCGGAACGGACGGGATGAAATCCTGCTCCCTGCCCGGCAGCGCGTCCGGCCCGACCGGGAGGCGGGGCAGCGCTGGGGCTGACAGCGGGCGAACGTCCGCCGGAACCAACAGGATTTCCACCGTTTCGGCGGGCAATCCTTCCGCGCGGGCGGTCAGCGCCACCGGCCCCGGCTGGGTGCCCGCCCGAAGCAGCACCCGGTTTTTGCCACATTCGGCGAACACGAAGGGCTGGTGAATCACATTGTCATGCCGCCCGTTGCCCTCAAAGCGGCCGCTGTTGTAGCCGCCTAAAAAGGTGGCGTTTCCGGTCAGTTCAAAGTCAACGCGCAGATCGCACAGGGGGGCGATCCGTTCCTGCGCGTCCAGCGCCTCCAAGTCCACATAGGCGATATCCGCGCCGTCCGCCCGGAAACCGTCCGGCCCCGTGTGGGGCGTCAAACGCAGGCGGGCGGGTGGGCCTGCCGTTTCGATCCTTTCCCGCGTCAGTTCCGCGCCGTCCAGGCCAAAGCCGACGGCCTCCACCCAGCCAGACTGCGTCACGTCCACGCCCGGAAAGGGGAACACAAAGCTGTCCACCGGCTGGGCGCACTCTCCCACCTGCCTGCCGTTGACCAGCAGCCTGACGCTGGCGATGGGATAGCTGCCGATCACGTAAACGGTTTTGTGTTTCGGGTCGCGGCGGGCTGCCGTTCCCGTTTCTTCCCAGTATTTTCCATTGAATTGTTTTTCCGCGTACCAGTAGGCTTCCTCTGTCAGCGGCGGATAATTCCAATGCCCCACGATGGTCAGAGCGGGAGACGCGCTGTGCATCACGCGGAACACGTCGAAGTTCTGTTTCTTCACCCGGACAGCGTCCACCCGGCCGCTCATGCGCCCATTCTCGCTGAAGGACTGGCGCCCATGCTGGGCGGAATCCGTCCAGCACAGGGCGGCACAGGCGCTGTAAAGGTTCTTCCCGGAGCCGCCGCCCAGGCGGTCATGGAAAAACTCGCCGTACCCCCGCGCGGCGGCCAAGGCCAAATCCTCGCTGGTCAGGTCGTAAAAATCCAGGCCCTTTTGCTTTTTCCCGCCCTTGCCGAGGTACCGGTTTTTGTAGTCGAAATCCGGCGGGGTGAAATCGTCCCACACCCGGCGGGGCGCTTCCTCACGCAGGTACTCCGTTTCGGTGACCGGCCCGTGGAGCGACAGGAAGCGTGCGGCGTGGCGGTTCAGCATCGTGCCCACATATTCGCTCTCCGCCACGGCGTCCTCCGTGTTCAGGGTGCGGCAGCCCATCCACCGCCCGCCGTGGGGGTCGAGGGCTTCCTTGAGCAGGCGCATTTCCCGCATGTGCCCGGCGGAGATAACGTTGTTCCCCGCCTCCCAGAAAAAGATGGAAGGGCTGTTCCGATAGGCCAGGATCACGTCCCGCATCAGCTCCACCCGCTGGTCCCACTGCCTGCCGAACGCTTCCTTTTCTTTGTCCCCGGCGGGCTGGGCGCAGACCACGCCGCACAGGTCAAAGGCGCGAACGTCGGCTGGGCTACCCGCCACGTGCATGAACCGGATGTGGTTGGCGTTGCTCTCCCGAATCCAGCGGGCGTCCTGGTCATGCAGCCATTGGGGCACGATGCCCGCCGCGGCCCATTCGTTGGTGGCCCGCTGGGCATAGCCCCGCAGGAACACCGGATGGCCGTTGATCAGCACGCCCCTGTCCGGGTCGCAGCCCGTTTGGCGGAAGCCGGTTTCGATGGTTTCTGTATCCATCCGCTCCCCTTCCGCGAACAGGCTGACCCGCACCGTGTACAGCGCGGGGCAGGCGGGCTCCCAGAACCGAAGGCTGCTGACCCGGGCGCGGCAGGAGATCGTCTGCGTGTTGCGGGAGCGCCAGTCCGTCGGGGCCGCTTCTTCCTCGGGCGTCGGGACGAAGCGGTTCTTTTCTTCGTCGTAGCGATAAGCGTCCTCGGGCACGACCGTCAGACAGGGTGCGTCCTCCTGGATGGGCGTCAGCGTTTCTTCCGCGGAGGTGAACGCCGCGACTTTATGCCCCGCCGCGTCCGTGATTTCCACCTGAATGTAGCCGTTCGCGGAATGGCCGCTGGTATTTTTGATTTCCGCCTGCACGCAGATATCCGCCGCGCCGGAGGAAAGCTCAAAGTTTTCCGCCCAGACGTAGATACCGTGGGTGCGCAGGTTGGCATACAGGGGCAGGGTCAGGTAGATTTCCGGCTTGATGTGTATCCGCGCCGGCTGGCTCAAGCCGCCCAGCGTGGGGTTAAAGTCGTTGCAGTTCCATTGGAAGCCCACGCCCGCCGCACTGTCCGGCACGGACTGCTCCTGGGCCAGCAGGAAAGCGCCCGGCTCCGCCAGGGGATGGTTGGGCGTTTCGGCGATGCAGCAGGGAATGTTGCGGGTGCTCGTGTTGTCCGTGGCGATGGCGACGACGTTGCGCCCACTGGGGTGCAGAAAGGGCGTCAGATCAAACCCGAAGGGGCCCACGCCGTTTTCGTGATAGCCCGCCATCTGTCCGTTGACCCACACATAGCAGGTCTGCCGCACGCCCTCGAAGGACAGCAGCACCCGGCGGTTTCTCTGTTCCTCCGTCAGTTCCAGGGTGTTGCGGTAAAAAGCCACCGTTCGCCTTTGCCCGCTGCCCGCGTCCTCGATGGGCACGGAGAACAAATCCCCGTCGTTGAACGTGTGGGGCAGGCTCACCTGCTCCCAATCATCGTCCGCGTAATCCGGCGCATAAAAAAGGCGGCCCGCTGCGTCCCTGCATTTTTCCGCCGCTTCCCGCAGGGGGAAAGCGTTAGCCAGCCGAAACCGCCAGCCGTGGTGGAAGAAGTAGGTTTTGTTCATTGTGTATCCTCTGAGGAACTTTCAATCAGTGAGGAGATAGAAGAGAGGAGATAGGAGATAAATAGTGTTTTATAAGTACATTGCAGGCTCAAGGCGCATTCACAGGGCAATCACGAACTCCTATCTCCTATCTTATGAATAGCGTCCTTTCCCCATCTATGCCGAAGCCCCGCTCCGCATAAGATTGGGCTGCCGCCCTCCCAAGGAAAGCGGCAGCCCATGGATTCAGGATTTGGAATTACTGAGCGGCATGATACGCTTCGTTGAATTCAGCGGTGATCATATCGCCGCCCTGAGCGGCCCAATCGTCCCAAGCGGCCTGCAGGCCAGCTTCGTCGATCAAACCGGCGATGTACTGCACCGCGGCGTCAGAGATGATCTGATCCAGCTGCGCGCCGAACGCGGTGTAGGTTTCGCTCACGAACGGATAGCAGGGGTTCGCCACAGCGTAGGGAGCCAGCAGCACGTTCAAGTCTTCATAGCGCTGGCGCAGTTCGGAGTAGCCGCGGTTCAAGCGGGCCTTGGGGGTTTCGGGATTGCCAGCGACGCCCATGCCCATCTGGTTGATGTTGTTGTGGTACATCTGGGAATTCTTGGAATATTCGTCAGCCTTTTCATCGGGAATATAGCGCAGGCCATCCTCGTCCACGTCATAGGTCAGGCCTTCGAGACCGGCGTTGATCAGGGTGACGCCCTCGGAGGTGTTGCACCAGTCGAGGAACTTCAAGACCTTGGGCAGGTCAGCTTCGGACACGGCGCTCTTCATGATCAGGATCTCGCCGTTGAAACCGGCGTTCTGGGGCCACACGGTGATGGAGCCGTCTTCCTTGGCCACAGTGCCGACGGACTGGAAGATCTGCTCAGTCACGCCAGCGTTGGCTTCAAACCATTCCTGCTGACGGTGGGCGTTGTCCAGGCAGTCAAAGCGCATGAAAGCCTTGCTCTGACGTTCGATGGGGTCCCAGTCGGAGGTGGAAATCTGGGCGAAGTTGGGGTCGATGCCGCCGATTTCGTACAGATGGCGCAGCCAGTCCAGGCCAGCCTTATAGGCGGGAGACAGATGCGCGGGATAGATGTCGCCGTTCTCGTCCACGCCCCAGGTGTTGGGCGCGCCCATGGCCACGGTGATCACGTTGATGGTGCCCGCGGTGTAGGAGCACATATTCAGGGCATAGGTGTCGGCGCTGTAGCCAGCCAGCTTTTCAGCCAGTTCGGTCAGGTCGGCGATGGTTTCCACTTCGCGGTCGAAGCCAACTTCCTTGGCGATGTCGCAGCGATAGTAGATGCCGCCGCGGGGATACGCGCGGGAGCGGTAGATGCCGTACACGTGGCCGTCCACGGCGATGTTGGAATACACACCGGCGTTACCGGCGGCCAGGTTGGGATAGTTTTCAGCGTCCTTGATCGCTTCGGTCAGATCCCAGAACGCGCCGGCGCGGGCGGAGTTCACGATGAGGGGAGCGCGGGCGTCGGTCGCCGCGATCAGCATGGGGGGATTCTTGTCCGCCAGGGTGGTATTCAGGATATCACCGTAGGTGGAGTTGGGGCCCCACTGGATGTTCAGCTTCACGCCGGACAGCTCGCAAATCTTCTGCAGCACGGGGTTGCTGTCGAAATCGTTGACAAAGTCAATGTCAGCGGGGAATTCAGGCAGCAGGATGCTGATTTCAAAGGGTTCTTCCGCGGCGGCAAAGCTCGCCATGGAGAGCACCATCACCAGCGCCAGGAACAGGGCAACGAGTTTCTTCATTGGGTTTTCCTCCTTTTTAAATTTGTTATCGTTCAGCGGCGTTCTGTTACGCGCAGCGCCGCGGATAACCGGGGGGAGTGACGAGGGAGTAGGGATTAGGCAATAGGCATTAGGGAGTAGGCGAACCAACTCTGTCATCCCGACTGGAGCGGAGCGAGAGCGAAGCGGAATGGAGGGACCTGAGAGAATCGGATTCAGGCAAGCGATGCTATAGCCAGCTTTCAGGTCCCTCGACTTCGCCTCGCCAGGTCCTTCGACTCCGCTTCGCTCCGCTCAGGATGACAAGGCTCCGCTCGGGATGACAAACTGGGGCTTTCGCAATCCCTAATCCCTATTCCCTTGCTATCCTTATCCCTTCAATGCTCCAACCATGACTCCCTTCACGAAATACTTCTGCAGGAAGGGGTACACGCACATGATAGGCACGGTGGAGACAACGATGACGGCCATCTTGATGGACTGCTCGGGGGGCTGGACGAACTCGGGATCCATGTTCGTCATGTCGCCCGCGGTGCCGTTGCTCATGATGATCAGTTCGCGCAGCAGCACCTGCAAGGGCCACTTTTCTTTCGCGCCGGTCATGTAGATCATGGCGGAGAAGTAAGCGTTCCAGTGGCCCACGGCGTAGAACAGGCCGAAGGTCGCCAGCACGGGCAAACTCAGCGGCAGCACGATGCGCAGCAGCACGCCGATGTCCGTGCACCCGTCGATGGAGGCGGATTCCTCCAGCTCCTGCGGGATGCCCTGGAAGAAGTTCTTCACGATCATCATGTTGTACGCGCTGATGGCTCCTGGCAGCAGCACCGACCAATAGGTGTTTTTCAGGTTCAGGATGTTCGCCACCACGATGTAGCCGGGAATCATGCCGCCGGAGAAGAACATGGAGAAAATAACCAGGTTCAGGAAGAAGTTCCTCCCGCGCAGGCGGGGCTTGGAGATGGCGTAGGCCATGGTCACGGTGAAGAACAGGTTGATCGCCGTGCCCGCGGCGGTGATGAACAGGGAGTTGCCGAAGCCGCGCAGGATTTTATTGGAGGAAAAGATGTACCTGTAAGCGTTGATCGTGGCGTCCTGGGGGATGATGAACATGGGCCGGGTGGCGATTTCATACTCCGTGGCGAAGGACGCGCCGATGATATAGATGAAAGGAAGGATGGTGGTGAAAGCCACCAGGGTCAGGAACACATAATTGAAAATATCGAACAACCGGCTGCCGATGGTCGCGTTCTGGCCCACGGGGCCGCTGGATTCCAGGATTTTCTTGTTCTTGGGAGAAATTGCCTGTTCTGCCATCTGAATCCCTCCTCTCTCAGTACAAGCCCTGCTCGCCCAGCAGGTGAGCAATCTTGTTGGAAGAAACCACCAGCGTCACGCTGACGATGGACTTCATCAGGCCGATGGCGGAAGCGTAGCTGAACTGGCCGGACTGAATGCCCTGCTGGTACACGAACACATCCAGCGTCTGGCTGACCTTGCGGTTGAGCGGGTTCGCCATCAGGATCAGGTGGTCATAGCCCGTATCCAACACCGAGCCCATGCGCAGGATCAGCATCAGCACGATGGTGGAGCGGATGGCGGGGAGGGTGATGTGCCACAGGCGGCGCAGGCGCCCGGCGCCGTCCACCATCGCGGCCTCGTACAGCTGGGTGTCCACGTTGGTGAGGGCGGCCAGGAAGATGATCGTGCCCCAGCCGGTTTCCTTCCAGATGGTTTGTCCAATGATCATCCAGCGGAAGGTGTCGGGCGAACCCATGTAGTTGATGGGGTGGCCCAGCAGCAGTTCCGTGCCCTTGTACACGATGCCGGAGGGCCCGAACATCACGAACGTAATGGACACCACGATCACGATGGAGATGAAGTGGGGCACGTACAAAAGCGTTTGCAGCAGCTTTTTGTACCGCAGCGACCGCATTTCATTCAGCATCAGCGCCAGGATGATGGGCGCGGGGAAATAGAAGATGATGTTCATGAGGCTCAGGATCAGCGTGTTCACCAGGTACGTCGTCCAGGCCGGGAACTTAAAGAAGTACTGGAACCATTTCAGGCCCACCCATTCGCTGCCCAGCACGCCGGAAAACGGCACATAGTTTTCAAACGCGATCACGATGCCGAACATGGGCAGGTACTTGAACACGATGAAGTAAACCAGACCCGGCAGCAGCAGCAGATACAGCCACTTGTCGCGCTTGATATCCGCGCCCAGCCTGCGCCAGTACATTTTTCCCGTGCCGTGCATTTTCCTGCGTTCAGCGGCCTTGGTGCTCATAGGCGTTCCGTCCTTTCTATCAAAAGGCTATTGAGGTGAACATTCACTTCCTATGAAATAGGAAGTGAAAAGGGGATCCCCTTTTCGCGCTCCTGCGCTGGTTTAAATGATTTTAGAGTAACTATTCCATCATCTTGTAAAAGACGCTTGAAGCAACAATACCAAATCACTGTAGGGGCGGATATCATCCGCCCGTATTTGCGGGAAATCACAAACGATGATTCATTGACTCAACTGGATGATGTATGCGGGGATGCGGGCGGATAATATCCGCCCCTACGGTTACGAGGCTTCATAGCTTAAATTGTTCTATCATGAATCGACCTATCAATTACATTTTAGAAAATGATTATCCCCAGTATTCCTGATTCATCAGTTCCGTCAGCATTAGGAACGTCAGTCCCTGGCCGTAAGCTGTGGGGGTAACGATGATATCTTTATAATGCTGCAATGTGTGGCCCATGCCGGTACCACCGCTGACGCCCTGCACCGCGCCGGTTTCGTCGATCTGGTCCAGCACGGCGTTTGCGCTGAGCATCCCCATCTGGGAATACGGCTCCCGGGGCAGCCACCCCAGCCGCACGCCCTTGAGTACGCCATAAGAGATGGCGGCGGTGGCGCTGGTTTCGCAGTAGGTTTCCTCCACGTTGATGAGCGTGGTGTACAATCCGTTCACCCGCTGGTACTTCCACAGGGCCAGCACCTGATCCAGCCACGCGGTTTTGATCATCCGCATGGCGGCGTTGTCGCGCTTGGTGATGTCGTAGAGCTCGATGGCCGCGGCGGTGAACCAGGCGTTGCCGCGGGCCCAGAAGGCCTCGGCGAAGTTGTGGCGGCGGTCGAACGTCCAGCCGTGGTAGAACAGGCCATTGACCTTATTCTGCAAATACCGGATGTGGATGAGGAACTGGTACTCCGCTTCCTCGATCAGCTCCGGCCGCCCCAGCACCACGCCCGCCTTGGCCAGGAACAGGCACACCATGAACAGCGTGTCGCACCACAATTGCTGGTAATGCTTGTTCCACACCGTGCAGTGCTGCAAGCCGTCGTAGTCCGTCCGGGGCATTTCCTTCATCACCCAGTCGATCCATCCCTCGATCACGGGCAGGTAGTCCGGGTTCTTCGTTTCGTCGTACAGGCAGGTCAGCGTCAGCACCGGCGCGACGGTATTCACGTTGCGGTGGGGCTGCTTTTCGCGGCTGAGCATATCGCCGTACCAGCCAATTAAATAATCCAAAATGGCCTTGTCGCCGCTCTGCTGATAGGTCTTGTAAATGCCATAGAGCGCCACGCCCGTGGGCCATTCCCAGTTGTCCATGGTCAGATGGCCGTCGGAGGGGTCGTTGCCGTCCGCGTGCCGGAGCATATTCAGCACCTTGTCCGCCGTTTCACGATAATCCATTCTTTTCACCGCCTGCATTTCATGCCGTGTATTTGGTAGCGCTTTCATTATACAATTCTTCCATCCGCTTGTCAATGCCTATCTGAATTGTCTTAAAAAATTCATATTTTAACAAACCGCAAAATTTGCTCCGTTTTTTCAGGAAAACGCTTTCATTTATGCCTTGATGTGCGGGGGAATATCTGATATAATGGAGGCGAAATGAGAATGAATGAGGGAGTAGGGAACAAGGAGTAGGGAATAGGAAATAGGGATTAGGCATTAGGCAATAGGGATTAGGGATTAGAGATTACACTTAACGGCTGTCTTTCCTATCAAAGGTGGCGGCCCCAATGCCATCCTGAGTGCAGGCGGCCCCAATGCCATCCCAAGCGAAGGCGAGCGGGACGCGAGCTTTGTCATCCCGAGCGGAGCCTTGTCATCCTGAGCGGAGCGAAGCGGAGTCGAAGGACCTGGTGAGGCGAAGTCGAGGGACCTGAAACCTGGGCATAACATTGCTTGACTGAACCCGCTTCTCCAAGGTCCCTCCATTCCGCTTCGCTCTCGCTCCGCTCCAGTCGGGATGACAGAACTGGTTCGCCTAATGCCTAATACCTACTGCCCATTCCCTAATGCCTAATGCCTATTGCCTAATCCCTAATCCCTAATCCCTCTTCCCTCCCCTCCCCTCCCCCCTCCCCCGCGAAAGGAGGCCCGCGTCATGAACAATTCCGGGAGCACCATTTACGACATCGCTGCGGAGGCGGGCGTATCCATCGCCACCGTTTCCCGGGTGCTGCGCGGCAGCGGCAGCGTGTCCCCCGAGACGAAAAAGAAGGTGGAGGCGGCTATCGCCCGCCACAACTACCACCCCAGCGCCATCGCCCAGGGCATGACCAGCAAAAAGACCTACACCCTCGGCATGATCCTGCCCAAGCTCCTGAACCCCAACTACGCCATGATCTTCACCGGCGCGAATGACGAAGCCCGCCGCCGGGAGCATTTGGTGACTCTGTTTCCCTGGCGCAGCATCATCCGGGAGGACGGGGACGCCCCGCCCGCCTCCACGCTGGTGAACCGGCGGCTGGACGGGCTGATCGTGTGCGTGGAATATTTGTCGCCCGAGCAAAGCGGGCGTTTGCAGACCACGCTCAAAGAACTGCGGCAGTACATGCCCATCGTGCTCATCGGCTGTGTTCCTTCCTATTATAATTATCCCACTATCTCCTACCCCATGGCGGACATGATGCGCCAGGCGGTCAGTTATCTGGTCGGCCTGGGCCACGAGAAAATCGCCTTCATCGGTGGCACCGAAGAAGACCAGGACGAGCAGCGCCGGGACGTGGGCTACCTGGCCGGCTTAAAGGAAGCGCACCTGCCCTACACCGCCTCCTACCGCGTGTTTTGCAGAGGCACCGCTGAGGACGGCGAGGCGGCGCTGGACGGGATGCTGTCCTCCCTCATGCCCGCTTATTGGCCCACCGCCGTGATCGCGCTGAACGACCTGGTGGCCATGGGCTGCATGGAGGCCGCCCGGAAGCATGGCCTGAGAATGCCGGAGGACTTGTCCATCTTAGGCTGCGACAACCTGTTCTGCGCGCCTTACCTTTCCCCCGCCCTCACCAGCATCGACACCCGCCAGCAGGAATTGGGCGCGAACGCGGTGCGCCTCCTCCTCAGCGGCGAGGAACGGCGCGAAAACGCCGCCTGGGAATTTGTTATCCGGGAGAGCTGCGTCAGTGCTCACGCAAAATAAATCGTCAGGTGCATCTTGATTTGTGGAGGCAAGTCATGAAACCAAACGAAGAAGTAAACAAAATCATGAATGAGCGGTTTGCCGGGGATCATATCATTGCTTTAGCGACAATCAGCGATGGAATTCCCTATGTAAGAAACGTAGACGCTTATTATGAAAACGGCGCGTTTTATATCATAACCCATGCCCTTTCAAGCAAGATAAAACATATAGAGAATCATCCAACGGTTGCCGTTTCGGGAGATTGGTTTACAGCCCACGGAAAGGGCGTCAATTTAGGCTTCTTCGGAAAAGAGGAAAACCGGCAGATTGCCGAAAAGTTAAGGATCGCTTTCAGCCAATGGATTGACAACGGGCACAATGATTTCCAGGATGAAAACACGATTATCCTGTGCGTCCAGCTGACAGACGGTTTACTGCTTTCTCACGGGAAAAGGTATGAAATAGAATTTGAATAACCTTTAATAATTGATCAACAAAGCGAGGCAATCCATCATGAGCGAAACATTCCACCAGGGAGACTTCACCCTGCCCGGGGAAGCGGGCTATGAACAATTGACGCTGGACTTGGCGAAGAAGTGGGGCGCGGACGTGATCCGCGACAGCGACGGCACGAAGCTGTCGGACGAGATCGTGCAGGCGGGGTACGGCATTTACTCCACCATCTGCATCATCCGCCAGCACAACGAATTTGCCGAAGCACATCCCGACGCCCAGCAGCAAACCTTCCTCTGCTCCGATCCTGTGGTCGCCGCAGGCGACACCGTCACGCTGCATCCGCTGGACGGCTTCTTTGACGAGCAGTTCCAGGTAAACTGTTCCCCGGAGGCCATGGCCTATTGGCAGGTGTACGACCGGACTTCCAATCAGGAAGTACCGCGCGAAAACTGGACATACGAAAACGGCGCGGTGACGGTTCGTCCTTGCGTCCCCTGGCACGAATACACCGTGTCCTTCCTGGCCTGGCGCATCTGGGAAGAAATCAACATGTACAACCACACCACCAACCACTGGACGAGCGAGCACCTGCGCCAGTTAGACCCCCGCCATCCCCTGGCCTGGGAATACCTGCAAAAGTGGCTGCGGGACTGGTGCGAGCAGAACCCGGACACCACCGTGGTGCGGTTCACTTCCCTGTTCTATAACTTCGTCTGGATCTTCGGCTCCGACCTGCGCCGCCGCAACCGCTTCACCGACTGGGCCAGCTATGACTTCACCGTCTCCCCTGCCGCGCTGAAAGCGTTTGAAGCGGAGCATGGCTATGCCCTCACCGCCGAGGACTTCATCAACCAACGCAAACTCCAGGTCACCCACATGCCCCCGACCCAGCACAAGCGGGATTACATGGACTTCATCCAGGCGTTCGTGGCGGAAAAGGCGAAGGTCTTAGTAGACATTGTCCATCAGTATGGCAAGAAAGCCTATGTGTTCTACGACGACAGCTGGGTGGGCCTGGAGCCCTACGGCAAGCGCTTCGCCTCCATCGGCTTTGACGGGCTGATCAAATGCATCTTCTCCGGCTTTGAGTGCCGCCTGTGCGCGGGGGCGGAGGTGCCGACCCACGAAATACGGCTGCACCCCTATCTGTTCCCGGTGGGCCTGGGCGGCCTGCCCACCTTCGCTGAGGGCGGGCACCCCGAAAAGGACGCGATGGATTACTGGTGCTCCGCCCGCCGCGCGCTGCTTCGGCAGACCGTGGACAGGTTTGGCCTGGGCGGCTACCTGCATTTGACGATCGGCCAGCCTGCGTTCGTGGACACCATCGAGCGCATCGGCGTGGAGTTCCGCAAGATCAAGGCCCTGCACCGGGCGGGCGCGCCCTACACCCTGCCCATCCGCGTGGCGGTGCTGCACACCTGGGGAGCCTTGCGCAGCTGGACGCTCAGCGGCCACTTCCATGAAACCTACATGCACCCCCTCATCCACATCAACGAGGCCCTCTCCGGCCTGCCGGTGGAAGTGAAGTTCATTTCCTTTGAGGACGCACAGAACGGCGCGCTGGACGGGGTGGACGCGGTGATCAACGCGGGCCGGGCGGGCGACGCCTGGAGCGGCGGCGACGCCTGGAAGAACGATCAGCTGGTCAGCAGGCTGACAGAATTTGTCTATCACGGCGGCTGCTTTATCGGCGTGAACGAACCCTCCGCCGTGCCGGGGTATCACACCTTCTTCCGCATGGCGCATGTGCTGGGCATCGACCTGGACACCGGCGCGCGCGTGTGCCACGGCAAATGGGAATACAAGCTGGACAAGACCCTGGGCATCCAGGAGGGCTCGGCGGCGAACCTCAAGGACAAGGATCACCTGTACCTGACCGACGGGAAGGCCCAGGTGCTGGCCGAAGCGAACGGCGTGCCCCAGATGACCGTGAACCATTTCGGCAAGGGCCTGGGCGTGTACATGAGCGATTTCCAGGTGAGCCCCCAGAACACCCGCATGCTGCTGGACCTCCTGCTCCTGGCCGCCGGGCTCACCGATCAGGCGCCCTACATCTCCGGTGACTGCCGCGTGGAGGCCGCTTACTATCCCGAAAGCCACACCCTGATCGTGATCAACAACGCCACCGAGTACGTGGAAACCACCGTCTCCCTGCCCGATGAGAATTGGCTCGATGTGACCCTGGCTCCGATGGAGACCAAGGAAATCATTCTATAAAGGAGGCTCACCCATGGAACGCTTTGCCTGGAAAGGACGCATCAAGGAAGGGATGCAGGCGGAATACAAGCGCCGCCACGACGAAATCTGGCCGGAGATGCTGGCGCTGCTCAAATCCGCGGGCATCAAGAACTACACCATCTGGAGCGACGGGCGAGACGTGTTCGGCTATTACGAGTGCGAGCAGGGTATCGCCTTCGCTGAAAAGACCCAGGCGGACAGCCCTATCGTGGACAAGTGGAACGAGTACATGGACGACGTGCTGGAGCTGGTCATGGACCCCGTGACCGGCGCGCAGCCGAAATTGCAGATGATGTTTAAGATGGAATAAAGGGATGAGGGATTAGGGAATAGGGATTAGGGGTTACGAAAGCCCCAGCTTGTCATCCCGAACATAGCTGGCTGCTAATGTCATCCCGACTGGAGCGAAGCGGAATGAAGGGACCTGGAAGCTGGGATGAACGTTGCTTGGCTGAACAAGATTCTTTTAGATCCCTCGACTCTGTTCCGCTCTCGCTCCACTCCGCTCGGGATGACAAACCTGGTTCCCCTTATCCCTATTCCCTTATCCCTATTCCCTTATCCCTATTCCCTCATCCCTATTCCCTCACCCCCATCCCTTAAAAAGGAGTGATTACAAATGTCCTACACCCCCTCCGAAACCCGCTACGCCACTATGCAGTACCGCCGGTGCGGGAATAGCGGCGTGATGCTGCCGCTCCTGTCCCTGGGCCTGTGGCACAACTTCGGGGCCATCACGCCATTTGAAACCCAGCAGGCGCTGCTGCGCACCGCGTTTGACCACGGCATCAACCACTTCGACCTGGCCAACAACTACGGCCCGCCCTACGGGGAAGCCGAGCGGAACTTCGGCGTCCACATGGAGCGGGATTTCCGCCCGTACCGGGACGAACTGTTCATCTCCACCAAGGCGGGCTACGACATGTGGTCCGGCCCCTACGGCGACCATGGCAGCCGCAAGTACCTGATGGCCTCCATCGACCAGTCCTTGAAGCGCATGAAGCTGGACTACGTCGACCTGTTCTACCATCATCGCCCCGACCCTGACACGCCCATCGAGGAAACCATGGGCGCGCTGGATCAGATCGTGCGCAGCGGCAAGGCGCTGTACGTGGGCATTTCCAACTACGGCCCGGAGCAGGCCCGCGCCGCCATCCGGGAACTCAAGCGCCTGGGCACGCCCTGCCTCATCCACCAGCCGCGTTATTCCATGCTCGACCGCTGGATTGAGGACGGTCTCACCGACGTGCTGCGGGAAGAAAAGGTGGGCTGCATCTGCTTCGCGCCGCTGGCGAACGGCCTGCTGACCGGCAAGTACCTGGACGGCATCCCCGCCGATTCCCGCATGGCGAAGGACAGCCGCTACCTGAAACCCGCCGCGCTGACGGACGAAAAGCTGGACAAGATTCGCGCCCTGAAAGCCATCGCCGAAGCGCGGGGACAGAAGCTGCACCACCTGGCCTTGCAATGGGTATTGCGCGACGAGGTCGTCACCACCGCCCTCATCGGCGCCAGCCGCCCGGAACAGATCGTGGATAATCTGAGCATCCTCAACGCCCCGCCGCTCACCAGGGAAGAATTGGAACAGATTGAAGCAATCCTGAAAGGGTAATCCAAAAGCCTTCCCCTTGAGGGGGCCCGAAGCGCCCGGAAAATGATCCAGTGGATCATTTTCAGCGTAGGGCGGGCGGCAGCCCCGGATGGTGGCCTGCGCGGAACCAACTGCATCGAAGGAATCAAGCAGCTTCGCGCAGGTCGGATGAGGTGATGCGGGCATTCGACCAAGTTACTTGTGCACTGTCCAACAAGTCACCTCATCAGTCAGGCGCGAATAGACTTGACTTCTTTATCAATCTTGGTTCCGCGCCTGACAGCTTCCCCTCAAGGGGAAGCCTTTTGGATGGTCTCCTATTGCCTATTGCCTAATGCCTAATCCCTATTCCCTACTCCCTCATCCCTCCCACCCCCCAATCGAAAGGAAGGAATCCGCCCATGAACAAACTGATCATCAACACTTTGGTCACCAAGGGCCACATCAGCAAGGATATCCAGGGCCAGTTCTCCGAGCACCTGGGCCGCTGCATTTACGGCGGGCTGTATGTGGGCGAGAACAGCGAAATCCCCAATGTGAACGGGATGCGCACCGACGTGGTGCAGGCGCTCCGCGACATTAACCTGCCTGTGCTGCGCTGGCCCGGCGGATGCTTCGCGGACGAATACCACTGGCGCGACGGCATCGGTCCCAAGGAAACGCGCAAGAAGATGGTGAACACCCACTGGGGCGGCGTGACCGAGGACAACAGCTTCGGCACCCACGAATTCTTCGAGCTGTGCAAACAAATCGGCTGCGACACCTACGTGAACGG
>CADAKE010000091.1 GCA_902788445.1 uncultured Eubacteriales bacterium
CCAATGGGTGATTTAATATGTCCATTGAAACTGCTTGAAAAGTCAGACGCCATCTTGTTTTATGGCTTGTCACGGTGATTTGAGTTTCACGGATTCAGGAAAGTGCAGAAAAATAAATTGTACAGATTGCGCAGGATGAATTTGCTCCTGCAAGGCGGAGGAGGGCGGCGTAGTGGCGCTACGCTGACCAACGACAACACAGCAGGATCGAATTCAGACAAGCAAAATGTACAATTTATTTTTCTACAGTTCCTAAGTGTGAACAATTGGAGTAAGCCTACATCGTTATATAAGAAGTTCAAGCCTGAATAAGCCCGCCGAATCATGAAGAAGCGTGAAATCCACTATACCCCAAATCATGGAAGCTGGCTTGATATTGCGGAAATAGCACTGTACAAACTGAAGGCAAGGACATCTGCTTTTATGTTTTTCAGGGCATTTGTTCATCGGGAATGATGGGCAGAATCAAAGCGGAGGGGTGGCTGGCATCGTGGTAAATGCGCTGATGCGCCACAATGCCTTCGGCGTCGTAGCCCACCTTGCCGAAGGTGTTCATGTTCCTGTCCGCATCGGGGAAAAGGGAACTGGTCACATCCAGCCGGATAGCTTCACCAGAAAATAGCACGATGCTGATGTTGGCTGCTTCAATGCGATAACAGACGATTTCGCCGGGAGTCAGGGGTTCCGGTATTTCGCCGTTGCGGTAGCGAGCGCGCACCAGCTTTGAGCCCAGCTTGTAAACCGAGCCGTCCCGCCGCACGACGCCGACACGGGCCACAAAGTCCGTGTCCCGGGCGGAGGAAGAAGCGTACAGCTCGGCCACTATGGGGCCGGTGATTTCGGTTTCGTGCAGCACCGCGGGCGTGGTATAGACCAACACGTCCTCGCGGGTCTGCAGCAGGCGCTGATCCTGCATCAGCATCCTATTCGGCTCGCCGGTGCTGGAAGGGCAGGGATTCATGGGGTCATAATCGTATTCATCCCAAGGCTCGTCTCCGGGTTTTTCGGCAGAAAGCATCCCATCGCCCAGCAGCGTGCGGGCATGGCCGCCGGAATGCAGGTATACCGGCGTGAATCGGGTGCGCGCCAGGGGCCATTCGTACTCATCGCGCCAAATGTTCTTTCCCATCACGAACAGGCGGATCGGCGCACCGCGCATGAATTCGCCGTCCTGACCCTTGAGCCAGTAATCGTACCACTCGATCAGCTTCTCTGTGAAGCCGTATCCGTCGCAGTCGCCCTGCGGCCCGTAGTACACGCCCTCGATCCATCCTTCCAGCTTGCCGGAATGCATCCAGGGGCCGACGATCAGGCGGGAATACTTCCGGCACGCTTCGCTGCCGCCGCGCTCGCGGAACTGGGTGTAATTGTAGATCGTTTTGTCCCGCAAAAAATCATTCCAACCGGTCACATTCAGGGTGGGTACGGTGGTTTGCTCAAAGCCTTCCACCCGCCCGATGGACGTGAGATATTCCTTGCTGTCAATGTTCTCCAGCAGCTCCCGGTGGAATTTCAGCTCCGGCACACCCGGCACGTTTGCCGCCGGCATATCCTTCATAGGCAGGTAGGACACCTGACCGTTCATGTCGCCAAGGTTTTGCATGGCTTCCATGGCTTCCTGAGAATACTGGCCGGGATAGTAACGTTCCCTTTCCAGGGCCCGCCCGATGATCCAGCCGTACAGCACAGGCGAGAAGATGCCGAAATCGTAAATGGCGGGGAACTTGGTCCAGGAGGTCATGAAGGGACAGATGGTTTTCAGGTGCGGCGGATTGGCGCGGGCGCAGGCCAATTGGGAAAAACCGTTGTAGCTTTCTCCCGTCATACCTACGTTGCCATCGCACCAGGGCATGGCTGCGATGGCTTCGATGGTGTCGTAGCCGTCTTCGTCCTGATGGCCTGCCGGGTCGCAAATGCCCTCGGAATGGCCGGTGCCGCGCACGTCCTGAATGATTACGTTGTAGCCGCAGCCCGCCATGACCAACGCTTTGCAGTAAGAGCCGACGATAGTGTCCGACTCCTTCAGGTATGGCGTGCGGTTCACGACGGCTGGATATTTATCGTCGTTGTCCGGACGGAACACGTCCATGTACAGCGTCACGCCGTCCCGCATACGGATCGGCACATTGTACATGACCTTCACATCCATCAAACGGCGTCCGTTCAGTATTTTTGGCATAGGTTCAGCTCCTCGTTGATTCAATTGAAGCCAGGGCAGTTTCATCCGGCACGTCGAAACCGCCTACCGGCAGGCGGGAGGTGGTGATCTGCACGCTGCCACCCAGCGTATGAAAAGTAATCCGGTGCACCCGGCAGCTTTCCAGCCAGCGCACCTCCAGCACAAGCGTCCTGTCCTCCGGGCACCACCCGGCCACAGATACGGTGCGGGCCGGATTGCCGTTGAGGGGCGTCAGGAGCGTAACAGTGCGCTGACCGTTCAGATCGACCGGCACACAATCCGTCCTTCCGCAGGCGGTGACTTCCAGTATCAGCCCGTCTCCATCCCGGTGGAAACCAAAGCTCTGTACCGGGGCCAGGTAGCCGGGGTTAAAAATACACAAGTCGTCGGCATAGAAATGCGCCGTTCCTTCAGTTACACGCAGTTGCTTGTCCACAAACAGCTGCAGCGCCGTTTCATTGCGATTGATTTCCGGCATGGGGATATGCAGGTTATCCAGCCGCGCCTGGAAAGAGCGGATTTCCTCTGCTGTCCAGGGCGTTTCTCCGTCCTGCACGCTGCCGGCAAATCGGTCGATGGCGAGCCGTACCGCTTTGTCCTGCGCCATGGAGGAAATGGTCTGGCTGAGGGACAGAATCATATCTTCCCTGGGGAAATACAGAGCCCATTGGCCCATCGCCCCGTCAGCGGCAAAACAGTTTTTCCATACCCACATCATGCCGCCGTAGGTGTTTTCGCCGCCTGTATGCGGGTTTTCCACCCACAGGGCGAAGCGCACCCAATCCTCGGCCAGCAGCCGTTCGCCCTGCCATACGCCGCCTTGGCGGTACAATTCCATCATCAGGGCATTTTCCCTGGCATCCGAAATCAGGCCCCCGCTGCCGTTCTCCTGGCCGTCGGGATGCTTATGCCAGCGCAGATGCTGCGGGTCAATGCCGATTTTGCGCAGTACCCGATCCGACAAAAAGTCCAGGAGGCCCAGATCGGTCTTTTTCCGGATGCAGGCGCCGACCATGGAACAGGCCACGCTGTTGTAAAAAAACGCTGTGCCAGGCTGATGTACGATGTCCATGCGGAAAAACGCTTCCTGCCAGTCAGTGCTGGTGACGGGCGGTTGTTTTTCCATGCCCGCCCCCATGGACGCGATGTGCCGCACCCGCAGCTCATCCCACCAGGGTTTTCCCGCGGTGTGACAGGTGTATTCGGGGAAGATGTCGGTCAGCCGGTCATCCAGCGTCAGCAAGCCTTCCTGCATTGCCGCGCCGAGCGCCACGCCGGTCATGGTTTTGGTCAGCGACTGGCTGCCATGGATTTGGCCATGGCGATAAGGGGCCCAGTATCCCTCCATCGCCAGGATGCCATGGCGCATAATGCACAGAGCGTGCATTTCCGAGCCGGACGCTTCCAGGGCATCAAGGAAACAGCTGGCATCCCTGTACGGAATGCCAACTGCTCCCGGATTCAGTTCACAGTTTATCATTTCGCCTCGTTGAAGGCCTGCATCTGCTGACGGTAGTCTTTCACGATCTCGTCGATGCCAAGAGCCTTGCACTGGGCAATGAATTCATCCAGCTTGGCTTCCGTCTGATCGCCGAAGAGGCCGAAGCCAAACGCGAAGCGGTATTCGCTGAACAGGGCGTTCAGGGCGGACAGCTCGGCGTCATACTTGCTGGCGTCATAGTTGAAGCCGTTGATGGGGAAGGTGTCGGCGGGCACTTCCGCCGCTTCGTACATATCCTGATACTTCTGATATTCAGCGTCCATCAGCTGGGTGGGATTGGAGTCGTTCTGGATCGCGGCGTTGTTGGCGAAGGCGTTCCAGGGGAAGTCCGCGGATTCGGGGCCGGGAATATAGTGCTTGCCATCCTCGGTGAGGGTGTAGTGGCGGCCTTCGATGCCGCCCACCAGCAGACGGTTCACAATGGGATCATTCTTCATGCAGTCCAGCGCCACGGCAGCGCGTTCGGTGTGCTTGGAGTTGTTGGTGAAGCAGGTTGCGTAGATCATGTAATTGCCGCGGCGGGTCACGCATTCATCGTCCCAGCCGTTGTTCAGGAACACGGGGGTGCCTTCCTTCACGCTGTCCTGAATGGTCTTGTAGTTGTTGGGCAGGGCGCCCAGAATGGCGGAGGTTCCGTTGTAGAAGTTATCGTCGATCAGGGTGTCATTGTTCATCACGCTGGAGGGGAACACACCGTTTTTGTAGAAGTCGGCCATCTGCAGGCAGAACTGGCGGTATTCGTCGGTATCGGCGAACCACTTGAAATCTTCATAGGCGAAGGGCTTGCCGGTATTGTATTTCCATACCAGCCACAGCGCGGTGCCCGCGTTGGTATCCATCATGTGGTTGCGGCCGGTGAACCAGCCGCCGTCCATTGGATAGCTGTTCTGGGCGTTGATGGGATAGATGCCGGTGGTGGTGGCATCCTTGGCCACAGCATAAAGGTATTCGATCATCTTGTCGTAATTGTCGATGTCCTCCGCCTTGAAGCCGTATTTATCCAGCAGTTCCTGGCGCGTCCAGGTGCCGCCGAAGCCGATGCCCGCCTGGTTATTGGTGACGCCGTAATACAGGCCGTTAAAGCGCACCTCGTTCCAGCTGGTCGGCGCCTGGTTCTTGGCGGTCAGGGGCATGTATTTTTCTACGAAGTCCCAGTCAAAGCCCTTATAGCCGCCGTTACGGGCATAGCCGGCAAAGTCCAGCCAGTAAGCGCCGTACACCAGGTCCACATCCTCGTCGCCGGCCAGGAACAGGCTCAGCTTGGTGCCGTAGTCGCCGTAGGGCACGAAGGTCACGTTCACCTTGGTGTTGATCAGTTCCTTCATGCGCGCGTTTGCGAGCTCCATGATTTCGTCGAAGTCCTCAAAGCCGAAGCCGGGAACGAAGAAATTGATTTCCACGTATTCGGACAGATCCAGGCCGCTCCAGGGATTTTCCTCCTGCTCTGCCAGCGCGTGGCAGCAGGACAGGCAAAGCACGAGAGCCAGCATTAGGGCAAGAAAACGTTTCATAGGGGTACCTCCTTTTTATTTCCAAGAGGCAAAGCCTGCCTCATGGGATTCAATGAGAATCATCGGAAAAGCAGCTGCGCTTATCCCTTGACCGCGCCGATGGTGAGCCCTTTGATGAAATAGCGCTGCACCAGAGGGTAGAGGAAGATGATCGGCCCGATGACGACGCAGGTCATGGCCATGCGCATACTGGTGGTAGGCAGGGAAATGTTCTGCGCAGCGTCCAGATAGCCGTTGGAAATTAGATCCTTGAGGGCTTTGGCGGTGGACAGCATATCCTGCAGAAAGTACTGCAGGGACTGCATTTCCTGCTTGGTAGAAAACAGCATGGAGTTGTACCAGTCGTTCCAGTAGCCCAAGGCGGAAAACAGCCCCAGCGTCGCCAGGAGCGGTTTAGAAATGGGAAGATAGAGCTTGAAAAAGATCGTCAGCTCGCCCGCACCGTCGATCATGGCGGATTCGGAAATTTCATGGGGCACGCCACGCATGTAATTTTTCGCGATGATCATGTTCCATACCGGAAACGCCATGGGCAGAATCAAGGCGCGGAAGGTATTTTTAAAGTGCAGCACCTTGGTGCACAGGATATACCAGGGAATGAGACCGCCGCTGAACAGGGTGGTGAAGAAAAAGAAGAAGGAGAAAGCGTTGCGCCAGTCAAAGCTTCTGCGGGAAAGAATATATCCCGTAAGCGTGCACAGGAACAGGGACAGCAGCGTGCCGACGACCGTACAGAACGTGGTGTTCAGGTATGCACGGCCAATACGCCAGGGGTTGGTGAACACCAGGTTGTACGCCTCCAGGGAAAACTCCTCCGGAATCAGGGCAAATCCGTTGCGGATGAGGGCGCTTTCACTGGCGAAGGAGGAGATCACGATCAGATAAAACGGAATCACGCACAGCATGCCGAACGTGAACAGCAGCGCGTAGCCCGTCGCCCGGAAGAGGAATTCGTTCATCGGCAGTTTTTTTCGCCGCTGCATGGTAAGCATAATCCATCCCTCCTCAGAACAGCGTGTAATCCGGCTGGATTTTTTTCACGATGAAATTGGCCAGTATAATGGTAACGAAGCACAGCAGCGATTGATAGAAGCCCGCTGCGGCACCATAGCCCAGGTTGGCGGTGCCCGCCATGGCCCGGTAGATGTACAGGTCGAGAATATCGCCCACCGGCAGCAGCACGCCGTTGTTGCCAATCAGCTGATAAAACATGCCGAAGTCGCCGCGGAAAATCTGGCCGCAGGCCAGAAGGAACATGATCACCATCGTGGGCACCAGGTTGGGAATGGTAATCCGGAAAACCTTCTGCCAGCTGTTTGCTCCGTCGATTTCCGCCGCTTCATACATTTCCGTGTCGATGCCGGCAATGGCGCTCAGGTAAATGATGCTGCCGTACCCCACGCCTTTCCACATGCGGAAGAACACCAGCAGGAAGGGCCAGGGAGCCGTATTCGTGTACACATTGGTCATCGTGCCGCCCAAGCCCTTGACCACGCGGCTGATGAGGCCGTTGTCAAAGTCCAGCATCGTCTGGATGACGGCGGAAGCCACCACCCAGGAAATGAAATACGGCAGGAAGATGAAGGACTGGAAGGTTTTCTTGAACCACCGACATTTCATTTCGTTGATGATGATGGCAAATCCCACCTCCATCACCATACCGACCACAATGAACGCCAGGTTGTACAGCAGCGTATTGCGCGTCAGCGGCCAGAGCTTATTGGATACCACCAGGAAGCGGAAGTTTTTCAGCCCCACCCACGGGCTTTCAAACAGTCCCTTGGAATAATTGTAGTTTTTAAACGCCATGGAAACGCCCGCCATGGGCACATAGGAAAACAGCAGCACATACGCGATCGCCGGAAGCAGCAGCAGCACATACACGCTGTTTTTCCGCAGATGAACCAGGCCGCGGCCTTTGCCCGCTGTGTTTTTCATTTTGTATCACCCTTTTCAAAGCGGCGTGGATCGACGTAGGTCAGCCGCATCCCGGCCAGCTGGTAGCGCTCCTCCCGTGGCTTGGTGATGCCGGTAAAAAATGCGCCAGCGTGATCAATGGCCTTGTAAGCCCCGCCGCTCAGGGGCAGGCGCTCGCCCTCCGCGCATACCCAGCGCCAGCCCAGCACGACACCCTCGTCCCGTGTGGGCGGAAGCAAGCCCCGGAGCTTTAAAATATCCGCTTCCTCCAGGCCGTTTTTCAAGGCGATTTGCTGGAAGGCGCAGTTGCCGATGCCGGGCCGGACGGGCTGATCGGTCAGGCAGATGGATTCATTCGTCACATCATAATGCAGACTTCCCGCTGTCCCGGGAGCAACCGGGCATCCTGCCATATCCATCGCCCGCCAGGGAAGTGCGCCGTGCGCGTCCCGGGTATCCAGAATCATATCGCGCAGCGGTACATACTGTATTTCCCCGTCTACCAGGCGCAGGCCGCCGTCCCACTCGTTCAGGTTGCCGTTCATATCCCATACGCCGGATGGCTTGCCGTTATGGCTCCAGACGCAGGGGCCGCTGCCGGTGAGCACCAGCCCTTCGCCGCAAGGCGTGCCCTGCTCCTGGGGCCGAAAATAATCGTGGCCCTTATCGTTGTTGCCGTGAGGGAGAGTGCCTTCTTTTAAACTTTTCAAGGATAAAACCGTCCGCACAAAATAAGGCGTCAGGCACCAGCCAGGCCCTTTGCGGCGGCAATCCTCCGCCGCTTCGTCCTGAGAAGGATAGCGCGTCGGCGCCGCCATGGGCAAGGATGCCGCCGCGCCTTCCCAGCGCCCGGACAGATACTTGCCCACCCAGATTTCTTCCAGCGGTTCGCCGTCCGTTCTGAATACTTCATGAAGCGTTTGATCCTCGCAGCCCTCCAGCAGCTCCGCACCGCTGACCGCTTTCAGCCGCACCATCACCGAAGGCACGCCGTTTTGGTCAAACAGCACGGTGTTTTCGCCTTTTGAAAGCGTTTCCACCGCTTCCTTCAGTGCTGCCTGAGCCTCAGCATCGCTTTGACAGAGCGCCAGCATATCCGCTGATTTTCTTGTGGCTTCCTGCGCTGATAAGCCCCAAACGCGGTATTCATCCGCCAATAGACGAGCATAACACTGCTTCTCCATTTCCTCACTCTTTTCCGTCGGTTGTTCGCTGTAGCTTGGCTGGACCAATGTGTTTTCCGCTTTTTTTGAGCGTACCGGGGCAAAACTCCATTTGCTCATTTCCGCTTCAAACGCCAGCCTGGATTGTTTCTTTTGTTTTATTATACTTGACGCAATTTGTCATGCGGTATAAAATGGCTATACAGTCAGGACGATGGAACATATCGGCTAATTATTTCAGCCGGATCAGAAAAGGAGAAAGTTGAGATGCCCAATCCAGAATCCAAGATTATCCCTGTCTGGCCGTACCTGTGCAAAATTGAAACGGCGGACAGCTCTTCTGTAATCATCGCCACACAGCAGGATGAAAACTGTATTTTGCAGGTAATCGGTTCCAGAGCTGCCGTTCGCTATAAGGATCAGGAGTACGCGCTTCATGCCCAACGCCTGCTGATGCTGGGCAGGCATACCGCGGCGGAACTGATTGCGCAAAAGCCACCCATACGATATATGCTGCTGCGCTACCGCCATACTTTTTCAGCGCCCAGCTTTGACTTGAACCATGCCTGTCTGCAAAATCCTTCCGTGGACACTTTTATGGGCGGGAAAGGGCGCTTCTGCATCCTGGAGGACCGGGACAATATTCACCTGACGCTGTCCGCTCTTCATGACGAATGGGAACACAGCCGGCCGGAAAAGGACAGCATGATCTGTTATCAATTGTATGAGCTGTTTATTCGGATGGCCCGCAGCTTTCATCATCGCAATCAGCCCATCGGCATCCAGCGTCTCCGGCGGGCCTGCGCCTACATCCAGGACAATTATCAGCATGATCTCACGCTGGACGAGGTGGCGTCCATGGCCGGGGTCAGCCGCTCTTATCTGACGATGCTGTTCAAAAAATATGTGAAACGCACGTTCGTGAATTATGTCCAGGCTGTGCGCTGCGACCGGGCGGCATATCTGCTCAAAACCTCCAGCTTTGCGGTGGTGGATATTGCGGCGGAAGCGGGCTTCAACAGCCGTCAGCAT
>CADAKE010000092.1 GCA_902788445.1 uncultured Eubacteriales bacterium
GATTTCGAGTCAGTCCCGTTATGACCACTTCGATACCGCTCCAAGGTATTTCCATCCTGATTTTCACTCTGGAAATTGGAGAGAAAAACAGGAGGGAAAGTAAGAGGTTCCAAGTTTTTCAAAGCCTGAAAGCCTTGAAACCATAGCATAGTATATCGAATTGAGAACAAATTGTCAAGCATTGTTCAAAGCAATTTACAGGGCGAACGTTAACTGGGTAAATTCCCATAGTAAATCCCAGAGTAGGTTTTATAGTAAACGCCAAAAATATTTTCACTTTACAGCAGCAGGCAGAGTGCGCTATCCTTCCATTTGGGGGAGGCGAGGGCATGAATCTGAGGAAAAATAACGCCGATCAAGCAGTCCTATCGGAACATGGAAAGGCAATCATGATGCCATCGGATCAGCCCCTTGCCACTCACTGTCACGGAAGAAGGTACCCGTTCCATATATTTGCGTAAACATCAATCCTTGGGTAAGCGTAGAGGATGACCACCACCGTCATTCCCCAGATCGCGGCGGTTTTGATCATTTGGCTCCTGCTGCCGGGCTTGAGAGGATGCCGCTTTCTCCAGCGGGTGTAGCGCTCAATGATCCAATAGCAGATGAACAGGAGGACAAACGCGTAAATGGTTGGGATGAGCCAGCCCTCCCATAAATGTCCCTGGACGGCCATCAGCAGCGTCTGTGTCGGCAGGATGAAAAGATAGCTGACGCAATAATAGTTGTTGATATGATTGGACAGGTGCGTGAATATCGGCGATAGTCTGCCGCCTGTCCGCCGAATGATCAGATGAAGCAGCGAGAGCATCATCAGCGCCAAAGCGCAGCTCATCCATCCGTCCGGCCCATATTGAAGGACATACTGCAAATCGCTCTGGAATTCAGGTAAAAATGGGATTTCGACCGTTGCGCGAAAGATCTGATGAACAGCATAGATCGGCGTCAGCGTGATCAGAATGCGTTTTGCAAGCGCATCTTTATCCGCAATCCGCGGATACAGTTCACCAATCCAAAAGCCAAACGCGACAAACAGGAAATAACTGGTCAGCGGGAAATAGGATTCCGCGTTCGTCAGCACAAGGAAGCCCAGCAATTGACGAACGAGGTAATTGCCATCCGCGGGAACGAGGGCGGACAGCGGCAGGCGGCCAGGTTCAGCACAATGCCTACATCCAAAATGACAGCGCCGGATACCTTGAAGCGCTTGCACAGCGCAATGGCCAGGAATGCCAAACCGGCAAAAGACAATATATCCGTTTGCAGCACCAGGAGCGTTTGCGCAATAAACCACTGCTTGCCCGTGCACCAATAGGCAATCAGATTCGGCAGCGCATTCCGAAACAGATTCAGCATCTGTCCAACCGTCAGGATGGCAAAGCCGCGGCGCGCATAAGCGCCAGGCGTTTGGCTGCGGCTGTAATGCATCGTCAGCCCCATGCAGAACATAAACATTCCCGCGCCGATCAGCACGACCAGGTATTCGTTCAGCACTTCAACCAGGCCCGCGTCATACGTGGTCAGATCCTCGAAAACGTGGTTAAAGATCATGCCAACGATGCAAAGCGCTTTCAGCAGGTCAATCTCAGGCTGTCTGCCTTGATTGACCTTTTCTTTCGCCAGCAGCCTCATGCCTTTCCAGCCTCCTGATGCGACAGCAAATATCCCCTGACGTCAAAGTATTCCGCGTATTGCCAATCCAGGCAGTATTCCGCCCGGTTCTCCTGCGTTTTGCTGAAGGAGTAGGCGTCCACATTCCCCAGGATGATTTTTGCGCTGAGCGACGAATCCTTGCGATCCAGCCGGTAGGGCTTCCCGGAATCGGTGAAACGGATGCGCAGCCACTGGGGCATCAGCAAGGCATCCAGCCCGATATCGCCGTCAGCGGCATACGCGTTGGCAATCCGCTCTGTGATCATTTCTTCAACTGCCAAACGGATGCGCTGCACACGGCGGCCCATAAAGCCCAGCTGCTCCGCCAAGCCCTGTATCATATCACAGACAGGGGAGATGGCGTAATCCCTGTTTCTGATCTGTATACGCGCCACGCGCAGCCCGTCGTCCAGCGCATGGTCAATATAGGCTTTCCGCAGTCGTCCCAGCATATCCGCCTTCAAAAGCCGCTGATCCAATTTGCCATTCACATTCAGCGGGAAGGCGGAATAGATAAAGAAGTGGCTTGGGATCTTATAGGCCGCCAGGCGCTTGCGCAGGGATGTCCGAAGTGCGTCCTCATCGAAGCTGTCTCCCCGGAGCACCACGCAGGCCTCCACGCTCTCGCCCCATATCGGATGCGGCGCGCCGAGCACCTTCACCTCCCTGATCGCGCTTTCCTCCATCATGACCTGCTCGATATCCTGCGGGGAGATACTTTCACCACTGCGGATAATGATATCCTTGATGCGGCCCGCCAACTGGAGCAGCCCATCCTCTGTCATGCGGCCCAAATCGCCGGTATGCAGCCAGCCGTCCGCGTCAAAGGGCTGCTGTTCAGCGGGCAAGCCATAATAGCCGTTCATAGTGACAGGGCCTTTGACCACGATTTCACCAATCTCGTCCTGGGGAAGAAAGCCTGTTCCCTCGCGCCAGATGCGCACATCCAGGCCGGGCCAGGGATGGCCCACTGTCACAGCGCGCCGCTCGATCGGATCGGCGGGAACCGGAGAGGCAATAACGGGGGAGCATTCCGTCTGTCCATATCCGTTGAGCAGCTTTGCGCCGCCCATAGCGTTTTCCAATCGCATCATCTCGGTGGGCGTGGTGAAGCCACCGCCCACAATGCAGCTTTTCAGCCTGCCATACAGTTTTTGATCGAACCCCGGCAGCCGCGGCAGCATACCGAAGACAGCGCCCACGCTGGCAAGATCCTCGATTTTGTTTTCATAGATTTGCTCCATCACCAGATCCGGCTTGATCAACGGAAGGAGGAAAACCTGGCTGCCAAGATTGAGATAGATAAAAACCGCCATCAGCCCAAAGCTATGGAACAGCGGCAGGGCAACGCATACCTTGCCGCTCAAATCTTTGCCAATGATTTCCGTTCCGGATTGGGCGTCACTGAGCACAGAAAAGGCGGAAAGCTGCACCGCCTTGGGCTGCGCGGTCGTGCCGGTGGTGAAGATAATCAGCGCGGTATCCCGCGGCTGATTCATCGCCTCCCGCTCCTTCAGCAGCGCATGGTCGATGCTTTCCTCCGCATTCATGCTGGCGGAAAACAAAGCGCTCAGCGGGAAAATATGCTCCTGGGGATGCCCCCGTCCAAAGCAGCCTTGGCCGCCGCGTTCGGGTCCGCCGCGGACACTTTATTGCCGCCAACGATCATCCAGCTTGCGCCTACCAGCTTTTCAAGCTGGGCTACGTCCTCGCCGTTCAAGCCGTAGTTCATCAGCACCGCGACGCCGCCGGCCATCACAGTTCCCAGAAAACCGACCATCCAGTCAATGCCATTCACGGCCCAGAGCACCACACGGTCGCCTTTTTTCACGCCCATTCGGATCAAGCGCTGGGCAAAACGCAAGGTATATGTTTTTACCTGGGAATAGGTTACAGTCTGTCCGCATGTAATCGCCGGGCGATCACCGTATTTCGCGGCGATTCCGTTCAGCCATGCGGAAAAGCGTAATTCATTCATTGGCTCAACCATCCTTTCGATTATGCCGCTTCATCCTTTACAGCGGTATACTCCTCCGGCAGTACGCCATACTTTCCGGCCTGTTAGGCTTCGCTTTGCCCAATATCCGCCGTGTCCATCAGCAGGGAAATGGCGCCGTTCAGATCAGCGGGAATACCATCCAAGCCTTGTTCTCCCGTGATTTCCGCAAGCGCGTCCCGGGTATATTCCTCCGTTGCGAAGCTCAGGAAAGGCTCAAGAGTTGGGTTCAGGGACGATTTCTGTTTCATCCGGCAGCTTGGGCCGGGATTTTCTGGGCAGCGGAGCATCTGCCACGGCATTGTCGCTCATGTCGCTGAACAGATCGGTGTCCGTGGGGCGGATGCCCTCAAGCCCGGTTCCGGGGATCACCTGGCTTACGCCGCCCTCAATTTTATAGACGAACAGAGACAGTGCGTCGTCCAGATTCTGGACAGAACCCAGGCTTTCCGATAAACGGTTCATCATGCGTTCTATCGCTTTCCCCGTTTCTTCATCCACTGCTGGATCTCCAAGGTTCGTCAAATCAATCCATTCGCCGCCCAGGTAGATCAGCAGCCAGGCTTGTTCCATCTCGCTGGTCGTGTCGTTCCATACGCCGTGGAGCAGCACCGGCAGGGCGAAGCCGGGCTGCGATACCATCCGCATGGTCAGGCCGTCCTGGCCCGCGTTGGTGGAAGCGGAATAGAGGACGCCTTCCAGCCGCGCGGAGAGCCACTCCCGCAGCCGCGCCTTGATTACATCCCAGCCCAACACCTCAGAACTATCCTCGGTTGTGAGGAAGGAGAACAGGTCGATACCGTCCTCCTTAAAGTCACGGACGAACGCTTTGCCGGCTTCGACCAGGCGCTCCGGGTTGACACTGAGAATGTACATGATCCACTGCTCATCCCCGAAGATACTGTTCTCCGGCAGGTTCAAGGTCAGCAGGGCGCGATCCGCGTCCATGACCGTTGGCAGCGTTTCATCGCCAAGTCTCGTCTGGGCGAGCGCCTGCGACAGCGCTTCTTCGTACTTCGTCAGTCCGGCGGCCCGCAGCGCCCAGGGCAGCAGTTCCGCCAATTGCGCGTAGTCCGTACCCGGCACCATGGCGCAATCCACCGTGAACCAGAAGGCGCGTCCCTCCTCCAGCGTCATGCCGCCCTGCTCATACAGATACCAGGCCAGGACGTTCAGCAGGGAGGAATTGGTGTGGACGCCGCCGCGGTCGTTGAGGGTGGTGGGCGTTTTCACCGTGGGCGTGTAGTAAAGATCCCAGGTGTATTCCGGCTGGCCGTACTTATGCGGTTCGCTCATGCTGCGGACGCTTGTTCTGCTCTGGTCGCCGATCATCCAGTTGCCGCCGTCCAGAAGCAGCTGGCAGGTCTTTCCCTGGATATCGCTCATGGCTTCGTTGATCGCGCCGAAATCGTTCATATAGGCGTTATAGGTCATGACCGACTGGGTGACGCAATGGGTAAACTCATGCGCCAGAATATCCAGGCATTGGGCAAAATCGTTGGCCCGGCTGGACAGGAAAATCTGCCAGCCCAGGTATTTGCCCGCATAGGCCGCGTTGTCGATGGGCTGATGGTTGATGTCGCAGAAATTGTTCAGGATCAGGATGGGGGTTTCCTCCCCGTCGCCGCCGAGCCAGCCGATTTCCCGGTAGTAATCATAGGCGCGGCAGTAGTTGTAGAGCGACAGCAGCCCCACCTGATCCCATTCCAAATTGTCCGGGCTGTATTCCAGCACGACCCGGCCGTTGTCGTAGAGGAAATCCCAGCAGTTTGCCACCACAATGCGCCGCTCCAGGTTGCCCAGGTAGTACATGCCCGTGCGGGTGTCCCGCATCACGGAAACGGTGATTTCCTTTTCGCCGCCGGTGGAGAGGTCTACGAAGCCGGTATAATCCACCGATTCCATGAATTCAAACAAATAGCTTGTGTTAAAGCCGCTGGCCCCCGCCTCGTCGCCGGGCAGGATGGTGGGCAGGCTGTAGAGGTATTCGCCCTCCATGGTGACATAGTGGGCCAGATAAGGCAGCTCCGCGCTGCGGTCGGCGCGGCTGTCAGGATTGTCGGTGTAGACCACCCAGACGTAGCGGCTGCCTTCGTCGTCCTCTGCCTCCACGTCCAGGTTGAGAGCAATGGGAAGAATCATCCGATCCGTCGCGCCGTCCAGCAGGGTCAGGTTCCGCTGGCTGGTCTGCGCTTCGTGCTGAAGCACCAGGGCTTCCGCCGCCTCGGCGGAAATATTCTCCGCTTCCGATGCCTCCGGCACATCCGACACAATGCTGCTGGTCAGCCCGATCATGTTTCCCCGCCCGTCCGTGATCACCTTCACCGCGCCGCCCAGCACGGTGGTGTCGTCATACATCTGCTGGAACACAAAATATTGATTGCCATAGGCGTCCTTCAGATTGCGCCAGGGCTCCAGCGTCGTGCCCGCGCCGCCGCCCAGGGTGTCCAGCGCTTCGGCCACGACCCGCCCGGCGTCGTCAAAGCTCAGGATCGGTTCATCCGTCAACGCGCCGTCCACAAAGGTGACGCGGCCATCATGCGTATAGACCGTTGCTTCTGTTGGCGCTGCGTCAGCGCTTGCCGCCTGTCCGAACGCCGCCGCGCTGAACAGCATGATCAACACCAGCAGGATACTTAGACTTCTTTTTATCATCGCTTCTCCTTCGCTCCTTTTAGCGGTTCATCATGATATTGTCGATGAGCAGGCAAAGGGAAACCGTCAGCGCGGACAGCGTTTGGCGGCAAGCCTTTGCCGGATCAGCTTTCGGATCATGTTTTCATTTCCTTTCGGGAAGGACGGAAGCGTTCAGCACGCTCCCGGCCTTCCTGCGACAAGATCAATTTCCGGAATAGAATTCTGTATGCGTGGGATTGGCCTGGATGAGGACGGAGCTTTGATTGAACACCTGAATCAGCTCGTCCGCCGCGGCATGAACCTGATCTTCGTTGGTATCGCTCAAATAAATCACCAGCGTGTATTCCTGATACACAGTGCCGTCGTCGTCCACCCAGCCGCCGTTGGCCTCCTGGAGGGTATAGCCGCCGAAGTTTTTGATCAGGATCTCCCGCGCCTTTTCCTTGGCTTCTTCCTGGGTAAATACGGGCTTGTTGGTGTCCTTGTCGTTGGTGCCCAGATACATCACATATTGGATATCTTCGTTGGCCTGCTCCGCCTGTTCGGCGTCGGAAGGAATCCTGTCCTCGGCCAATTCCTCCAGCCAATGGAATTCTCCGGTTTTCACCACGTCCTCGCCGTAGATGGTTTTCCAGTCGTTGGCCATGGAAATGACGTGGAAGCCGCTGGCCGCCCATTTTTCCGCAAGCTCCGCGCCCTTTTCGGGATTGCCGTAATCCCGCGCATTGTCGTCCGCCACCAGCATGAAGGCGGCGCTGCGGTAGGCGTTGTTATAGAGGGCGTAATTGTGCATACTCACGTCCCCGGAGCTGTTGCCAAAGGACAAAACGGGCTGGCGTCCGATTTCCTGGGCGATTTGCAGCACCTTGTTGGTCTTTAAATCCTTGACGAGCAGCCGGTCTGTGCGCACCAGCGTGTCGCCCTTGCCGAACACATACTCGATGCCGTCAGTTTCGCCCTGATCCCTGGCCGCCAGAGCGGTATCCGAACCGATGATGTTTTCGTAGGGAATGTCCACCATGCCGTCGATATAGGTGCGGATGATGAACCGGTCGCTGCCGGAGACAATGTAGCATTTGAAACCATTGTCCTGCAAATACTCCACCACCTCCACCATGGGCAGGTAGTAAGCGCCCGCGTAGGTCATGCCCTCGAAGCCGTCCGCCTCGTGCACCAGCACCCGCGTGATAAAATCCGCGTATTCGGTGAGCGTCATTCCGGCGAAGGCCCTGGCCTGGTGGTAGGAAAATTCATAGTCATAATCCGACGGGAAGGATTTATCCAGCGCGTGATCCCGGGTCATCCGGCCAAATTCCAGCATGTCCGCGTCCGGCTCATAAGACGGGTCAAGCAGGATACGGTGAGCCAGCAGGACGACCTCCAGGTAAGTGGGAAACAGCTCGCCCATCAGCGTGCCGTCCATATCGAATACGGCGACGCGGTCCGCCGCCGGGATGAAGTCCGGGGAGTTTTCGTCCGTTACGGCTTCCACATAATCAATCAGGGCGTTCAGCGCAGGAGCGTCTTTATTCCACAGCGTGAACGCGTCCTCGTATTCTTCCGTTGTCGTAAAGTTTTCCGCCAAACCTGTTGATACCGAAAAAACCATCACGATGGAGAGCATCAGGGCAACCCAAGTCAACAGCTTTGTTTTCATGTTCTTTCCTCCGTTTATTGTTGAATGAGAGTACATGACTATGCTGAACAGCATTTCACGATTCAGCCTGAATTCATGATTGCGCGTACAGGCATGGATGTTACTTCTTGTTGTTATCTTTCCTCCATATAGACCACGCGGCAACCGCGCCGCAGAATACGGCCATGGCCCAATTGATGGGGTCCTTAATCAGCTGTGCGGTGGTTTCACCCGCGTGAAGGAGCGGGCGCACAAAAATGAGAATCAGAAAGATAACGGCAGCGTCTGCCACGCCGATGAGGATGTACTTGAGCAAATTACTTTTTTTTCATGTTGATACCCCTTTTCATATTTGATCTTGATTGGAAGTTCCTTGTGCGTAGTCCGGCCTGCGGGGGCACCTTCTCCTGCGAGGGCAATGTCGTCAACTTAAGAGAAATAGCAAAGAAATCCAATAAGAAACTTTTCAATCAACACCCCACATTGTCATCCCGAGCGAAGGTGAGCGAGACGCGAACCGTAGTCGAGGGACCTGAAAGCTGAGCATAGCATCACTTGGATGAAGTTGTTTCTCCCAGGTCCCTCCACTCCGCTGCGGCTCTCGCCTCCGCTTCGGTCGGGATGACATTGGTACTTTTTCTCACTTTATCGTTTCTTGAATGCTCTATTTATTCTTAAGTAGATGACATTGCCCTTGAGGGGAAGGTGGGCCGCGCAGCGGCCCGGATGAGGTGGCATATCTTTGCTTAATGGGAAGCGTTCAGAGACTTCTTTCTTTTCCACATCACATAAGCGATACAAGCCATTGCCACAGCCGCCCCGACAATCCACCACACGATCGGCGCGTCATCCCCGGTATGGGGCACCTGCTTCACCGTCAGGGTGGCGGCGCGGCTGGTGACGCTGTAGCCCGAAAAGTCTGTGACGACAAGGCGGTACATGTTCCCGCTCATGTCCTCGGTCACGGCCCGCAGGGTCAAAGTGTCGGCGTTTTCGCCGGGGATATCCGCCCATTCCCCGCCGGGGGTTTTCACCTGCCACTGGTATTTATACGGCGCACGCCCGCCCATTACGGCGGCGTGGAAGACAGCGGGGGAACCAACGGGCGCGTTCATGTCGTCCGGCTGGGTGAGGAAGGAGAGCGCCTCCGTTTCCAGCAGGATCACGGCGCTGTTGTCCACGTCGCCCACTTCCTTGTAATTCTTGCCGTTGATTTTCACCGTCACCTTGCTGGCGCTCCGCCCGTCGGTGAGCAGGGAGAGGGGCAGATCGAAGTTCCAGGTTTCCTTGTCGCTGACTTCCTCCGGCAGGCTGTAGCGGAACACAGGCGTGGTTTCTTCATCCAGGAACGCTTCCATCACCACGGCAAGGAACGCTTCCATCACCACGGCATTCGCGCTGCGGCGGGCGCTTCCGATGTGCGCCCAGTTGGTCACGGTCAGGGTCACCATGGGTTCTCCGTTGTTATCCCACCGCGCGGCCTGGATGCTCAGATCCTGGGCGTTAGTATCCAGCTGGATGCGGTCAAAGGTTACGTCCGTTTTGAACATGGAGTAATCTTCTTCCGTTTCCTCCGCGCCGCTCCCGGCGGCAAAGAGCCGCATGACGCTGCTGTTTTCCTTCCGCACCGTGCCGTCCCTGCCGATGGAAACAATATCGTCCCGGGGCATTGCCGCGTAGCGCAGCATCCCGTCGATGCTTTTACCGCTCACGCTTTTCTGGAACGAAGTGCCGTTGGATACATAATAACGGTCTACCTCCAGATAAATGTCTTGCCGGCCCTCCCAGCCCTGGGGAATGAGGAGGGAGATATTGAAGGCCTTGAAGGTGCCCGGCATCAGCATGTTGGGTTTCATTAAATCCGTTTTTTCTTCGAGGACTTTAGGGCCTCTGGACCAAATCCACTTGGTGTTTCCGTAACGGTACTCCGCTCCATCCACGTTCATGGAGCTCTCTTCCGCCCGGGCCACGGATTCGCCGAAACGCTGTTCTGTCGCGCCTTTCAGCCCTTTGTTCAGGGTGACGGTGTTGTTGGCGGGGTTCAAAATATCCAGGTGGATGGTTTCAAAGGCTTCCGCTTTCTTTCCTTCCGCCTCGTGATAGGCCACCAGATCAAAGCCCGTCAGCGGCAGATTGCCGTTGTTGAACACGGTCAGCAGCATATCGTCGTAGCTGCCCGGATTGGCCAGGGTGTCCGTCAGCACGTTTCCGACCATTTTCAGCCCCGGCACCAATTGGAAAGTGAACTTGTACAGTTCGATGCCGTTTTGATTCTTTTTCCGTACGTAGTAATAGCCCTGTTTGTCGTTTAAAAGATAGACGTCCTCCGGCGCGCCTTTGTCAGCGGCGATCTTGATGGTGGCGATTACGAAAGGCTCGCTGAATGCGTCCGCCGTTCCATCGTACCACACGGCGCGCAGCTTATACAGGTTGTTCTTCCCATCCTCCGTCTGTCCCGCCGTTTCCAGCCACCAGAGGCATTCCCTGCCGTACAGCTTTGCCATGTGCAAATCCGTCCGGGGCAGTTCCAAATCGTAATCCCGGATGTTCCAATAATAATACCCTTCTTGGGGATATTCCCCTGAGATTTTGCATCCCATCAGGCGATAGCTGTTTCCATCCTCTGTCTGCTGGAGGAAGAAGATAAAAGGCTTTAACGCCGACGGATTACGAGACGCCATGGAGACGACGCGGTTGGCGACGGTCATTCCGCCGGCCATTCCG